>CAYLSV010000007.1:42570-76654 GCA_964386435.1 uncultured Tepidisphaerales bacterium
CACCTCCGCCGACGCCGTGCGGCGGCACGTGCTGGCGGCAACCGACCGGCAACTGATCAGCGACGTGCCGATCGGTGTGTTGCTCTCGGGCGGCATCGACAGCAGCGTCGTCGCCGCCGCGGCCGTGGCGGCGCGGCGGGGGCCGGTGCGGACCTTCTGCGTCGGCTTCGACGATTCGCGGTACGACGAGCGGCCCTTCGCCCGGCGGGTGGCCGAGCATCTGGGTACCGATCACGCCGACGCGACGGTGTCGCCCGACGTGGCGGAGGACTTGCCGAAGCTCGTTCGGCACTACGGCGAGCCGTTCGCCGACAGCAGCGCGCTGCCGACGTTTCACCTGTCGAAGTTTGTCAGCCGGCACGTCAAGGTCGCCCTCGGCGGCGATGGCGGCGATGAACTGTTCGGCGGCTACGAGCGGTACTGGGCGTTTGCCCAGAGCGGCCTCTTTTGGCCACTCGGTTCGCCGATGCGGCTGCTGGCCGGGCTGCTGCCGGCGGGGCATCCGAAGGGCAAAGTCGCCAAGTTCCGGCGGTTCGCCCGGGCGATGCACTTCCAGCCGGAGCTGCGGTACCTGAGCCTGGTCCGCCTGTTCGACGCCGACCAACTGCGGCAACTCACCGGCGACGCCGAGAAGCCGACGCCGCACGAGGCGTTGCTCGGGCGACTGCTGCGGCAGCAGGGCCATTGGCCGATCGCGGCGGCGGCGGCGCTGGATCGGCAGACGTACCTGGTGGACGATTTGCACGCGAAGGTGGACCGGGCGTCGATGGCGTGTTCGCTGGAGGTCCGCTCGCCGTTCATGGACCGGCGGCTCATGACGCTGGCCGGGCGGCTGCGGGACGACCACCTGATGCTCGGCCGCCGGCACGGCAAGCGGCGGCTGCGCGAGGCGTTCGCCGGCGACCTGCCGAGCGAGGTCTTCGACCGGCGGAAAATGGGGTTCGCCCTGCCCATCGGCGACTGGTTCCGCGGGCCGCTGCGGGGCATGCTGCGGGAGCACGTGCTGGACCCCGGCGGCTTCTGCGCCGCCCACCTCGACGCCGTTGCCGTCCGCAGGCTCATCGACGAGCACGACGCCGGCCGTGACCATGGGCAGCGGCTCTATGCCCTGCTGTTTCTGGAGGTGTGGGCGCGGGAGTTCGGGGCGACGTAGCGGGTAACTCGGCCGACGGTTTCTGGTGTTGGGCCGCGAATCAGGCGTCATGCGTCGGGCGCAGCTTGGCCTCGATGGCCTCGCGCATCGCGTCGAGCGGGGCGGGGTTGCCGGTCCACTGCTCGAACTGCGCGGCGGCTTGGTGAGTGAACATGTGGATGCCGCCGATCGCCGTCGCCCCGGCGGCTTGGGCCTGTTGGAGCAGCTTGGTCTTCGGCGGGTTGTAGACGGCGTCCCAGACGATCGTCTCGGGCGTGAGCTTCGGCAGGTGGCCATCGAATGGAGAGGCGTCGGTGTCGGGCGACATGCCGAGGCTGGTGGTGTTGAGCCAAGCGTTGGCGGTGGCGCCGGCGAGGGCGGCGAGCGGGGCGTGCTGCACGCCGAACTCGGCGGCGAGGGCGGCGGCCCGATCCTCGGAGCGGTTGTAAATGGTGACGGCGGCCCCCGCGGCGGCGACGGCGGCGACGGCGGTGCGGCCGGTGCCGCCGGCACCGATCACGCCAACGGTTTTGCCCGCCGGCTCGAGGTTCAGGCTGGCGAGTATGGCGGCGTGGTCGGTGTTGCGGCCGGCGAGCGTCTCGCCGAAGGTGAGCGTGTTGACCGCGCCGATCTGCCCGGCCAGCGGCTCGATCTGGCCGCCGGTTTCACGGAGGTGACGCAGGGCGTTTTCCTTGTGCGGGATCGTGACGCTCAGGCCGCGCAGGTCCAGGGCGTCGTGGCGACCGAAGGTTTCCATGAACGCCTTGAAGCTCTCCCACCCCGCGGCCACCGGCAGCGGCAGGTAGACGCCGTCGTGGCCGGTCGCGTCGAACGCGGCGTTGTGCACGGCCGGCGACATGCTGTGGCCCACCGGGTCGCCCACGACGCCGAAGACTTCGGTCGCCGGGGTGAGGTGGTCCCAGCGGTACAGGTCTTTCATCTGCGCGATCGTCGGCTGGCCGGCGGCGGTTTGGATGTCGTCGCGCAGGGCGGCGAAGCTCAGGAACGCCCCGAACTTCTTGGCCAGCACCCGGCTGGGCAGCCCGGCCTCGCCCATGCACAGCGCGATCGTCGGCTTGGCCCGGCCGGCGAGCAGATCGAACGCCTCGAGGTTGTCCCGCACGCTGCGGGCGGCCCAGGCGAGCTTCACGACCGCCGCCTCGGAGTCGGCCATCTGGGCGTAAAGCTTCGTCAGCGTCGGCGGGCGGCCGGTGAAGTCGTGGCTGCTGACGATGAACGGCGCGGCCGGCTCCACGCCCCGCTCGACGGCCGCCCATTCGTAGTCGATTAGCGCCCCTTCGGGCGCGTCCTCGAAGCAGCGCTCCAGCAGATCGAGCCGGTCGTCGTCGTCGAGTTCGCTGTGGCCGCCTTCCCAACTCGGGCGGCAGGTGAGGATCAGCGGCACGTCGAGCCCGCCGACGAGCCTTGGGAAATCGTCGGCGTCCTGCCAGTAATCGAGCCGCAGCTCCACCACGTCGGCCCCCGCCTCCACGGCCGCGGCGATGTCCCGCCGCCCGGCGTCGATTTGCCCCGGCTCGATCAACAGCGGCACGCACAGGCGGGTCATCGCGGGGAGCGTAGGGGCGGCGTCAGCGCTCACTCGGCACCGTGGCCTCGACTTCGGCGAAGTCGGCCACGGCGTCGGGCTCGTCGCCGGCGGCGTCGCGGAGCCAGGTGGCGACGACCATCTCGGCGGTGTGGTTGCAGGCTTGCAGGCCGTAGGAGTAGGGCCGCAGGCCCAGCGTGTGCGGGAAGCCGATGTCGAGCAGCCGGGGGTTGGGCTGGCCGTCTGTGCCGATGACGCGGTAGCCGGGGTCGATGGCGATGCCGTCGAGCTGCACGGCGGGGCGGCCATTGAGTTCCGTGCGGCGGCCGTCCGGCACGTCGGCGTCCGCATCGGCCAGCGGCGCGGCCGCGGCCCGGACGGTGCCGGCCTTGGTGAGGCTCGGGAAAGGGTAGTTGTCGATCGTCACCGTGCCTTGGCCGCCGCAGTCGACGAACATGCGGAAAACGTGTTCCTCGCCGTCGACATCGATGAAGGTTTGGCCGTCGCGCTTGTCCTTTACCGTGACGTAGCCGCTGCGCAGGTCGAGCCGATCGGCGTCACGCAACGCCAGCAGCTTACGGGCCGACTCGATCGGCAGGGCGGCGATCACGTTCATCAGGAACGACATGAGCACCGACCGCAGCCGCACGTGGTCCTCGCCCGGCAGCAGCTCGGCGTGGTAGTTCAGGGCGTACATCAAGTCGTCCAGCACCTCCTTCCACCGAATCGGCTCGTCGCGATCCAGCGACCGCCGGGCCTCGGGCAGCTCCTGCCGCATGCCCTCGAAGGCGTCGGCGTAGGTGTGGTCGGCTTTCATCCGCTCGACCCAATCCTCCATCGACAACCCGCCGGCGAGGTCGTCGGCGATCGCCGGCAGGTTGTCGTGCCGCAGGGCGTCGACCAGGGCCGGCCGCATCACGCGGTCCCAGTAGTCGCTCAGCCGCAGGACGTTGTCGGCGGCGAGGTTGAGCAACTGCTCGCGGGTGACGTGGCGGTAAACCTGCCGCATCGGCTCGCGCTGTTCGTACTGCAAGTGCGGCAGCCACCCCTCGGCCGAGTGCATGACGAGGCGGAAGTCGTCGGCTCCCTCGCTTGGCACGAACTTCAGCGCCCCGTCGTCGCCGACCGGCTCGAAGGTTCCGTGGCGGTGGGCGAGGGCGGCGACGACGTCGAACGCGCTGAGCGACGCCCCGAGCGTGCCGACCTCGAAGTTGTGAAACGTGCCTTCCTTCGGCAGCAACTTGCCGATCGGCCAAGGCGAGGTGAAGTGGCCGTTGGCGGGGTCGTCTTCTTCGCCAAAGACGTGGCCGGTGGCGATGACGACGCGGTCGAACTCTTGCCGCCCGTTGTCGGTGACGACGGCGATCCGCCCGTCCGCCGGCTCATCGATTAGATCCTTCACCGGGTTCTGCGCATGAACCGTCACCGGCACCCCGGCCGTCCCAAGTCGTTCGGCGAGGTCGGTGAACTGCTGCGCGAAGTACTCGCCCATGAGCGCCCGCGGGTACGTCTCCTCGTCGCTCACTTGCTGCCGGTGCAGGTCATACCGCCTTAGCACCGCCTCGTCCGCTTGTCGCAGCCAGTCGGCGAAGCCCTCGGCCAGCGGCGGCATTTCCTCGGAGGAGATGTTGCACAGGTTGTGCCGGTCGGTGGTCGCCGGGTCGTAGGGCATGCCGGTGCCGGGGCGGGGTCGCTGCTCGTAGACGTCGATCGACGCCAGCAGACGGGTGGCGTCCTGCAGCAGCAGGTTCTTGAGCAGGTACAACGCCGACGGCCCGGCCCCGACGATGGCGAGCTTCGGGCGACGGCGGGGCGGGAGGGGCTTGGACACTGTTGCCGCCGCTGCGAATCGCGTACCGTGTGGCCCACGATGCCAAACGACCTGTCCGCCTGGGACGCCAAGCTGCACCACATCGTCATCTCCGCCGGCCACGACTACTGGGGCAAGGGCGGCGAGGGCCGCCTCGTCCACGGCACCACCATGCCCGAGCAAGTCCGCTGCGTGACCGACATGGGCCTCGAAGGCGACCGCTACTTCGGCAAGAAGCCCGGCGGCCGGGATCAAGTGACGTTCATGTCGTGCGACGTCATCGAGCAAGTCCGCGACAAGTTCCGCCTGCCCAACCTGCCGCCAAGTGTGTTCCGCCGCAACCTGATCGTCAGCGGCGTCGAGCTCGGTGACTGGCTCGGCAAATCGTTCACCTTCCAAGGCGTCACCTTCGAGGGCAGCCAGGAGTGCAAGCCGTGCCAATGGATGGACCGCGTGATCGCCCCCGGCGGCCAGGCGTTCCTGAAAACTCCCTTCTACGGCGGCCTCCGCGCCCGCGTCCTGAGCGACGGCGAGCTGCGCATCGACGCGTGACCGCGGCTACTCGCCAGTGGAGTCAAAGTTGAACTCCGCCGGAAAATCTTCGAACTCGCCGTTCTCCGGCACCTCGATATCGACGCCGTCGACCTGCACGCCGGCCTCCCGCAGCGCCTGCTCCAATTGCACGATGGCCGGCAGGTACTGGGTCCAGACGGCCAACTCTTCGGGGGCTTGCTCGTTCAACTCACGCACCCGGGTGGCAGCGTCTTGGACCGCCTGCTTCTGGGCGTCGGTGGCGGTTTCCGACGACTCGACCGCATCGACCTCGGCCAGCAACCGATCGCCATTGGCCAAAGCCTCTTTGCGGACCTCCTCGCTGGCGGTGGTGGCGACAAAGACGCCGGTGGCGACGGTCGAGCCGACGCTCACGAGTAGGGCCAGCAGCGCCACGAGCGTCGCGGCGATGGGCAAACCGCGGCCGACGTTGGTTTGGCCGCCGGAAGTGAAGAAGCCGATCACGCCCAACAGCAACGCCGGCAGCAGCAGCAGCAGGGCCACGAGGCCGATGAACGGCACCCAGCCGACCAGAAGACCGAGGATGCCCAGCACCAAGCCGATGATGCCCAGCGTGCTGGCCTTCTTCGACGGCAAGTGATATGAGCCGGGGGCGGACGAACCAGGTTGGTTGGGGTAGGTCATGCCAACCATTATGCCAATGCCCCCGCGGTTGTCGCATTCGAAATGGCGGGCGGGGTTGGAACGCCTGTTGCTGGGCCGGCGGCATGTCCGCCCGCTGCGCCCTGCTCGACCTCGACGGCACCCTGATCGACACCAATGCCCTGCACGCCGAGGCGTGGGAGCGGGCCGCAACCGACTTCGGATACAAAATCGGCCGCAAGCGGTTCGCCGGGGAGATCGGCAAGGGCGGCAAGTTGGTCGTCGAGAGCGTGCTGGGCCCCGACGCCCGCGACCAGGCCGCCGACCTCGCCGAGGCCGAGGGCGCCGCGTTCGACGCGCTGGCCAAACAGCGTGGCATCGACGTCTTCCCGAAGGCCGTCGAGATGGTCGAGGCGCTCAAGCAGCGCGGCCTCAAGACGGTCCTCGCCACCAGCAGCGGCGGCGATCAGCTGGGCGTGGTTCGCGAGTTGACCGGCGTCGACTTCGAGCAGCTCACCGACGCCCAAACCACCGCCGACGACGCCGAGCACGCCAAGCCCGCCCCCGATCTGATCCTCGCCGCGGCCGAGGCGGGCGGGTTCCACCCGGCCCAGTGCCTGCTCATCGGCGACAGCCCGCACGACGCCACCGCCGCCCGCCGGGCCGGGGTCACCACGCTGGCCGTCCGAAGCGGCGGCTTCGACGCCGCCGCGCTCCGCGCCGCCGGGGCCCGCCACGTTTACGACGACGCGGCCGATTTGCTGACTCACTTGGGCGACGCCCTCGACCACGCCGACCCCAAAACGATCGACCTCGACGCGGCGCGGCTCGAGGAGTTCATGGCCGGGGCGATCGCGGTGGCGCGGGAGGCGGTCGACGATGGCGGCGTGCCGATCGGCTGCACGCTGCACCACCCCGACGGCGAGCTGATCGTCCGCGGCTTCAACCGCCAGCACCGCACCGCCGGGCTGATCGACCACGCCGAGGTCGTGGCATTTAAGGAAGCCGCCGGCGAGGTGAAGCAGGGGGCCCGCGGGTTGATCTTGGCGTGCACGCTTGAGCCTTGCGTGATGTGTCTCGGGGCGTCGATGATCGCCGGGGTCGACACGATCATCTTCGGCCACCCCGCCCCGGCCGACGCCGGCAGCGGCCGGATGCTGCCCCCGAGCGAAGCCGGCGGCGTCATGCCCCGTCTCCTGGGCGGCATCCGCCACGCCGACTGCCGGCAACTGTTCGAGGAGTGGCAACGCGAGCACCCCGGCGACGGCCCGCAGCAGCAGTACGTCGACCATTTGCTGAAGATCACCGACGATGCCTGAACCGCCCGAGGTGCTGAGTTACGGACAAGCCGAGCCGGTGGTGCAATGGCGGTGGCGGCTGATCGGGTTGCTTGCCGGGCACCCGGTGATCGCGCTCGCCTTGGCATTGGGGCACTACGGCGCGAGCTGGATCGTCCTCGGCGAGCAGCCGATCCCGTTCCACGGCAACCGCCCGAACCCGCCGGCGGTGGCGGAGGTGGGGTTGTGCCTGAACATTCCGTCAATGCTCGCGTTGCTTTCGCCGGTGTGGGTGCTGCCGTGGTGCTATCTGCTGATCCCGCCGGGCCAGCGGCATTGGCGGCAGTACCTGCGTGTGACCCTGTTCGCCGCCGCCGCGTGGGGGCTCAATGCCGGCGGGCTTTGGCTCGTCGAGGAGGCGGGGCACGACTTATCCTGGTGGTTCGACTAACGGGCGGTGGCGTTGCAGGTTCTGCAAACGATCTACCGTGATGCGTGGACACCGAGCGGACGACGCTGGAGTACGGCCGGGGCGGGGATGACCTGCGGGCGCGGTGGGGTGTGGCGGTGGTCGTGGCGTTGTGGTCGGTGTGGGGGCTGGGGTTGATCGTGCTGGATTACCTGCTCGTCTGGCTGCGGCTGGGCGAGCGGCCGGCGATTTACAACAACTGGCGGGCCGCGACGCTCGGCTGGCAGTTGGGCGAGGCCGGGCTGATGATCCTGCTGGCCGGCTTCCCGGCGGCAATGGTGTTCGTGCCAATCGCCTTTTTCGCCACCAACCCCCGCCCGCCCCGGCCGAGGGAGGGGTGGAAGCTGACCGGGCTCGTCCTGCTGTCACTGCTGATGACGCTGGGCGTCATGACGCTCGTCATCCAGTCGCAAGCGTGGGGGCACGACCTGCTGTGGTGGTTCGACTAGGCGCAGGTGCCAAATCCACGACGTATTCCCGCCGACTCGGCCACTCCCAGCGGATCGTCTGATGCAAAGCGCCAGGGGCAATACGACCACAACCATCTAAGTCCGGTAACAGTTGTTATGTGAAGTGCATGGTCGCGTGTGCTGGTTCTGGCCGAAGGCTTGGGCTTTGGACGCACGATGATCACGGGAGGTGTTTCAGCCTTTTGATGCCGCACGCATCACCGCTACCACAGCCGTTGCATGGGCAAAGGTGCGCGCTTCCGAGCACGCCTCAAGCTCTTCGCCGCAAACCTTTCGGCAGTCGACGCCGCCGTGTTGTCTGGCCTCAGCGTCCGCTCGATCAACCAAGCCGTGCGGCGTGGGTTGATTGCCGTTGACATGGGCGGCTCATCGGGTAATGTAGCCACTGCGTCGGATTAGTTTCATTTGCCCGGCAGCCGAGTGTCTTCGGCCCGGGCTTGATCCAAGAGCTGAGGAGGCTCCCATGACCCGCAATCCTTCTGAACGTTCCGTGTCCCGTCGCCGTCTGGTCGTGACCCGGGCCGGCGGATTCACCCTGGTTGAACTGCTCGTGGTGATCGGGATCATCGCGTTGCTGATCAGCATTCTGTTGCCGAGCCTGCAGTCGGCGCGTCGGTCGGCCCAAGCGGTTGCCTGCCTGTCGAACCTGCGTCAGGCGGGGCTGGCGACGATCGGTTACGCGAGCGAGACCGACAACGTTCTGCCCCTGGGCGAGATGGGCCCGAACTACAACGGGGAACCCTACAACAGCGCCGGCACCGGGACGGATTGGCCCATTCTGATCTCGGCCTACCTTGGCAGCACCGAGGGGGCCGATTGGTCGACCGCGGAGAACGTGACCGAAGCGTTCCTGTGCCCCAGCGGCCAGGAGTCGGAAGAGAACGCCCGGACCCATTACTCGTCCCACCCGGTGCTCATGCCGAACATGAGGTTCGGGGCGGACCCGATGGCCGACAGCCCACCGGCGGCAATCTCGCCCCGGCCCTACCGGCTCTCGTCCATCCGCGGCAGCTCCGAGACCACGCTCATCTGGGACGGCGTCCAATCGATCAACGACACCTGGGCCCGCACCGGTGGCTCGGCCTTTGTTGGGACCAACCTCCGCTGGCTCGATTCAGCCGGTGCTGAGATCAGCTACACGACCTGGTTCAAAAGCCTGCGGAAGCGGTGGTGGCGTGACAACGATCCGGAAGCTTTGAACGAAGCCGTCATCTCGTCCGCGGTGGACTCGGTGGTGCAGTCCGATCCCTTCGGCAAGCCGCGCCTTCGGCACGGTGATGACAGTGCGTGCAACTACCTGTTCACCGACGGGCACGCCAAGACGCTGCGCGAGAAGGAGGCGACGCTCCGCCTGTTCCTCGTCGATCGGCAGTAGCCGATTGCCGTCGAACGCGTCGTCTTTCCGATTGATCACACCCTTAGCGGGCCGTTTTCCGGCCCGGCCCGGAGTTCTTGATGTCCTGCGCCCTTGGAAGATTGATGGCTGCGGTCCTGCTGGCTGGCCTTGCCCCGTTTGTTGCCGCACCGGCTCACGCGGCACCGGCGTCCGATCGGCCGCTGCACTGGACCGCGCTCAACGAGCCGGGCAACGGCGGCCGCATGACCGCGGTCCGTGTCAGCCCGCATGATCCGGACCGCATCCTCATCGCCGGCGACATGCTCGGTGCCGCCCTCTCCATTGACGGCGGCGAGTCGTGGCTGCCCACCTTCGGCTTCAAAAGCTACGAACAAGGCGACATCACTTGGCACCCCACCGACCCGGACGTCGTCTGGATCGGCACGATGAGCGGCCCTTACGTCAGCCACGATGGCGGTGCCAATTGGGAAGAGCGCCGGGTGGGCATGCCCGAGATCGCCGGCGGCACGTTCAGCGCCCCGATCGAGAAGATCCTGTTCGACCCGAACGACGAGCAGCGGCTCATCGCCGTTGGCGGGTCGAGTCGCGGCTGGCGTGAGTTCACCGTCGGCCAAGGCTCGCTCTGGGGTACCGTGTGGGAAAGTACGGACGGCGGCGGGAGTTGGGAGGCCCTCAACACGCTCACCCGCGACGGCTACGTCTCGGGCACGTCAGAGGACGGCCAAAACATCACGGCTGCGGCGTTCGCGCCCGGCTCGTCCGACACCCTTTACGTGGCCGGCAAGGGCATCGGCTTCCGCGTCTCGCACGACGGCGGTCGGACTTGGGAGGACCGCACCGACGGCCTGCCGCACGATTCGGTACTGCGGCTGCAGACCCACCCGACCGACGGCGACCGGCTGTGGGTATCGCTGCTCGCCAAAGCCGTCGAGGGGGCCGATGCGCTGCCCGGCGGCATCTTCGGCACCGACGACGCGGGCCAAACCTGGACGCCGCTCAACGACGGCCTCACCCAACGTCGCAGCCCTAATCCCAACCGCAGCGCCACCTACCACGGCTTCGTCGTGAGCCAGCAGAACCCGGACCTGATGTACGCCAGTGACCGGGACTGGACGGTTGGCGTCATCTACCGCAGCACCGACGGCGGCGCATCCTGGAAGGCGATCGCCACCAAGCGGAAGTTCGACGCCGGGCCCGACGCGCCGATCCACATCGCGGACATGGACACCAGCGAGCTCGTGGTGGTCCAGGACTTCGCCTACAGGCCCGGCCTCGGTGCCGAGGTTCTGACGCTTGATCCGAATGATGACCAACGGCTTTTCGGCATCACGTCTTCGGAACTGGTCGTGAGCGAGGACGGGGGGCGATCGTACGAGTTTCCGCTGTCGCCTTTGGTAGAGTCGGAAACGGAGTTTGGACCCACGTGGCGCGGCGCGGGCTACAGCGGTCTGGTCGGCAAGCGGGTCATGTTCGACCCGTTCGCCCCGGGCCGTGTGATTCTTCAGGGCATGGACCAGGCGCGGATCTGGCTGAGCAACGACGATCTGCAGAGTTGGAGTTACCACGGCGAGGATCCAAACCCATGGGCCGGCGGCGAAGACGTGGTCTTTGCCGGCGACGGGCACATCTACGCGATCTACGGCCAAGGCAAGTTCGCCGGCATCGGCCGCAGCTTCGACGACGGCCGCACCTGGCAAGCCATCTCCGGCCCCGAATTTGGCCTGCCGGCAAAAAACCAGGCCAAGCGGTCCAGTTCGATCTACGCCCACCCGGACGACCCGCAACGCATTTGGGCCGTCGTTGATCAAAAGCTCTACACCAGCGAGGACGCCGGCGACTCCTGGAACGTCATCTTTGAGGGGGCCGCGCTCGGCTTCGTCCGCGGCGACCCGAACGACGCCAACCGTTTGTGGGTGTCCAGCGACGTCGGTATCTGGATGAGCACCGACGGCGGCAAGAGCTTCGCCAACATCGGCGGCCCGGAACTGCGCGACCAGCTCTATGTCGACCACACCGGCATGCTCTTCGCGCTCGCCTTCCGCGGCAAGGAGAACGGCGGCGTCTGGCGGTACGACGGCGACGACAACTGGACGCGGATCTTCGATGACCCGTACGCCGCGGTCATCGCGGTTGACCCGTTCGACGAGAACCGAATGGCCGTGTCGACGGCCGACCGGCCCTACCACGATCATACCTGGGCCACCGGCGTCTACCTCAGCGAAGATCGTGGCCAAACCTGGATCAGCGCGAGCGACGGCCTGCCCGTGTTGCGGGGCGAGGCGTTGGCGTTCGACCCGCACAACCAAGGCCGGCTGATCCTCGGCACCGGCGGCCGCGGCTTCTGGATCACGCACTGGCCGGCGGGCTTGACGCTCACTCAAGAAACCGATCTTGATCAGGCCGACTTCGTGGAAGACTTCACCGGCGATCTGAAGCTCACGCTCGACACCAACACCGCCGGTGCCGGCTGGACGGTTGCCGACGGCGTGGCGACGATCGACCAACTCGAGCCGTTCGGCAACTACGCCTCGGCCGCCGTCGAGCTTGAGCCGACGTCCGCGTTCACTGCCTCGGCGGAGCTGGAGCTCAAAGCCACGGACTATTCCAACGGCATGGTCGAGTTGGTCGCGTTGGCCGAGCAGTCCAACCTTGGCGGCAGCTGGCAATCCACCGGCGTCACCGCCACGCTCGCCACCGAGTACGGCCCGGTGGAGTACCGCCTGATCATCCGCCGCGGGAAGGACGTGCTGGCGGAGCAGAAGCTCGACTTCAACCCGAGCAAGCTCGACAAGATCACGCTGACTCTCACCGGCAGCTTCGACGCGGACGGCTTGAAGCTGGTCGCCGGCGTCGAGCGGCCGGGGCGGTCGGTGGTGTCGCTGGAGCACACGATCGACAACGTGACGGCCGATGAGTTCGGCACCCATCACGGGCTTCGGACCATCGTGAACTCGAAGAACCCGTTCACCGTCGCCGTGCAATCGCTGAGCGTCGACCTCGACGCCGCCGCCTCCCCGTGAGGCTCTTCTGAATTGGATCACACTTTAAGACCTGATCCCGCGGAATCGCGTTGACAGGGGCCGCAAGTGAAGTAACTTGCAGTCGAAGAGGACGCCGCCCCACCGTGGGCGGGCACGCCACATACACAAGGCCGTCCACGCCGGATGGCCGAACCCCACGGAGAAGGAACCATGCGCAAGCAACTCACCCTCGCGGCCATCGCCGCCCTCGCCACCGCCACCGCCGCCTCGGCGGCCGTCGTCAGCGTTGACGTTGGTGCTTTCAGCCGACTCTACAGCGGCACCGCCGCCGCACCGGGTGCCGGCACCAACTGGAACCTGCTGAACCCGGACGGCGCCAGCAACGACGTCACAACGGCGGATCTGGCCGACTCCTTCGGCAACGCCACCTCGATCAGCATCACGGAGTCGAACTTCCTCGTGAACACCGGCGGCACCGCAGGGGCACAGACCACCACGGACGCCGAAGCCCTCACCCGTGACTTTGGCGTCGCCTTCGGCAGCGGCACGCTCACGTTCGCGGGCCTGGACCCGCTGGTGCTGTACGACCTCTACGCCTACGGCGGCGGCGACGGCGTGGACGACTTCAGCCGATTCACCGTGGGGGACACCACCTTGGTCTCGGACCCGATCAGCGCGGCCACCACCACCCTCACCGCCGGTGAGGACTTCGTCGTCTTCAACAACATCACCTCCACACCGACCGGCGACTTGGTCCTGACCGTCGCCAACGGCGGACCGGGCGTTCCGGCGACCATCTACGGCCTGCAGCTCGTCGATGTCGGCGTCGTGCCCGAGCCGGGCAGTGCGTTGGCAATTGGCGCGGGTGCCTTGAGCCTGATGGTCCGGCGTCGCCGGCAGGCGATGTAGCGCTGCGCGGCACCACGTGGGTTACGCAGCAGGGCCCGCCGCTTCGGCGGGCCTTGCTCTTGCGCCAGTCGGTTGGTTATGACAATGCCCGCACCGTCGCACCTGCGCGGAGCTTGCACGGCAGGAAAATCTGCCTCGGCACCTCGATTCCCTCCGACAGGTTCCGCGAGCGCAGCGCGATCTGCTCGCCCATCTCCAGCAACGGCAATTCGATGGTCGTCAGGTCCCCGACATCGAAAGACGATTCGAGCCACTGGCATTGATCAAACGTGATGAGCGAGAGGTCGTCGGGGATCGCGAGCTTCTTGCGCTTCACGACGGTTGCAACCAGTTGCGACATGTAGTAGCCGGTCGAGATCAACGCGGTCGGCTTTTGGTCGTCAAGGTAAGCGTCGAGCTGATCCACGGCATGCTTGTACTTGGACTCGCTGAAGTTGCCGCCGATGCGTGTCGACTGCTCCAGCCAGTGGATCAGGCGCGAGTCGGTTTCGAGGCCCAATTCGGCCGTGACGTGAAGAAAAGCCCGGCAGCGATCGATGACCCAGCGGCCGGGGGCGGTGTTGAGGAAGCACCCAATCCGCGTGTGGCCCGCCTTCGCAAGGTGCTCGACGGCCAGCCGCATGCCCTGAAGGTTGTCCTCCATGATCGACGGGCAACTCAGGTGCGCCATCTGCGTGCCGGCGGCGATTACCGGGATGCCCAGCAGCATCGCGTCCCGCACGATCAGCCCGTTGTCTTGCCCGGCGGCCAAGCACACCAGCACGTCCGGCTTGCTGCGATGCAGCCGACGCGACATCGCATCAACGCCGGCGTCGGACTGGCCAAGAATCTCGACAGTCACCCCCGCGTCGTCGGCGGCCTGGTCGATCCCGCGGAGCACCACCGGCGTGAACCAGTCCCGGCGAAACTCCTGCAGGTACACGATCACCGCCAGACGAACAAGGTTGTTTTGCGTCTCCTTGTCCTGCCTGCTTGAGGTGGCTTGATCTTCGATCGGCACGGAACGGCGCGGACCCACTGTGCTGCCCCGGCCGGCCTCGCGGACAATCCATCCTTCGCGTTGCAGCGCGTCCAAGGCCCGCCGCACCGTGGAACGGCTCAGGTTGGTTGCCTCGACCAGCTCGTCGTCCGTTGGAAAGCGGGCGCCCACGGCGGGCTTGGCCGCGAGCAGGAAGTCGCGGATCCGCTGCCGGAGCACCTGCACCGCCCGCCGGGCCGGGAAGTGCTCGTGGCGCACCTTCTCGAGGATGTCGGCCGCCAGCAGACCGCCCGAGGAGGCGGAACGGGCGACGGAATCTAATCGGTCCACTGAACCCAAGCTACGCCCCCGTCGCCCTCTGTCAACCCAACTGCGGGTCACGCGGCTGCAATGAAGCCAGAGAGCCGGCTGACCGCGAGATGAACCGCCTTCGTCACATGGGAACGCCCGGGATGCCGGTCGGGTTGGGGAAACATCACCACCTTCTTCTGAAACGATTCTTGAGCACGGATCATCCGGGTCGATGGCGGCCCTGTTCGGCGGGCCCGCCTTGGCAAGCCGCTGAGACAAGCCGCCGGCATCGTGTGTGAAACCGCAAAAACAGCGGGAGTTAAGCCAAATCAGCCTGAGCAATGGCTTGTTCAAGAATCGGTGTTGCCGCATTGCCACTATTCCGAGATTCTGGTATTCTCCGGCTGCCGTCATCGGGTTGTCCGGCGTCGGTGATCCCCATCCAACGCGAACGAGGAGGTTCCGTGACCAATTTTTACCCCATGCAGCGGTCGCCCTTTGTGGAGACACTGGAGCCACGCAAGCTGCTTTCGGCGTCGTCGATCCAGTGGCAGCCGATGGGCGAGTCCGGCGTCGGCGGGCGGATTGACTCCATCGCGGTCAGCCCGCACGATTCGGACCGCGTGCTGGTGGGCGGTGACATTCTCTACACCGGCCTGTCTCGCGATGCGGCGCAGACGTGGGAGGCGACGACCGGTTGGGACGCGGGGCAGATCTCGGACTTCACGTACCACCCGACCGACCCAGACATCGTCTGGGCCGGCACGCTCAGCGGGCCGCACGTCTCGTTCGACGGCGGACGCACCTGGGAGGATCGGCGGTCGAACATGGTGCCTGACCCGAAGGATCCCGTCGACCCCGACGACCCGGTCTTCGCCAACCCGAACGACCCCAACTTCGGCCACTCCTATGCGATCGAGAAGATCCTTTTCGATCCCTCCGATGCCCCAACGCCGGGCGACGACAGCAACGACTTGCCGTACCAAGTTCTGCTCGCCTTCGGCGGCGACCACCGCGAGCTCAAGCTCTCCTCGCCGGGCCAGACGCCCAACTACGGCTACGTTTGGCGAAGCACCGACGCCGGGGTGACCTGGACGACAACGGCCAACCGACTCGACGGGAACATTGTGGCCGTCGATTACGCCGGCACGCAGCAGAGCACGATCTGGGCCGCCACCACCGAGGGCGTGTTCCGCAGCAACGGCGACGGGCCGTGGGCCACGTGGTCGCCGAAGAACAGCGGCTTGCCGGCGTTCAGCGACGACATCCGCCCCACCGGTCTCGTCGCGCACCCGACCAAGGCCAACATCGCCTACCTCACCGTCGGCGTCCGCCAAGGCACCGGCAACCGCGCCCCCGTCGGCGGCATCTTCGAAACCCGCAACGGCGGGACCTCGTGGCAACGCGTCAGCCAAGGCGTCCCGAATTCACAGAACCCGGACGGGAGCTACAGCGGCAACCCGCCGGAGTTCCGGCACATCGACATCAGCGCCGACGGCAGCGTCCTCTGGGCCAGCGACATCAACTGGGGCCAGAGCAAGGGCCTTTGGCGTGGCACCTTCGCGAGCACCAACGACGACAGCGTGGGTGCGATCTCCTGGGAGCACGTGCTAACCCAGAACAACGCGTCCACGCTGATCACCACCGGCTCGCCCATGACCATCGGCAGTGAGGTCGGGGCGTGGTGGGTCGAAATCGATCCCAACGACAAGAACACCGTGTATGCCGGTTCGAGTTCGAACATGATCCGCAGCACCGATGGCGGCGCGACCTGGGCCGACTACGGCAACCAGCGCGACGACAACTCGAAGCGTTTCCGCGGCACCGGTTTCAGCGGCTGGGTGGCCAACAACTTCGAGGTCAGCCCCTACACGCCGAACCTCCACATCGCTCAGGGTTTTGACCGCCTGCTCGCCAGCGTCAGCCGAGACGGTGGGTTCTACTGGGAGATCGACCAGCCGGGCTTGCCGAAGTTCAACGCCGGGCGGGATGTCGCCTTTGCCCAGAACGACATCATCTTCGCCGCGCTCGGACAGAAAGCCAACACCACGGAGCACTTGGCCCGCAGCCGGGACAACGGCACGAACTGGGTCCAGCTCCCCAGCCCGACCGAGCCCAACGGCGACGTTGTCGAAGGGGTCGCGACCAGCGTCCACGTCGACCCCGGGAACCCGAACCTGGCGTGGGTCACGATCGACGGCGGGCTCTACCAATCGGTCAACGCCAATGCCAACATTGCGTCGAACGTTCAGTGGACAAAGCTCCTGACCAACGGCCCGCGCATTGAATCGATCCACGCGATTAGCCAGACCCCGACCGGGGCACAAGCCAACGACTTCCTCCTCGCGACCAACCAAGGCGTCTACAAAACCACCAACGGCGGCACCTCGATCCAACCCGTTGGCGGGACTGGTGCGCTGAACCCGACAAAGCGCGTCCGCCTCGCCACGCCCGAGAACAACAGTGGCGACGTCTGGGCCGCGTCGAACGAAAAAGGCGTGTTCCACTACGACGGCTCGGTTTGGAATGCGATCACTCTTCCAAACCAGGCGCACAAGTGGGCCAAGGATGTCGCGGTGGATCCGACCAACCCCGATCGCATCGCCATCGCCACGGGGCAGGACCCGTTCGTCACCGTCCGCGGCGGCACCGGCGTTTGGCTCAGCGACGACGGCGGGCAGACCTGGACCAACGAGAACGGCGCGCTGCCGTCCGACCAAGTCAACACGGTCGACTTCACCCCCGACGGCAACCGGCTGGTCGCCGGCGCCAGCGGCCGCGGCTTCTTCGTGGCCGACCTCACCCGTCCGGGCGTCGGCGTCGAGGCGGAGCTGATGACCGTCGGCGGCCGTCCCGACAGCGCTTTCGAGGTCGGCTTCGACCCCACCGCCCAGGGCGGTCGCTACCTCCACGTGCCCCAGGGCTCCGGCAACAACTGGCTGCTCAACGGCGACGCCGCCGTGGCGAAGTACGTCTTCGAGCTCGATCAGCCCGCGACCAACGTCACCTTCAGCGCCCGCACTCAGGCACCCAACGGCAACGCCGACAACTCCACGTTCGTCCGAGTCAACGACGGCCCGTGGTACATCTGGGACACCCCGACCAATCGCACCGGCTGGACTTGGAGCGACATCAAAGGCCGCGGCATCGGAAACCTGAAGGTCGATCTTGACGCCGGCATCAACGTCCTCGAGTTCAAGCACCGCGAAGATGGCACGCGGCTCGACGCCATCGAAGTGAATTTTGCATCAAACACGCCAGCCGCTGTGGTTGGACGCCAGACCCGAGCGGTTGCGACGTCCGTGTTCAGCAACCACCGCATCCGCCTCGACCTGCTCAATGAGGTCGGGCTCGGCGCATCTCCGACACTCGAGGAGCGGGTCTTGAATTTTGACTAACTCCGTGATGCTGCTGATTGCCGAGACTGGTCGCCACGGGCGGCCAGTCTCGGCGCAGCGGCGATCCGCACGCCCGATATTGACCGCTTCCGCCGCACCGCTGCCTCTGCTAAAGGCCGGACCAAGCAGCAGTCGTGACCGAATCTTCTACAGCCACTGCCCGTGTCAAGGCACTGCAAGCAGCACCGCATCATCCGCGGCGATGCGCACCGTCTTTCCATCCCCTGGCAAGGCGTCTTGACCGGGCAAATCGATGGCCTTCAGCGGCCGATCCGCAAGATCGGCGGCTTTGGCGATTGATTCGAGACTCAGGTGCGCGTCGCTGCTTCTGGACCGGTTGAACAGGCCCAGCCATCCGCTCCCCGGCTCACCGCGTCTGTCGGCCTGCCAGATGTCGACGTGACCCGCCGACCGCAGCTGCTGCACGCACCGGGCGTTTTGGTTGCACGCGATCAAGGCGCGGCAGGTCAGTAGTTCATGATCGAGCCCGCCGAGCTGCGTCAGGTCGCAGCCCACCATGAGCGGGCTTGCGAAGATCGCTCGCTGGAGCATGAACGTCCGCTTCTGGGCGGGCGATAGCTCGCTCGACCTCGCCGACCCTTGGCCGCAGAACGCGAAGTCCTGTTCATTGCCGTCTTCGCTCGCGTTCGGCGTCATCTGCATCAACGCCCCGAACGGGATCATGTCGAGGTCGATCCACGGCCTGGGGCTTTGGTGCGCTTGCCAGGCCTTCATCGCGTCGAAGGTGCGCTCGATTGAGACGTGATCGTCCCAGATGTCCTTCGTGACCCGGAGCATTTGCGACCGCCGGTAGGTGCGGAGGTGCTCCTTCGACGTATCACCGCCGGGCGACAGGCTGACGACCATCGGGTGGCCGACGGCATCGACGGCATCCAGCATGGCGTCGATCTCGTCGGGGAACGCCGTGATGTCGTCGATTTTCAGGAAGTCGACGCCCCACTCGGCGAGCTTGGCGACGAGCGAGCGGTAGTACGCCCGGCCGCCCGGATGCTGGACGTCGACGCCCACGTTCTGCGGGCACCACCGGCAGCCCCGATCCGGCAAAGCAATGTCCGCCGCCGTGAAGTCGGTGCCCAGCACCGGCAGACGCTGCTCGATGGCCTGCCGCGAAATGCCGCGCATCAGGTGCAGTCCGAACTTCACGCCCAGCGAGCGGGCCTGATCAATCAACGGCTCGAAGCCATTGGGGAACGACGAGGCCGCCGGTTCCGGGCGACCGAAACCGTCCAGGTTCAGCACTTCGGCGTGACGCTCCGCCGGGGCATCGGACCCCGGCTGGCGGGCGTACTCGCCGTGCCATCCGCCGTCGATCACGAAGTAGTCGTAGCCGTGCGGCGCGAGCAGCTTGTGAAACGCTTCAAGGTTGGCCTGAGCCCGCGTCTCATCGATGTAGACGCCGAAGCCGTCAAAGCTGTTCCAGCCCATGGGAGGCCGAAGTGGCCACGCCGTGTCGTCGAGCGTCGATTCGGAAGATTCTGATCGAGAAGGCATGGGTGCTCCTGCGGGCGCTCAAGCGAACAGCGTGGCCGCTCACTCTACCATGTCGGTCGAACGTCGCGGCACGCGCTTGTCTGGCGAATCTCGAGAACGGCCGGGCCTTCGGGTACCGGCGAAGAGCAGAGCACTAACGCCAAGCTGGAGTGCTTGCGTCGCCCGGCGGCAGAGGTTGGAAAGCGGTCGCTGCCGCCCGAGGATTCGTCGGCCGTACCGCGGTGTAAGGGCAGGTTCCCGTTCACCGCTTCTTGAGCCAGCCGAGGCCGCCGAGGGCGGTGAGGGTGGCCAGGCCGGCCCAGGCGGCGGCGGGGAGCGGTACGACGGTGGCTTCGCCCAAGTCGTTGCCGTCGTTGGTGGGGGCGAAGGTCAGGATCAGGGGGTTGAGGACGGCCTGGACCGAGCCGCCGTTGAGGGTGGTGGCTTCGTGGAGGACGGTCAGGGCGTAGGTGCCGGCGGGGAGGGTGCCGGTCGCGGATTGGCTGCCGAGGGAGAAATCAGGGCCGATGCCGGTGTAGAGCGGGGTCTGGCGGCCGGCGTCGTTGGTGGCGTTGTAGGCGACGTCGACGCGGGGGCCGTCGGGGCCGGTCAAGCTGACGCTGCTGCTGAAGCGGGCGCCCTCGCCGCCGAGGTCGACGAAGCCCTCGACGCGATCGCCGGTCATGTCGCCGAAGCGGAGGTCGTAGTTCATCGCTTCGCCGAGGGTGAAGCGGGTCTGCAGCGCGTTGCCGGCGTTGGCGGTGACGCCGGAGAGGATTTCGAGGCCAAACGTTGCGACCACACCATCGCTGTCGAGGGTGCTGCGTTGGCCGCTGAGCACGACGTTGGCCGAATCGGTGCTGATGTCGGCCCGCAGTTCCTGGGCGCCGGTGTCGACGGTGGTTTGCACCTCATACCCGCCGGCCGCCCCGCCGCGGGCGGAGACGGATCGCTCGGCGCCGTCGTAGCTCGGGCCGGCCACCGCGGCGGCGGTGGCGACGAGCAAGGCGGCCGCGGCGGCGAGGTGGTTCATGTTCATGCCCATGACTTTAACCGAAATGCCTGAAAACCCGGCAGTACAAAAGCAGCGGCGGGACGTCTGATAAATCGGCTTTTCTTGATAAACGGGGTGAGAAATTCGGGTTGCTCCTGCCGCTGGCGGACAACGCCTGCACGTCCCCAGCGGCTGCCGCACCTCATCGAGCGGGCGGCTTGTGTGTCTTGGCGAGAATCTTGATCCGGCAACGGAATGTTTCCGCGGTGGCCGCGTTATGCTCCGGGCGTGGCCGTCGCGATGCCCCAACCCGTTGCCGAGGAGCCGACGGAGTTGGATCTGGTGCGGCGGCTGCGGGACGGCGATCAGGCGGCGGGTGCGGCGTTGGTCCGGCGGTACGAGCGGCCCCTGGGCGGCTACCTGCGGCGGCTGGCCGGCGACGTGTCGGCGGCCGAAGAGCTGCTGCAGGCGACTTGGACGAGCGTGCTGGAGCACCTCGACAAGTTCGACACCGACGACCCGACAGCCAACTTCAAGGCGTGGCTGTTCCGCATCGCCTCGAACAAAAGCCACGACCGCTGGCGGCGGGTGCAACGCGATCACCGCCTGCACCGCGGGTTGCGGATGACGGCGGAGGTGGGCGGCTCGGCGGGTGCCGATGCCGCGGCGATGGCGGGGGAAGACGCCGACCGGTTGCGCACGGCGATCGACGCGTTGCCGCCGCCGCAGAAACAGGTGGTGCTGATGCGGTACTACGGCGGCATGAAGTTCACGGAAATCGCCGAGACGCTGGGCTGCCCGCTGAACACGGCGCTGGGCCGGATGCACAAGGCGATGCAGAAGTTGAAGATCGCGCTGGACGCGCAGGAGCCGATTTGATGAACGATTCCTTGACCCATCCCGACGCCGAACCTGCCGATGACGTGCCGGAGCCCGTGCGGCAGGCGTGGCTGGCGCTGGACGCAGACGACGCAGACGACGCCCCGCTCGATTCGCCCGAGGCCGAGCTGGAGCAACGGGTGTTCGCCGGGCTGGCCCAGGTGGACGCCGCCGGGCCGCGGCTGCCGCAGTTGCCGCCGGGCTGGCTGGCCGACGCGCTGGCCAAGGGCGAGGCAGGTGCCGAGGAGCCGGAGAATTCCGGCCACCGCGTGGCGTGGCGGCCGGCGGGGTGGGTGCTGTGGGTCAGCGCCGCGGCGTCGCTGCTGGCCGGAGCGGCGGTCTGGTGGGTCGCCGGCAGCACCGAGCCGACCGAGCTCGCCCCGCTGATCGCCAGCAACGGCTTCGCCGTTGACGGCGAACTCCTGGGCAACGACAACGCGGGCATCGACGTCGAGCAGGCGCTTCAGCGGGCCCAGCGGACGTTCGCGCTGGCCGATGAGTTGGCAATGGACGAGTGGGACGCGGCCGGCGAGGAACTCGACACGCTTTACTCGCTCAGCGACGCCGCGACGGGCGAGTTGATCCAGTGACTTGAGGTGAGGTGACGTTATGACCACGTTCTGCAAGCTGATTCCGCTGCTCGCCCCGCTGTTGCTCACTTCGGCGGCGGCGGCCCAAACCGACGACACGCCGACGACGCAGCCGGCAGTTGAGGTGTTGCCGCCGGACGCCCTGCCGTCGGACGCGTCGGGGCAACGGCCGGGCATCCAGGCCCGCATGGGGCAGGAGAACCCGCGGGCGCGTGACCTGATGCGGGCCGTGCGGGGCGAGCGGGAGGACCGCCGCGGCGACGGCCGATGGGGCCGGGGGCGGAACATGCTGGATCTGGCGTTGCTGCGACGGGCGGTCATCTTCTGGCAGCAGCAGACGCCCTACCGCGTCTCGTCGTACCTTGATCTGGAGACCGCCGCACGGCAGGGGTCGCAGGTGCCGGAGCTGGACCAGTACCGCCGCCGACTGGTGGGTGACTTCCTCGCGCTGGAAACCACCCGCCGCCGGCTGGGCGACGACGCCTACGACCTGGCCCTGCGGCGGCACGTGCTCACCGACCAGCTCATCGAGGCCGGCTCCCGCTACCGCTCGGCCGAAGAGCCCAACGACCGCGCGTTCGTCCGGGCCGAGGTCGAAGCTTTGGCCGAGGCGCTCGTCGACGTCACCCTGCAGGAGCGGCAGATCCGCACTGAGGCCCTGCGGGCGGCGCTGGAGCGCATGACCGACCGCCTCGAAAGCGACACCGCCCGCCGAGGTGAACTGATCGGCGACCGCGTCGAGGCGGTGCTGGAAGACCGCCCGATGGGCGACGACCGCCCGGGACGCGCCGGCCGCCCCTAACCTTCGGACGTGCCGCTGGTCCCCGGGATTGCCGCCGTGATGGTTGCCGCGATCGGCGGGTACTACCTGCTGGTCAGCCCGGCGGCGCGGCGGTTGGCGGGGGTGGAGGAGGACCGGATCAACGTCCGCCGCGTCCGGCTGCGACGGCTCAACGGCTTGATCCTCATCGGGCTGGGCCTGGCGATGATGTTGATGTTCGCCGGGGCCGAGCGGAAGCTGCCGTGGCCGGTGGCAATCGGCGGGTTGACCGTGATGCTGCTGCTGCCGATCGCGTTGGGGCTGGCGCTGTACGATCTGCGACTGACCCGCCGTTTGCGCGGCCCCCGGAACCCCGACTCGCCATGAAGACGTTCGCCCTGTGCCTGCTGCTGATCCTGCTTGCCTTCGCCGAGCCGCAGGCGTTGCCCACCGTGCCCGTGCGGTTGGGCACGACGACGTTCACGCTGCAGATCGCCAACGACCCCGACGAACGGGCAACGGGTTTGATGCACGTCGAGGCGATGCCCCAGCAAGGCGGGATGATCTTCGTCTTCCCGCAGGCCGCCCGGCGGACGTTCTGGATGAAGGACACGCTGATCCCGCTAGACATCCTGTTCCTCAGCGCCGGCGGCCGGGTGCTGAACGTGGAGCGCATGGTGCCCGGCAACACCGACGACCCGGCCAGCCGCGCCAGCAGCGCCGGACCGGCCAAGTGGGTCATCGAACTCAACGCCGGCATGGCAAAAGCCGCCGGCGTCCGGCCGGGCGATGTCATCCGCATCCCCCCCGCCGCCCGCCGGGCGGACGACGCGCGGTGACGCCGAGCACGTCGCAGTTACCTTGAACTTCTAACAATCACCCGGTCAGCTCGGGCGTTTGCGTTTGGGCACGTACGGGTTGTCGGGCTCGACGAGGTTGTCCTTCTGGACCGTCTCGCCGCGTTGGGTCTTGATCTTGCCCAGCACACGGCCCTCGGGGTCGATGTAGAGGCGGCCGCCGTCGTTGGTCGCGCTGCCGCCGACGGTGCCGGTGACGATCACCTTCGCCCCGCGGGCGACGAACAAATCGCCGGTCACGTTGCCGTAGATGTGCACCCGGCCGCCGTACTCGACGGTCATATCGCCCTGGATGTTGCCGCGGACCCAGAACTTTCCCTTCTCGATCACCCGGACCATGCCGATGATCGTGCCCCAGAGCGTGTACCGCTCGTAGATGATCACGTCGCCGTAGACCCGGCCCCGCTCCTCGCGCATCGAGGGCGCGTCGTCTTTCGTCTCTCTCTCGCTCACGCAACAACCTTACACCACGTCCAGCCGCGCGGCAGCTTGAGCGATTTGAGCGGCTTACCGGTCCGTGACGACCACATCCGAGCCCGACCCGCCGACAACCGTGGTCTCGGCGTAGTGCTGCTCGTCCACATCGGCGATGCCGTCGTCGTCGCGGTCGGTCGGGTCCTTCGTCGGCCGGCCGATCTTCGTCATTGCCACGGCCACCAGCACGATCCCGAACAGCGGCCACAACACGAACCGGCCGAACCGCAGGTAGGTGTCCAGCGCGCCCCAGTCGTCGCCGAACTTGCCGTACGCCCACAGCTCGCTCGTGAGCCACAACGCCCCGGGCACGGCGAACTCGCCCACCTCGTACACCGCGTCGTGAAAGAAAATCTGCCACGGCATGATCACGAACGCCGCCAGGAGCGCCCAGCCGAACCCGCTGAGCGAATGCGCCACCCCCAGCCGCCGGTCGGCCACCAGGACCAGCGCCTGAGCCAAGCCGACGATCGCCAGCATGAACGCGAACACCGTCGCCACGAACACGCCCAAGCTCATCAAGAACCGCAGCAGCCGCCCGGTGGCGTTCAACTCGGCCGAGGCGAATTCCGTCGGATCGCCCGTCGCAACCACCGCGGTCGTCTCCACCGCCTCCGTTGTCGCCGGGGCCGCGTCACTCAGCGCCAGAACGTCGTACTTGTACAAAAAGAACAGCACGATCTGCGTCAGCAGCACGAGGATGACGACCAGCGCCAACAACGTCCGCCACTTCCGCAGCTTGAGCAGCGCGGCGGCGTAATCGGGACCAAGCGGCGTCGGGTGGGGCGTGAGACTCATGGCGTGCGGCGCAGTGTTGCAGGGAACGGACGTTCTAGCAAGGTGTCATTTGTTCTTTGTCATTGGTCCTTTGTCCTTCGTGAAGACCGAGCGACGTGGCCCGTTCAAGCGAGGGCAACGGACAAACAACCAAGAACAAAAAGCCAAGGACTATTCTCCACCATGTCCGCCACGTGGCAGAGTTTCGAGCGGTTCAAGCAGCGCGGCCTCGACGCCCGGCGGGCCGGGCAGTGGGATTCGGCCCGCACCTACCTGCTGGAGGCCGCCCGGAATATGACCCAGCTCGCCAAGGACGCCAAGGGCGAGGAACTGCGTGACGCCCGCGAGCAAACCGCTCGCAAGCTGCTGGCGCTGGCCAAGGACTGCGCCGACGCCCGCGACGGCAAACGCCCCCCGCCCGGCGTCCGCCGCAAAAGCGGCAAAAGTGGCCGCGAGGAGATGGCGGAAAGCGACGGCGAGGACGCCAACGACGGCAACCGGTTCCTCGTCAAGGAAAAGCCCGGCGTCACCTTCGCCGACGTCGCCGGGCTCGAGGACGTCAAGCAGGACATCCGCCTGAAAATGCTCCACCCGTTCGAGCACCCGGAACTCGCCGAAAAGTTCGGCATCCGGGCCGGCGGCGGCGTGCTGCTCTACGGCCCGCCCGGCACCGGCAAGACCATGCTCGCCAAGGCCACCGCCGGCGAACTCGACGCCGCCTTCTTCACCGTCAGCCCCGCCGAGGTGCTGAGCAAGTGGGTCGGCGAGGCCGAGCAAAACCTGCAGGCCCTGTTCGCCGCGGCCAAAAGCGAACCGCGGAGCGTGATTTTCATCGACGAGATCGAGGCCCTCGCCCCCGCCCGCCGCGACGAGGGCGGCAGCGGCGTGATGCAACGCCTGGTCCCGCAACTGCTCCAAGGCATGGAGGGCTTCCACAAGAACAAGGAAAGCAGCATCCTGTTCATGGGCGCCACCAACGTCCCGTGGCAGATCGACGCCGCCGTGCTCCGTCCGGGCCGGTTCGACGAAAAGGTCCACGTGCCGCTGCCCGACGAGCCGGCCCGTCGGAAAATGCTTGACCTCTACCTCGCCCACCGCCCCCTCGCCGACGGTTTGGACCTCGACGCCCTCGCCGCCCGCCTCGCCGGCTACAGCGGGGCCGACATCAAGTACATTTGCGACCGCGCCGCCGTCCTGCCGTTCCTGAAGAGCGTTGCCGGCGACGCCGCCGTCATCGACGCCGCCATCCTCGACGCCGTCCTCGACGAAACGCCGCCCAGCGTCTCACCCGCCCAAACCGCCCGCTTCCGCCAATGGGAACAAGCCCGCGGCACCTGAGCCCGCGGCAACGCCGGTGCAGTCGGTTGCACCTCGTGCTGCTCCTGTTGAGGAGCGTGCGGCGCCCAACCCCCCACCGCCTCGTAGAGGCGGGGCTACACCTGCTGATCCCCGCGCTCGGAAGGTGTTGATCGGAGCGCGTCGCTCGTAGCTGCGGACCATCGTCGGCATGACAGCGTGTGCAGCCCCGCCTCTACGAGGCGGTGGGGGTTTCAGCGGCGCTCGCGGCTCGACAGCCGCTCCAGCGCAACAAGACACCCGGCCCCGCGTTGGCAAGGCCGGGTGTTTGGCTTGAAGGGACGGCCTCACACGCTTTCGCCGAAGTTGGCGCGGAGGATGCCGAAGTCGGCGAGGTTGATGTCGCCGTCGCCGTTGAAGTCGGCGAACAGGTCGTAGTTCTCGTCGCCGATCGAGTCGCCGAAGCTGGCGCGGAGGGCGCCGAAGTCGCCAAGGTTGACGCTGCCGCTCTGGTCGGCGTCGGCGGCGAGCAGGCGGACGCTGAACAGGAAGTCGCCCCCGGCCGAGCCATCGCCGGAGGGCAGGACGGTGCCGTCGGTCCACTCGCCGTCAAGGGCGTTGCCCGAATCGTCGATGACCCGCGCGTCGTCAAGGCCGATCGCCAGGCTGCCGTTGGGCAGCGGGTTGGCGTTGGTCCAAGTCGCGGTGTTGGTCGTGAGGTCGTACGCGAAGCCGCCGGGGACGACCGGCAAGTTGTCGGACAGTTCCAGCGTCATCGCGTTGTCGCTGACGTTCACCGGCTCATTGAACCGCACGCTGATCTGGTCGATCCCCGCCCATGGCAGCGTAGCCAGTTGGTCGGCGGCGGTGCCGGTCGGGACGCGGTAGCCGATGCCGTCGGTCGGGTCGAGGGCGTTGCGGAACTCGCGGGTCCAAGCCGTCGAGCCGAGCCAAAGGTCGATGATCCGCGGGGCCTCCGGATCGGCCAGCTCGGCGTCGATGGCGAGGTTGTAGGACGCGCTGTCAAGGTGGTTGAACGTCGTCGTCGCCACAAAGTACGTGGCCCCGGTCGCAAGCCCGGACAGGTCGGCGGTGGTCGAAACCGAGTCGATGGTGGCGACGACGTCGTTGTTCGTGTCGTAAATCACGCCGACCAGGTCGACGCCGCCCGGCGAGGTGAGGCTGACGCTGACGTCGCCGGTGCCGTTGCTGGGGATGGTGAAGCTGAAGTAGTCGGTGTCGCCGGCCGGGTTCAGCGAACCGGCGACGTCGCCGACGCCGTCGACGTCGAGGGGGATGGCCCCGGGTGCTGCCGAGCCGGTGGTCGTAACGGTGAGGGACAGATCGCCGGTGAAGTTGTTCGTCGCATCGCCGACGGCCAAGGCGTAGCGGTTCTGGCCGATCAGGTTGAACGTGATCCGGGCGTCGTCGCCGGCACCGCCGTTGTCGTCGATGGCAATGCGGTTGTACTGGTTGCTGACCGTGTCGTAGCTGTAGAGGGCCAGGACCGGATCGATGGCGGAGCTTGCATCGGCGAGGTCGAAGGTGACCTGGCCGGAGAAGTCGGTGCTGAAAGCGATGCGGTCGATGTCGCCGGGCGAGTCGATGGTGATGTCGCCGGCAAGGAGATCGGTGCTGGTGCCGGTGTGACTGACGAGCAGGTTGCCCGCGAGCTCGATGGGCAGGATCTGCTGGGGCAGGTTGTCGGTCTCGGTGGTGACGGCGACGGTGCCGCTGAGGGTGTATTGGCCGAGCGAGCCGTAATCGGTGTAGCCGCTGATGTTGGACGATTGCGGGTTGCCGAGGCCGACACCGTCGACGCGGAACATGTAGGTGCCGGCCGGGTAGTCGCCGCTGATGGCGGCGTCGATGTCGTTCGTCGGGTTGCTGGTGGCCAGCCGCTGCCATTGACCGTTCACCAGACGATGCAGGCGCAGCTCGATGTCGAGGTTCGGCCCCCGCTCGGCGGCCTCGGCCTCGACCGACAGGAAGCCGCCGGCGTGCTCGATCCGCAAGTTGTCCTGGTCGTTGCGTTCGCTGATGATGCCGCCGGCCTCGAAGTTGCCCTCGGCGTCGGGAACAATCGGCGTGGCGGCGGCGGTGTTGCGGAAGTCGTCCGTGTGGTCGTCAGCCTTGAAGCCAAAACCGTTGGAGCTGCTGGCGATGATGCTCAGGTCGTCCTGGAACTGCGTCGCCCCTCGGTAGCCGCCGTCGGACCACTGGCTGAGCGTCACGCTGTACCCGACGCCCATGATCGGCGCCCAGCTCGTCACGCCGCTGCCGTGGCCGCGGTAGTACTCGCCGTCGCCAGGTTGCTCACCGTCGTGGCGGAGGCCGAGCATGTGGCCGGCCTCATGGCTGGCGGCCTCGGCGATGTTCTTGGCGCTGTTGCCGAGGTTCGGCGGAAAGACCCAGCTCACGGTGTCAAAGCTGCTGGCGAAGCTGTTGAGATAGGCCACACCGCCGGCCGCGCCGTCCACGTTGTCGGTAAACCAGTCGTTGCTGTTGCCGCCGATGACGACCCGGCCCCCCCACCTCTCGTCATTGCTGCTGGTCCTGGCCAAGAAGTCGGCCGGCGGCTCCTCGGTGGTGACGTTCACGTTGAACGGCGCATAATCCTCGGCCACCCGCTGCCACACCTGCTGGATCCGCTCCAGCTCGGCGTTGCTGAAGCTGTTGAAGTTGCCGTCGAGGCTGTAGGCCGGGGCGTTGATCGGCACGTCGTTGTTGTACGTCGCCGCCCACGGTCCGGCCTCGACGTGACCGTCGAAGTCGAGGTAGATCACGTGGTCGGCACCGGGGAGGCTGTTGAGCTGGAACGTCTCGCTCAACGGTGCCGCCGCCGCGGACGTGGGGGCAGCCGACGCGATGCCGAACGATTGAACGTCGTTTCGCCGCAACCCATTGTTGCGGAATTCGCGATCCTGTCGCACCTCATCGGGGCGATCCACGAAGCCGCGGTCCTGGGACGGCGGCAGCATGCAGAACGAGCAGGTGCAGCCGGTGCCGTGCGGGCCGCCGTTGTGGAACAGATCGTTGTGGCTGACCGTCAGATCGTCGAACGACGACAGCTCAAACTCGTCCTCCGAGGCATCGCTGAAACCTTCCCGCGGCGCGCCGTCCTCGTCCTCCAGCACGGCCGGCTGAATCTCCGTCATCGGCTCCGCAGCCACCAAGGGCACCGACCGGACCTGCCGATCAAAGTCATCGAACACCGCCGCCATGGGTACCGGGGCCCGCGTCAGCATCCGCCGCTCCTCGAGCGATTCGATGGCGGCCGCGACGGGCGACCCCGCCAAGGTGCGGCGGGCGGCAAGATCGAGCAGGGCAGAAGGTTGGGGCGTCATCAATGGGATTCCTCGGGACAAGCGAACTACAGCACGGCCGACCCGGCTCCTCTGCCGGACCGGACGCATCTGCAGACTTACGACGCCGACCGGATGTCGGATCGTTCGCCGCGGCTGGGGAATCGATGGTGCGCCGTGACCCTTGCAATGCGAACGGCCAAAACCGGCAGCTGGCCGAAAAAGTGTTGCAACAGGAAGAAATCGGCGGTTTCTGCCGGTCGTGCCGACGGCGGAGCCCGATCGTTCACCATCGCCTGCCCCGAACAGGTGAGACGGCCACGCTCGAGTTTCTCAATTTTCCGCAACGGCAGCAAGGAGCACGTCGGCCGTCCGCTCCCGCTCGGCCTCGGTCAGCTCCGGAAAGACCGGCAGCGCCAGCACCTCCCGCGCCGCCGCCTCGGTTTGCGGCAAATCGCCCGCCTTGCCACCCAACTCGGCGAAGCACGGCTGCATGTGAAGCCCCAACGGGTAGTAGACGCCGCTGCCAACGCCCTGCTCGGCGAGCTTCTGCTTCACGGCGTCGCGATCCTTCACCCGGACAACGTACTGGTTGTAGATGCTGCGGTTGCCATCAAGGATCGTCGGCGGCGTGATCGGCGAATCGGCGAACCGCTCGTCGTAGTACGCCGCATTCTGCTGCCGGGCGTGGTGCCAGGCATTGAGGTGACGGAGCTTGACGCGTAGGAAGGCGGCCTGCAGGGCGTCGATGCGGAAGTTGCCGCCCACGGTCTCATGGTAGTACGTGTGGCCGCTGCCGTGGACGCGGAGCATGCGCATCGCCTCGTGAAGCTGGTCATCGCCGCAGACCACGGCCCCCGCGTCGCCGAGGGCGCCGAGATTTTTCGTCGGGTAAAAACTCAGCGCGCCGCACCAACCCTGCGAGCCGCTCGCCTTGCCGTGGCGGGACGCACCAATCGATTGGGCACAATCTTCCAGCACCAGCAGCTCGTGCTTGCAAGCGATTTCGTTGATCTTTTCGATCTCGGCACACTGCCCGAAAAGGTGCACCGGCACGATCGCCCGCGTCTTGTCGGTGATGCGGTGGGCGACGTCGTCGGGGTCAAGGTTGAACGTCGCCGAATCGATGTCGGCGAACACCGGCACCGCCCCCATCCGCCGCACGCAGCCGCCGGTGGCGAAGAAGGTGAACGACGGCACGATCACCTCGTCGCCCGGCTGGATGCCGATGGCCATCATCGCGATCAGCAACGCGTCGGTCCCGCTGGAGACGCCGAGGGCGTGTTTCGTGCCGCAGTAGTCGGCCAGTTCTTGCTCGAAATCGACTGTCTCCTGCCCCAGCACCAGCGCCTGGGCGTCGGCGACGCGGTCGAACGTCGCCCGCATCTCCCCCCGCAGCCCGGCGTACTGACGACGCAAATCCAACAACGGCACCGACGCGGCAGATTCAGCCATGCGGCGATGCTACGGGGCCGCACGCGAGTCGACTCAAGCCCAAATCTTGTGCGTTCAACAAGTGACTCGTTCAATCGTGATCCGCGTTCCCCGTCGGCAGATCGCCCGAGAGCAGCAAATCCAGCACCTCGCCGACCTGGTCGAACTCCACCGGCTTCAGAAAAAGCGGCGGCAACTGCCGGCCGGTCAGCTTCTCCATCCGGTCCTGGATCTGCTCCGTCGGCAACCCGCTGAGCAGCACCACCGGCAAGCCGCGGCGGTGCTCGCTCAGATACTCCAGCACCGCAAAGCCGTCGGTGTTCGGCATCTGCAGGTCCAGCACGGCGGCGTCGACGTGTTTTTCTTTGATGAGCTCGATCGCCTCGGCCCCGTCGGCGGCGGTCAGCGGGACCATGCCGCGACTGCGCAATAACGCCGCCATCCCGTTGCGGGTGGCGTCGGCATCGTCGGCGACGATAACCGCGGGAGCGGTGGGCGGGCGCGCCGTCATGCAACCGTTGTAACGCCAAAATGTGAAGTTGCGAATCCTTATTCCGCTGATGTCGGGTGACGAAGACGTTGACCCGCCGCCCCGCCCCGCTACCCTGCGGGCCAGACAACCAGGTCGCAGACGCGCTCTCATCGAGAGTGGCCGAGGGTTTGGGCCCGCCGACGCCACAGCAACCGCCGCTTTGCGGGTCAGGTGCTAAGCCCCGCTCCCCGCAACGGGAGGTGGATGAGCAAGACGCCGATGCCGTGAACCGGTTTCGCGCCGGGCCGTGCATGGGCAGCTTTCCATCCTTGGGGTCAGGTTCACGCGGTCGCCGCCGTGCCCATCGGTCACCGGCATCGCCGGCCGTCAAGTCGACCGCCCGACTGCCATGAGCCAACAACGCCAATCGTTCGTCAAGGGCCTCAAGTGCAAGGAGTGTGGCCACACCACCGGCGTGGTCGCCGAGCACGTCTGCACCGCCTGCTTCGGCCCTTATGAGGTCGATTACGACTACGACGCGATGCAGGGCGTCGTGACCCGCGAATCCATCACCCGCGGACCGCGCAGCCTCTGGCGCTACAAGGACTTGCTGCCCGTCGACGGCCCGCCCGCCTGCGGCCAGCACAGCGGCTACACGCCCCTCAAAAAGGCCGAGCGGCTCGGGGCGGAACTCGGGTTGTCGCAGCTTTACATCAAGGACGATTCGTGCAACTACCCGACCTACTCCTACAAGGAGCGGGTCGTCAGCGTCAGCATCACCAAGGCCGTCGAGTTCGGCTTTGACACCGTCGGCTGCGCCAGCACCGGCAATCTGGCCAACTCCGTCGCCTCGCACGCCGCGCATGCCGGGTTGAAGTGCTACGTGATGATCCCGCACGATCTTGAGCAGGGCAAGGTCGTCGGCTCCTTGATCTTCGGGCCCAACGTCGTGCGGATCAAGGGCAACTACGATGACGTCAACCGCCTGTGCACCGAGATCGCCGACAAGCACGGTTGGGCGATTGTCAACGTCAATCTGCGGCCGTACTACACCGAGGGGGCCAAAACCTTCGGCTTCGAGATTGCCGAGCAACTCGGTTGGCAATTGCCCGACCACACCGTCCTGCCGACGGCCGGCGGGACGATTTTGCCCAAGGTGCACAAGGCGTACGAGGAGTTCATCAAGCTTGGCCTTGTCACCCGGCCGGCGAACGGGGCCAAGTTTCACAGCGCCCAGGCCGCCGGCTGCAACCCGGTGGTGACCGCCCTGCGCAACGGCAACGACCTCATCGCCCCGCAGAAGCCGCACACGATTGCCAAGAGCATTGCCATCGGCAACCCGGCCGACGGCTACTACGTTTACCACGCCGTCGACAGCAGCGGCGGCACCGGCGAGGACGCGACCGACCAGCAAATTGTCGATGCCATCAAGCTGCTGGGCAAAACGGAGGGCATTTTCACCGAGCCCGCCGGCGGCACGACGCTGGCCGCGACGCTCAAGCTAATCGATCGTGGACTGATCAAGCCGGATGAGACGGTGGTCGTCGGCATCACCGGCAACGGCCTGAAGACGCTCGAAGCCGTCACCGACGCCCTGCCCCGCCCCGCCGCCATCGAGCCGAAGCTGACCGAGTTCGACGCAATGCTCGACGAGCTGGCCGCGGTGCCGCACGAGGAGGCCGAGCCAACCGAAGCTGCCCTCGTCGGTCAAACGATGTAAGATGATCATCATGCGGAGCCTGAAAGTCCTTGCCGTTGCCGCCGGGTTGTTGATGTTGCCGGGGGCGGTGCGTGCCGACGACGCCCAACCCGATCCGGCCGTTGCCGTGCTGGAGAAGTCGGCGGCGATGCTGATCGAGGAAGTCCTCGCGGCGGTCAACGGCGGCGAGGCGTACCGCGACAAAAGCGACTACTTCAAGCGCGAGGGCAAGGCCGACGCCGCCGATCTGACGCCCGAATCCGTGGTCATGGCCCTCAACACGCAGATCCACCCCTCGCCGGCGGTCGACGCCTACGTGAAGTGGCAGCTGCTGTCGGCCATTGAGGGGCAATTTCCCGACGAAGTGCTGCCGGGGGCGGTGAATGCTTACCTCAATGCCCCGCAGCTCTCTCAGCGGCCAGGAGGCACGCAGCAGGAGCAGCAGCAGCTCGACCAGCAGCTGCGGCAGATGCTCCGCAACGCCAGCCCGGCCCAGGTGAGCGCGAACTGGGAGCAGCACGTGCAGCAACAGACCGCCGGCAACGACATTGTCACCGACTACCGCACCGAGCTGTACAACAAGCTGCCGCCCTCGGCCCCCATGCTCCGGGCCGCGCTGCAAGACGCTTACCAGCGGGCGGAGGCCGGCGAGGACGTGAACAGCTTCGTCAAGCGCATCATCGGCGACGCCAAAGTCTGGGCCGCCAGCGGGGCCGCGCCCGGCGACGTGCAGGCGATCGCCCAGTTGATGTTCGAGCTCAACGGCTACAGCGGCCGCAACTTCTACAGCAGCGTCAGCCAGGAGCGGAACAAGGCCCCGAAGTGGAATCGCGTCTACCGCAATCTGGGGGGCAAGGACGAGCTGAGCGAAACCGCTTTCGAGCTCCAACGCCTCAGCCAAACCCAGCAAGGCGGCGGTTTGCAGATCCGGTAAGGACCGGCAAGCCGCCCCGTACCCCTTAAGAATCATGCCCACCAAAGTCCGCATCCCCAGCCCGCTCCGCAGCTTCACCGACGGCGCCGACGCCATCCAAGCCCAAGGCGACACCGTCGCCGGCGCCCTCAACGACGTGATGCAACAAGCCCCGGGCATCGGCCCACGCCTCTACAAAACCCTCCCCGCCGAAGGCACCCCCGGCACCCTCAACCGCTTCGTCAACCTCTACGTCAACGACGAAGACATCCGCTTCCTCGACGGCCTGGACACGAAGCTGACCGAAGGCGACGAGCTAAGCATCATCCCCGCCATCGCGGGCGGATAGTTGCAGAGCTACAAGGCATT
>CAYLSV010000008.1:0-12123 GCA_964386435.1 uncultured Tepidisphaerales bacterium
CTGCTCATCTAGGTGCTCGGACTCCCATGCGTAGCCCCGCCTCTACGAGGCGGTGGGGGTTGGGCGACATGGAGGTGGAAGATTCGTCCCGCTATCTCTTCTCTACCCAAACGCAACAACCGGGCGGGCCGCGGTGGCGGCACGCCCGGTTGTCGTTCGAAGGTTGAGGCGATGCGCGTCAGGCGTTGACGAGGATGCCGTTGATGACGCCGTTGATCTCGATGTCGCCAAAGCCGCCGGCCTTGACCTGGCTGTCTTCCTGCAGATCGCCGTTGATGAACAACTGGTCGATGGTGCCGTCGGCGATGATGTTGCCGCCGGTCAGGTAGTTGCCGCTGAAGATCGCCTGGCCGATGCCGCCGCGGCGGACGCGGAGCTCGGCCCGGTAATCGCCGCCGACGTTGAGCTTCGACAGGTTGTTGTAGGTGACGATGGTGCCGAACAAATCGCCGCCGGTGCGAATCGACTCGATCCGGCCGTCGGGGCCGTCGATGAACAGGCGGACGTCGGAGGAGACGTCGCTGCCGACATCCACGTCGCCCAGCACGCCGCTGACGTTCACCTGTGTGTCGGCGAGGCTGCCGCCGGTGATCAGGTTGTTGACCTGGCCGCCGGTGAGTTGCAGGCCCTCGATGGCCCCGCGGGTGGCCACGGTGCCGATCACGCCGCCGGCGCTGATGCGCGACGGGTAGGCGGCGCGGTTCACATCGACCTCGCTGCGGCCGAGGATGGCGAAGCCGCCGACCTCATCGATGTTGCCGTTGCTGAACACGCGGGTGTTCTGCATGACGCCGCTGTTGGTCACGCCGCTGACCTTGCTGGTCCGCAGCCCGGTGCCGGTGGCGAAGAACACGTCGCTGAAACCGTCGACGGATTGGCCGGTCACCGGATCGAACACGCCGCGGCCCGCGGCCGTGACGGCGGCCGGGAACTTGGCCACGTCGATCAACTCGCCGGTGCCTTGGGCCAGCACCGAGCCGATCGACTCGCCGCCGCCGATCTGCGAGTTGCGGATGCCCAGCCCGCCGGCCACCACGCTCTCGATCCGGCTGTCGCCCAGCGTCGCGACCACGCTGTTGAGCAGGCCCAGCGAGTCGCCGAGGTTGATCTCATCGGTATCGAAGGTGTTGATCTTCGTGCCGATGACCAGGCCGTTGTTGACGTTGATCTCGTCGATCTCGTAGACCCGCTGGCCGTCGGAGTCGACGAACGTCGGGTCGTCATCGGTGGTGAGGATCTCCAACTCATCGGGCACCACACCGAAAGGCAGGACGTTGATGCCGAACTCGTTGGTCGAGTCGAACTGGCCCATCGGGAAGTCGGTGCTCGAAGCACGGAACCCGCCGATAACGGAAATGTCCGACCCGATGATCGAGCCGTTGGTGACGCTGATCTCGTCGATGCCGAGCTGGCTGATGACGTCGCCGCGGATGTCGGCGTTTTCGGCCTCGACGAGCCCGATGACGCCGCGGGCGTAAACCCCGGCCCCCGGCACCGCGCCGGTGCCGCTGGGCGAGAGGCCTTCGCCGACGTAAACCTCGCGGAGCTGGCCGTGGCCCGGCAGGCTGGTGGTTTGGTCGGGGTTGGCCGCCACGAGCGGGCCGACGATGCCCTCGAAGACGCCGACGGCGTTGGTGTTATCGCTGTTGGCAACAATGCGCTGGATCGAGCCGCTGACGATACCGTCGGCCTCGCTGACGGGTCCATCGCCACCGCCGCCGGCCCCACCGCCGCCGCCGCCGTCGTTGCCCTCGGCCGGCACACCCAGGTTCGGGCGGCGGGTGTTGAAGTCGGTGAAGGCGTTGATGTTGCCCAGCGACTCACGGGCGGCGATTTCCACCGCCTCACCGACGAGCACGCCGGTGGTGAGCTGGTTGGGGTAGACGCCGAACTGGTCGGGCAGCAGGTTGCGGATCGGGTCGAGCTTGGTGCCCGCCGCCGACCGGCCGAAGCCGATGTTCTGGGCTTCGAGCAGGCCGATGCTGGTCGCCTCAACGCTGACGAGTTCGCCGAGGGTGTCGTTGACAATCTCGTCCATCGGGCCGGCCTGGATGTTCAGGACGTCGACCCGCTTGCCCTCGAAATTGAGCGTGGTGGTCCGCAGCAACTGCGACTCGAAGTCGGTGACCCGCTCCAGGCGGAGCTCGGCACCGGTCACGAGGTTGCTGAACAGCGGGTCCAGATCGTCCTCGCCGAAGCCGATCGGGGCGGGGCTGTCGGGCCGCGGGAACGGCCGCACGCCAAGTCCGGGAGGTGCCTGCCGACCGAAGCCGGGGGCACCGAACCCACCGCCACCGCCACCGCCGCCGCCACCGTCGCCGCCCCCACCGTCGCCGTCGTCATCGTCGTTCGGGGCGAAGGGCGTGTCGAAGACGACGTCGGTCGTCTGGCTGTTGCTCAAGAAAATGGAGCCGATTTCGGCGCGGGAGTTGAAGCCGTTTTCGGCCTCGACCTCGAACGAGCCGTTGGCGTTGATGTCCAGGATCACCCGGCCGCCGCCGGGGCCGCCGGTGGGCGAGGCGCCGCGGACGGGCAGGGTGCGGATCGTGCCGCTGGTGCCGCCGGTGGTGAGCGGGCCGAACGTCGGGTCGAATCCGACTTGCAGACCTTGGGCGAACTTGATCTCGACGTTGGTGCCCGAGTCGTCGCGGAGGACGGTTTCGCCGCCGTTGTCGATGTTCACGGTGTCGGGCAGGCCGCCGCCGAACAGCGGGTCCTTATAGGCCAAGCCGCCGACGCGGATGTACCGCACGTTGCCACCGGGCCCGGTCGAGAAGATCGGGCCGCCGGAGACGGAGTTGCCCATGTCGCCCAAGACGTCGATGAGGTGGATGGTGCCGTCGATGCCCAGGCCGTCGACGTTGGCGGCGAAGATCGGGTTGGTGTTGCGGCCGCCCAACGTGCCGATCTCGCCGGCCCGGACCACGCCGATCTCGCCGTTGGCCAGCAGTGAGCCGTTGAAGGTGCCGGGGGCGTCGATGAGCTGGTAATTGTTGACGGCCACCGCCGGGTCGAACAGCAGGTCGGCCGGGTCGCGGGTCACGCCACTGAAGACGTTGAGAATGACATCGGCCGGGGCGTCGTCGTCGCCGAGGACGCCGAACGCCTTGACCCGGCCCACGGTGCCGGCCGGGGCGTCAAGGTTGATCGGGAAGTTCAGCGTGCCGACGCTCGAGCCGGCGATTTCGCGGATGTTGCCCTGCGGCACCCGCAGGTTTGCCCCGAACGAAGACGTTTCCAAATCGAACACCGGTTGGGCGAAGACAAAGCCCGGCGAGAGCAACGCGCCAAGGTCGCCGTTGCGAATCTCCAGCGGCTGCAGGCCGTCGAGGAAGATGCTGCCGCCGCGCGGTGCGATGCCGCCCAGGCTCATGTTGTCCACGCCCCGCAGGGTCAGCACGTACGTCGAGTTGCTGCCGCTGCCGATTTGGCCGTAGGTCTGCCGCTCGGTGCCGCCAACGCCTTGGGTCAGGCTGTTGTTGATCGTGACGAAATCGCCCGACCCGAACGCCCCGCTGCTCAGGAAGCCGCCGACCGCCACGCGGTAGATGCCCGGCATCTGGGCGGTGAATTGCAGCGACTCGCCGCGGGGGGTGTCGACCGGCACGAATGCCGGGCCCAGGCCGCCGAAGAACTGGTCGTTGTCGACCAAGTCGTTGGCGTTGCTGGCCCGCAGCACGCCGTTGGGGTCGAACACAGCCACTTTGCCGCTGGGCGAGTCGAAGTCGATAGTGATGGTCTGCCCGGCCAGCAGCGGCACGCCGTAGAAGTCGACGTCGCCGCCCTCGCCGATGACCCGCACGGCCCCGCCTTCGAAGTCGAGCGATTCGACCTGTCCGGTGCCGAGGATTTCGGGCGTGTCGAACGAGTTGTTCGAGTAAACGCCTTCGAGGTCGGATTCGATCTCGACGTAATCGGTGGTCAGGCCCGGCGTGTTCGGGTCGTTGAGGACCAGGCCGCTGCCGGTGAAGCCGCCGGAGGTGGAGATGATCTGCCCGACGTTGCCGGCGATGGCCATGTCGAAGCCGGTGCGGTAGCCCAGGGCCTGGCTGCCGCCGATGCTGCTGATGGAGACGATCTGCCGCACGTCGCCGTTGACGGCGAAGTTGGACGCGAGCGTGCTGGGCCCGCCGATGGGCACGCCCCCGGCCGACCCGGTGAGGATCGAGCCGGCGTAGAACGTGTCGATCGAGCCTTCGATGTTCACCCGGCCGGTGATGACGCCGTCGACGAACACCCGGCCCATGGTGCCGGTGCTGTAGAGGCCGGGGGCAAAGCGGTCGCGGCCGCGGATGCCAAAGTCGGCGGGCAGGAAGCCGTTGTTGTCGAAGAAGTCGCTGAAGTCCAGCGAATCCTGCGGCAGCGCGATCGGGTCGGTGGCCTCGCCGTCGTCATCGTCCGGACCCGGGGCAAACTGCCGGCCGCCGATGAACACGGAGCCGGCACCGTTGACCTCGAACTCGCCGCTGGCGGTGTTGACGATCACCTGGCCGGCGTCGTCGATGGTGAACGTGCCGTCGTCGTCGTCGTCGGTGGCAATCGTGATCCGGGCCAACGGGTCGTCCACGTCCAGCAGCACGGCGTAGAGGTCGGCCGTCTGCGGCCGCAGCCGCTCGTCGATCAGCAGCAGCTGGTCGGTGTTGGTGTCGGTCCCCAGGAACGCCCCGCGCTCGTCGTCGTTGCCGGGGTTGCCGTCTTCCAGACGGAACAGCGAGCGGACGTTGGGGCTGAAAGTCAGGCCGCGGACCTGCGCGCCGGGAACGCGCGACTCGTCCAGTCCGCGTATCGGAATCGCGCCGTCGGGGTCCTGCAACGGGCCGAGCGACGTGCTGGCGGCAATGCCGACCGACCCTTCGCCGGCGTTGATCAGATCGTTGAGGTTGATGCGGATGAACTGCCCGTCCTCGCCGTCGCCGATAATGGCGTAGACGAAGCCGCGTTGCCCCGGCACGGCCTCGAAGCCGTTGAAGGAGGTGATGACCTCAGACTCCGGCTCGGCCTCGGCGGTGCTGCCGCTGCTGCTGGCGGGGGTGAGCACCGGGATCAACGCCCCGATGCCGTCGAGGTCGTCGAACCCTTGATCGTCGAACGTGTCGGTGTCGAACACCGTGCCGCCGCTGTTCCGCTCGATCGTGTAGATGCCGCGGCGGGCGAACCCGACCGAGTCGTCGCCCCGGCCGTCGCCGGAGAAGCGGGTGCCGTGGACCTTGAGGTTCGCATCGGTGTCGAACGTGAAGCCGTCGACGAACACCGGCCCTTCGATCACGAACTGCCCGAACGCCCCTTCCTGCCGGATCAGGTCGCCGCTGGTGGAGCTGCCGCGGGTCGTGAAGCCGCCCTCGGGGGCGACGATGCGGAACAGGATCGGCGTGCTGATCTCCGCCGGATCGCCGTTGACGCTGGGCAGGAACTGCTGGGCGTTGATGCCGAAGTAGAAGTCGCCGGTCACGAAGTCGAAGTCGGCCCCAATCACGTTGTCGATCAGCCCGGCGAAGTCCTCGAACTCGCGGTCCTGCGACGGATCGGTAAACGGCACCACCTGCTGCAGCACCGGGATCGTCAAATCCTGCTGGATGATCACCGCACCAGTGGCCGTGTCGAACCGCCCTAGGAACAGCAGCGGCACGTCCTGCTCGTCGTCGCCCCGCTGCAGCGGCAGGTTGTACTGGAACACGCCGAACAGCAGCCCATCCTGGTTCGCCGCGATCGACGTGAACTCGAGCAAGTTGCCCGGCGCGAAGGCGTCGAAGTCGCGGACCCGGATCCCGAACCCGCCGCCGTCGATCGGCAGCCGCGGGGCGAGGTTGAACAGGAAGTCTACGCTGTCGGGGGTGAACTCGGTGAAGCCGAAGTTGTCGTCGCCGCTGAAGTCGCTGATCGGCCGGACGCCTTGGGCTCCGCCGATGCCGCCCAGTTCCCGCCGCTCGCCGTCGGGGCCGAACACCGTGGCCGGCAGCGCCGTCAGCTCGGCCTCGCCGAACTCATTGGTGTACGAGCCGACCAGCGTCGCGGTGCCCTCGCCGCTGAACGAAATGCGGACCTCCGAGCCCTCGTCATCACCGGGCGTGAGGATCTGGGCCGTTTCGCCGCTGGCGATCGTCGTGAGGAGCCGCCGCTGCTCGAGTTGTTCGATCGGGGCGGCCACGGCTTGGGCCATTGCCGGGCCGTCGGAACTCCGCAGCGCCGCCAACGCCGTCCCGGCCGCACGCCGCACCGCCGCGGCGCCGCGGCCGATCAGAGGACGCCGCCGAGGTTGCCGGTTGCTGCCGACGCTGCCAATGCCGCTGGACGATGCTTCACGAGCCATGTTGTTCCTGATCCTTAATTCACTGACCTCGGTCGCCATCAACTGACGCCAACCTCGACGAACCTCCACAGGCCGCACCTGCCGCCGGGCAGCCCATCATCGGCCCTGCGCGGCAACTGTCAATCGCCGTGCCGCCGGCGCGCCAGCAGGGCCGTTGCCTTGCCGCCACGTTGAAGCCCGCACACGCGGCCTCACCACCTGTAGACGCCGCCCGGTCCGCAGTTGTTTCAACGGCCCCAACGCCCTACAACCCCTTTATGTCCGACGACCCGGCCACCGCCGCCAAGCTCAGCGACGACGACGTCCGCCACGTCGCCAAGCTCGCCCGGCTCGCCATCCCCGACGACCAGATCCACCGTTTTGCCGAGCAACTCTCGGGCATCCTCGGCTACGTCGAGCAGATCGGCGAGGTCGACGTCGAAGGCGTCGAGCCCACCGCCGTCGCCGTTCCCATGACCAACGTCCTCCGCGACGACACCATCGGCCCCATGCTGCCCGTTGACGCCGTCCTCCAGAACGCCCCGGACCGCGACCCGCCGTTCTTCAAAGTGCCCAAAGTCATCGGCGGCGACGAGGACTCGGCCGGGTAGTCATTTATTCTTTGTCATTTGTCCTTCGTCGATCACGCCGCGGACAAACAACAAAGGACCAGGAACAAAGACCAATTCACCATGTTGAGCTTCGACACCATCGCCGCCGCCCGGGACGCGGTTCTTGCCAAGGACATCAGCGCCTCGGAACTGGCCCGGCAGGCCATCTCTCGGTTGGAGGCGGTGGAGCCGAACGTCCACGCCTTCAACAGTCACAACGCGGTGCGGGCGCTGGAGCGGGCCAACGATGTCGACGCCGGGCGGATCACCGGGCCGCTGGCCGGGGTGCCGATCGCGGTGAAGGACAACATGTGCACGACGTGGGACGCCACGACGTGTTCGAGCAAAATGCTGGAGCATTTCCACTCGCCATACGACGCCACCGTCGTGCAGCGGCTGGAGGCGGCCGGGGCGGTGCTGATCGGCAAAACCAACCTGGATGAGTTCGCCATGGGCAGCTCCACCGAGAACAGCGCCTTCGGCCCGACCCGCAACCCGTGGAACACCAGCCTCGTCCCCGGCGGCAGCAGCGGCGGCAGCGCGGCGGCCGTGGCGGCGTCAGTCGTCTGCGGCGCCCTCGGCTCCGACACCGGCGGCTCCATCCGCCAACCCGCCGCCCTGTGCGGCCTCGTCGGACTCAAGCCGACCTACGGCCTCGTCAGCCGTTGGGGCCTGGTCGCCTTCGCCTCGTCGCTCGACCAGATCGGCCCGCTCACCTGGACCGTCGAGGACGCCGCCCTCTTGCTCAACGCCATCGCCGGGCACGACCCGCTCGACTCCACCTCGCTGCCGGTCGAGATTCCCGACTACACAGCCGATCTCGACAAGCCGATCGACAAGCTGAAGATCGGCGTCGTCACCGATCTGCCAAACGCCGGCATGGATCCTGAAGTCGACAAGGCCTTCGCCGCCGCCCGAGAAATCTATGAAGATGCCGGGGCCGAAGTCGTCGAGGTCACGCTGCCGCACCTGAAGTATGGGATCGCGGCGTACTACGTCATTGCCCCCAGCGAAGCCTCCAGCAACCTCGCCCGCTACGACGGCGTCCACTTCGGCCACCGCACCGACGAAGCGGTGAGCGACATCGTCGAACTGTTCTCCAAAAGCCGGGCCGAAGGCTTTGGCGATGAAGTCCAACGCCGCATCATGATTGGCACCTACGCCCTCTCCAGCGGCTACTACGACGCCTACTACAACCGCGCATTGCAGGTTCGCAGCAAAATCCGGCAGGATTACACCGAAGCCTTCAAGAAATGCGACTTCGTCCTGACGCCCACCACCCCCACCCCCGCCTTCGCCATCGGCGACAAAGCGTCCGACCCGCTTGCAATGTACCTTTGCGACATCTTCACCGTCGCAAGCAATATTGCCGGCAACGCCAGCGTGAGCATCAACGGAGGTTTCACCGCCGGCGACACGCCGCTGCCGATCGGCATTCAACTGGTGGGGCCAAATTTGAGCGAGCCACAGTTGTTGCGTGCCGCCCGAATGTTTGAGGCCGCCACCGAACATCACAAGCGTCGGCCAATGCTAGAAGCCGACGCCGCCTGAGCCGAAGCCGGTTGCGCTGCTGGCGGCCGACGGCGCACCACTGCGGGGAAGGTGTGAGGATCGTCCTCATAGTTCCCGACCCGAAGGAGACGCCATGACCTGGATCGCCGCCCTGCTGTTGTTGCTTCAGATTCCCACCGCCGACAACCGGCCGCCCCACCGATCGGCCGAGGCCCCCGGCGTCTACGACACCCACGTCGTCCAAGCCGAGGGCCAAGTCTGGCCGCTGCCGCCGGAGGACGGCTTCCTCGTCTTCGACGCCCTGGGTCAGCGGGGCAGCCACAACCGGGTGGTGCCGGAGGACCCGGAGGTCAACGCCCTGCCGGTCGCCGTAGTCTGGCCGCAGCACATCTTCGACCACCGCGGCCGGCGGACGACGCTGCAGGGCATCGAGATGTTCTTCAACGTCCCGGGCGCGATCCACGTCTACAACTTTGAACAAGACCCAATCGACGCCCGCCGCCACGGCGACGAGGCGGCCCTCGAATCGGCCGACCGCTTGGCCCATCTGGTGCAGCTCGGCCGCCGCGTCGATCCGTCGGCGCGGGTCGGCCTCTACATGCTCATGCCGCTGCGGGACTACTGGACCCCCAACACCTACGAGCGGCGGCGGCGGGAGTACATCCAATCATGGCAGCAACACAGCGGTGATGAACAGAACCCTCAACTCATCGCCGCACGAACAAGGTTCCACGACGCCCGTTTCAAGTTGCTCGATTGGCGGCGGGCCAACCGGCTGCTCGGCCCGTTGGCTCGGGAGCTCGACTACGTCTGCCCGTCGCTCTACATCTTTTACCCCGAGGCGGAGGGGCACGCCATCTACGCCGAGCATAATCTGCGGGAGGCGGCGTCGTACAACAAGCCGATCTACCCATTCGTCAACCCGCGTTACCACACAAATGCCCAACCGCCGGAGGTGCGGAGTCAGCCGGTGCCGCTGGAGGTGGCGCTGCCAATGTACCGCGAAATCGACGAACACGCCGACGGTGTCATTCTGTGGTCCGGCGGCCCGACCGACGACCCCGACCACTGGCGGAACCTGGGCTACTGGCTGCTGCCCCGCAGCGTCCGCCGCACCGCCACGCTGGAAGAACTGCAACAGATGATCGAGGAGCTGCCCGTCGTCCGCCGCGCCGGACTGGCCCAATAACCTCACATCAGCCCGAGTTCCAGCAGTGCGACCTCGCTCATCATCTGCTTGCCCCACCGCGGCTCCCAGACGAGCTCCACCTTCGCCCCGGCCACGCCGTCCACGCCGGCGATCGCCTTTTCGACCTCGCCGGGCAGGGTGCCGGCCACGGGGCAGGCGGGGGCGGTAAGAGTCATTTCGCAGTAAACGTGGTGGGCGTCGTCGATCTCGAGTTTATAGATTAAACCCAGATCGTACAGGTTTACCGGCAGCTCGGGATCATACACCGTTTGTAGTGCCTCGATCACCTTTTCCCGCAGTTGCTGCTTCTCCGGCGGCAGGCCGTCGAGGGCGCGGTCGATCAGGTTCTGCCGGTTCAAGCTCTTCGGCCCCGCCGTCTCGGCGGGGCCTTTTTCGATTTGGCGGAGCTTGGCTGCCGGGTCGAAGCCGGTGACGTCCAGCGACCGCCGGCTGCCGGCGGGCTTGTAATCCTTGAACTCGTCGGCACCCGGCATCAGCTGGCCTCCTCGGCGTTGGTGGTGTCGGTCAGGCTCATCGCGTGAGTGCGAATGCTGCCGATCATGCCCGCCAAACCGCTGCGGCGTTGGTGGCTGAGTTGCCCTTCCAAACCGATTTTCTGGAAGAACGTGCGGACATCGAACGCCAGGATCTCCTCGGCCCGCTGCCCGGCGAACAGCCGCTGCAGCACGGCGATCAGGCCGCGGACGATCTGGGCGTCGCTGTCGGCGAGGAACGTGATACGGTCGCCATCGATTTGCGGCGCGAGGTGCACGGTGCTCATGCACCCGGTCACGCGGGTGGCGTCGTTCTTCAGATCGCTTGGCATCGGCGGCAACTTGTCGGCGAAGTCGAGCACGTACTCGTTGGGCTTCATCATCTCGCCGACCAGCTCGAACTCCTCCGCAATCGCCGCCGCCGCCTCGGCGACGCTGCCGGCGGTGGCGGTTGGATAGGTCATGTCGGTGGCCTCCAATTGTCGCACGGGCGTCGTCGCCTCGACTATCTCTAAAAGCGCGTCGGCGAGCGCATCGACTTCTTCGATCGAATTGTAGAACGCGAAGCTCGCCCGGGCCGTGCCGCTGATGCCGAAGGCGTCCATGAGCGGCTGGGCGCAATGGTGGCCGGTGCGGACGGCGATGCCGCGGGCGTCGAGCTTAATGCCGACGTCGAGCGAGGAGATGGGCGGGTCCTCGAGCACGAAGCTCGCGACGCCGACGCGCCGCTCGCCGGCCCCGAGAATCCGAAGGCCCGGCACGTCGGCGAGCCGCTTGTCGGCGTGGGCGAGCAGCGCCGCCTCGTGCCGCTCGATGGCCCGGCGGTCGAGCGCCTCGACGTACCGCACCGCCGCCCCGAGGCCGATGACGCCGGCGATGTCGGGCGTGCCGGCCTCGAACTTGTTCGGCAGCGGCGCGTAGGTCGACTTCTGCCAGGTGACGCTCTCGATCATGTCGCCCCCGCCGTGGTACGGCGGCATGCTGTCCAGCAGCGCCCGCTTGCCCCACAACACGCCGACGCCGGTGGGGCCGAACAGCTTGTGGCCGCTGAAGCAGAAGAGGTCGCAGCCGAGCTGTTGCACGTCCACCGGGAAGTGGCCGACGCTTTGGGCCCCGTCGAGCAGCACCACCGCCCCGACCGCCTTCGCCGCGGCGATGATGCGGTCGACGTCGTGGACGACGCCGAGGGCGTTGCTGACGTGCTGGATGGCGACGATTTTCGTCTTGTCCCCGATGAATTCGCCGAGTCGGTCGTAGTCGAGGCCGCCGGTGGGCGTCATCGGCAGCGTGCGGACGACGGCCCCGGTCGCCTCGGCGGCGAGCTGCCAGGGGACGATGTTGCTGTGGTGCTCCAGCGCCGAGAGCAGGATCTCGTCGCCCGTTTGCAAGAACGTCCGGCCCCAGCTCATGGCGACGAGGTTGACGGCCTCGGTGACGCCGCGGACGAAAATGCACTCGGCCGAATCGCTGGCGCCGATGAACCGGGCGACGTCGGTGCGGGCGGCGTCGAAGGCGTCGGTGGCGTCGCGGCTGAGCTTGTAGACGCCGCGGTGGATGTTGGCGTTGCCCGTTTCGTAGTAGTTGCTGATCGCGTCGATCACCGCCCGCGGCTTCTGCGTCGTGGCGGCGTTGTCGAGGAACACGAGCGGCTCGCCGTTCATCTCAATCGAGAGGATCGGGAAATCGGTTCGCACGGCGGCGACGTCGAAGCTCGGACGATCCTCGCGGCGGTCCACGGGCGATGATAGGGACGAGCCGACGCCGGACTTTCAGGTTCGGCCGCGGGCGATTTCGGCCATCTCGACGGCGTCTTGGGCGTGCTGGGTGATCGCCGCCCAATCGCCGGCATCGAGCAGTGCCTTTGGGGCGAGCCAGCTGCCGCCGACGGCGAGGACGCGATGGTCGGCGAAGTAGGCGGCGGCGGAGTCGGAGCGAATGCCGCCGAGGGGGATGTAGCGCAGGCCCAGGTGGTCGTAGGGCGCGGCGGCGTTCTTCAGGAACCCCAGGCCGCCCATCGGCTCGGCGGGGAAG
>CAYLSV010000008.1:12133-25259 GCA_964386435.1 uncultured Tepidisphaerales bacterium
GGCCTCCACGGCCTGCTCGATGTCGCTGGGCGTGGCGACGCCGGGGGCGAACGGCACGCCCGCCTCGGCGGCGGTCTCGATGACGCGGCGGTTGCAGCCGGGGGCGACGGCGAAGGCGGCGCCGGCGTCCTTCACCTGCTGCACCTGATCCGGCGTCAGCACCGTGCCGGCCCCGACGAGCATCTCCGGCACCTGCCGCGCCACCGCCTCGACCGCCCTGAGCGCCTGCGGCGTCCGCAACGCGATCTCCACGCCCCGCACCCCACCGGCGAGCAACGCCCGCGCCGCCCCCACCGCCTGCTCGGCGTCGCTTGGCACCACGACCGCCACGACCGCCCCGTCCCGCAGTTGCTCGAACACGTCGCTCATGCGGCGAGCGTAGCCGCGCGGTGGGCGCTCGTGGAAGCGTCGTAGCTGCGGGCTGATAGGCCGCAGTGGCCGGTTCCGAACGTGGAGTGGGCCACGCAAAGCGGGTTCGGGTTGCGGACCTCGCCACCGCGACCTGTCAGGTCGCAGCTACGGCTCGGACGTTGCGATAAGCTGGGTCGATGCGCGATGACGACCAGAACTTTGTTGATGAGGCACGGGCGGAGGCCCAGAAGGGGCTGGCCTCGGGCGGGTTGCCGATCGGGAGCGTGGTGGTGCGGGGCGGGGTGATCCTGGGGCGGGGGCACAACCGGCGGGTGCAGGAGAATCGGCCGATGGAGCACGCGGAGATCAACGCGCTCAACGACGCCGGACCGCTGCACAGCTATGCCGGCGTGACGCTCTACTCGACGCTGATGCCGTGCTTTTTGTGCAGCGGGGCGGCGGTGCAGTTCGGCATCAAGCGGGTGGTGGTCGGCGAGGCGACGACCTTCCCCGGCGGCGCGGGGCCGGGCGGGACGTCGCCGGACTTCTTGCGGGCGCACGGCGTGGAGGTCGTGGTGCTGGAGGATCCGGCGTGCATCGCGATGATGCGCGAGCTGCAACGGACGCGGCCGGAGCTTTGGAACCAGGACATTGGCGTCGAGGCGTAGCCGCGGGTTGGCGTCACTGCCCGCGGCGGCTGAGGACTTGCCAGGCGTGGCGGAAGATCGCCCAGGCCGGGTAGCCGAAGCACGCGAGCGAGGCGGCGGCGAGGAGGCAACCGACGAGCTCGCCGTTGAGGTAGTTGTCGGCGAAAGACGCGAGGCTCACGCACACAATCATGACGAACAGCGCCAACCCGATGCTCGCTTGTGCGACGGCGGCGTACCACTTCCACGGCGAGGGCGCGGTGGTCCTGCTCTGATAGCCCAGTTCCTGCCTGGCCATGCGGGAAGGGTAGCGGCGTCACGTTGCGGCCGACCGGACCACCGCGTGGCGGCGGGGCTGAGCCTGTGGTTAGACGCCGCACTTCGGGATCAGCCCCGCCGCGTATCGGCGGTGGTCCGGTCGATCACCGAAAACGCCTCGACGCTTTGGGGCGTCGGGGCGTCGAACTCGATCAAGCGATGTCACCGCTTCAGAGCATTTTGCCCATCTTGTCGACGAGGTCGACGACGCGGTTGCTGTAGCCCCACTCGTTGTCGTACCAGCTCACGACCTTGAAGAACCGGTCGTTGAGGCCGATGCCGGCCTTGGCGTCGACGATGCTGCTGCGGGGGTCGGTGATGAAGTCGGCGCTGACCACCTGCTCGTCGGTGTAGCCCAGGATGCCCTTCATCGGCCCCTCGGCGGCGGCCTTCATCGCGGCCATGATCTCGTCGTAGCTCGTCGCCTTCTCCGTGCGGAACGTCAGGTCGACGGCCGAGACGTCCATCGTCGGTACGCGGAACGCCATGCCCGTCAGCTTGCCCTTGGTCTGGGGCAGCGCCAGGCCGACGGCCTTGGCGGCACCCGTCGAACTCGGGATGATGTTCATGTACGCGTTGCGGCCGCCGCGCCAATCCTTCTTGCTCGGGCCGTCCTGCGTCGGCTGCGTGGCCGTGACGGCGTGGATCGTCGTCATCAAACCTTCCTCGAGGCCGAAGTTGTCGAGGATGACCTTCGTGATCGGGGCGAGGCAGTTCGTCGTGCAGCTGGCGTTGCTGACAATGTCCTTGCTGCCGTCGTAGTCGCCGTCGTTGACGCCCAGGACGTAGGTCGGCACCTGCTCCGGGCTCTTGGTGGGCGCGCTGATGACGACCTTCTTCGCCCCGGCCTGAAGGTGCTTGCCGGCCCCGTCGAAGTCGGTGAAGAAGCCGGTCGACTCGACGACCACGTCGCAGCCGAGGTCGCCCCACTTGAGGTTCGCCGGGTCACGCTCGCTGAAGCTGGGAATCTTCTTGCCGTTGACGATCAGGTGATCCTCGCCGTCGTTGGAAACCTCGCCGTCCATCTTGCCGTGGATGGTGTCGTACTTGAGCAGGTACGCGAGGTTGTCGGCCCCGACCAGGTCGTTGATGCCGACGATCTCGATCTCGTCGTCGCTGCGGTAGCTGGCGGCGCGGAAGACCAAACGCCCGATTCGGCCGAAGCCGTTGATGCCAACCTTGATGCCCATGGTGATGTTCCTGATTCTGTGGTGAGAGTCGAAAGTCGCGGGTTGTGCCGCCCCGGATGGCCGGCGCGCACAGCTAAAGAGCCGGCCGGCAGAAAATCAAGTGCCCGGTTCGCCGCCGTTGCCCCAAAGTTGCGACAATCCTCACCCGTCCGGCGTATCGTCGCCTCGTGCCCCACGCCGCCGAGTCCGCCGCCGGCCCCCGGTGCCTGCTGATCGAGGGCGACCAGGCCGCCCCCGAGCTCGCCGCCGTCGCCCATTCCCGCGGCTGGCAGATCGACGCCCAGCCCGACCCCTACGCCGCGATGCTCGCCCTGGCCCGCCGCCCGCTGGTCTACCGCGGCCTGCTGCTGGCTCTCGACGCCCTCTACCCGACCGAACTCACGATCCTCCGCGCCGTCGGCCACCGCTACCCGCACGTCGAACGCCTCGTCTGCCGCGGCACCCCCACCCAACTCGCCGAAGCCGAGGCCCTTGGCGCCACCCCCGCCTGCGGCCCCACCGAGCCCGACCCCCCATCCCACCTTGACGACCCCGACCTCACCCCCGACGAAATCCGAGCCCTCCTCGCCGAGGGGAATTGATTGCCACACGGGCGTCTAAAAAGCTGCGGCTCAACTTTGGGAGAAGCGGCCACCCGCCACCGCCGCTCGATGGGCATGTTGATGGCCAGCAGCTCGTTCATCGCCCGATTGAGCGGGTCGGTGGTAATCGCCAGCGCGTTCGGCTCCTCCACGCCCTCCCGCAAATCGTTCGTCGCCACGCACCAGGCCACCGCCACCCGAAACACCTCCGCCGGCACCTCCGCGACGACCGCCTCCCCCGCCGGCCGCGAAGCCGAGGCGAGCAAGGACAGCAGGACGCAAACTGCAGCACCTAACCTTGGGCATGAGCGCTGAGCCGTTGATGTTTGAAGACGGTCTCTACTCGGAACTCTTCGCAGCATTCGACGGGCCGTTGATCGCGGATGTCTGTAAGCTGACCCCTGAGTTATTGCAGCGTTATCCCGTCTGGGTGCAGATGAGCAGCACGAACGTTCGGGAGGTGGCGCTGCGGCGCGAGCTGGATCGGTACGAGTATTGCGAGCCGTCGCGGCTGGCGTACTCCGGGCCGCTGCCGTACCAGATCGAATGCGACCTGATCCCGTACAGCAGGATTCCCCAGATCGCATGTCACGCCGAAGCCGCCGGCGGCGGGCGGTACCTCGGCCATCTTGAGTATTACGGGGCCGACCCGCTCGAGGCGGACGTCTCCCTGTTCACGCCGCATGGGGAGGAAAGGTTTAACCGTCAACAGCACCTTTGTTCGGGCAGGATCGAAGCGTCACGCTACGAAGAAAGAATGACGCGTTGGCGAACCAATGTCGAAGCCTCATTCGGTCGGCCGCTGCGAGAGCTGTTCCCAATGCGGGTTTGGATCGATAAAGGCGTGCTGCCGCCGGGGTATGCGACCGAATGGACGCTGCCGGGGCTGCTGTACCGGCAGGACGGGCAAACGAAGGTCGAGTTGCCGTGAAGCCAGCGGTGGTCGGCAAAAAATTCACCGCTCATACGGTTGGACGAGCTTGAGGCCGAGGATCATTCTGAGGTGCTTGCGGTTGAAGCCGTTGAGCGGAACACCGGCGGCGAGGGCAGTGTGGCCGTTGATGCAATCGACCATGTCGATGGCGTTGCCGAGGTGGACGCGGCCGTAGGTGGACAAGGCGTCGCGAAGATTCGTGCCGCCGGGCCAAATCATGGAGAAACGCCGCAGCAGCCCTTCCAGTTGCCGCTGGTCGTCGCCGTCTCTGGCTCCTTTATAGAGTTCGAAGGTCGTGAAGCCGGTGATGCAGTGATCATTGCCCTCGAGGCCGTCGAACCACGCCAAGGCCGCCGGCTCTTTCCGCCAGACGTCCACGACGATGTCGGTGTCGTAGAGGTTCATGCCGAGTCGGTCTCGCGATCGCCGTACATCATCTCGCGGATGTGAGCAGCACGCTGATCATTTGCGTCCCGTATTCGCTGCATCGTCTCCTCGGCGGAGAGGTCATTGGGGGATGCCGGGTTCTCCTCCATCCACTGAAGGATCGACGCCGCGCTGCCGTCGCCCTCCTCGGGTGGGACGATGATCATGCCATCGCGGTACTCGGTGCCGGGCGGCCAACTGCTGGGCATGATCTCCACCTCCTCGCCGACGGGCAGATCAACCTCGCCGACGGGCTCGAAGTGCGTGCCGGTCCAGCGGCCGCGGATGGGGGCGAGAGTCTTGGTGCTCACGCGGACATTCTACCGCTCGTACGGCTGGACGAGCTTGAGGCCGAAGGGCTCGAAGGGGCGGAAATGCTTGAGGTTGAAGGTGGCGAGTTCGACGTCGTGGCCGAGGGCGGTGGCGGCGATGAGGGTGTCGGGCCAGCCGACGCCGTGGCTGAGCTTGAGCTCGGGGTAGACGGCCATCGCCCAGTTGGCGGAGGTGGCGTCGGGCCAAGAGGTGATCAGGCCGTCGAGCATCTGTTGGGCTTGAATCATCGATTGCTTGTCGTTGATGCCGGCGAGAAACTCGAGGCCGGCGATGCCGCAGACCGAGGGCCGCGGCGGGTCGTTGCTCTCGAGCCAAGCGACGGCCGGTGGGTGGCGACGCCAGACGTCGATCAGAATGTCGGCGTCAAGCAGCATCGGCCGCCTCGCTTCGGTCGGTGACAGGCTCCGGCTCGTCCTTTGGGATACGGCCCTCGGCTTCGAGTTGCCGGCGCAGGGCATCGGGCATCGGGTTGGCGGCGCACCACGCGTTGAGCTGGGCAAAGTTCATGCCGTCGAGCTTGTTGTAGTAAGTGGCGCGGCCTCGGAACGGGTGTCGGACGTGGATCGGCGGCTCGTCGGTGGCGGCCACTTCATTGCACCGGATGACACCTTCAGTACCGATCGGAAGATCAACGTCTTCCAGCGGAACGAACCCGTTGCCGTCCCAACGGACGGGAATCTTCTTTTCGCTGGTCATAAGGAGATCCTACCGCGCCCTCACGGCAGCCACCAGGTGAGGTCGATGTGTTGGAAGATGTCGTCGTGGGCGTCGGCTTCTTCGATTTGGGCTTGTTCCAGGCGGCCAATGGGGGCGCCGCCGGCGGCTTGTTCGGCGAGGTCGCACAACCGGCCGAAGCGGGTGGCGTGGCCGCTGAAGCGGAAGGTGCCGTAGTCGACCGCGCCGCCGGACTCGACGACGAACGGCCAGTCGCTGGCTTGCAGGAGCAGCAGTTGGCGGGCGGCTTTGGTGAGCAAATCGCTCACGTCCGCGTTCTGCCGCCATGGCAACGCGTGGAGCTGTTTGAGGAACTCGCCCTCGGCACGGTACTCGGCTTCCCACATCCACTTGACCTGGTCGTTCATCCAGACGGTGTGGTCGCCGTTCTTGCCCCACGAGCCTTCGGGCAGGCGGACGGCCTTGTCGGGCGGGCGGGTTTCCAGGACCTCCTCGGCGGTGGCGAGGTCGACGTGCTCGTCGGCGTGGGCGGCGAAGATGACGTCGCGCAGGAACCTTGTGCCCTCGAACCACCAGTGGCCGAACAGCTCGGCGTCGAAGCTGGCGACCACGGTGCCTTGGCGGCCGGTGGTGTCGCGGTGCTGGGCGAGGGCCCGCTTGACGGTGTCGAGGAAGTGGTGGGCGTGCTCGTGCAGCTTGCCGGCGACGTCGTCGGGGTAGTACGGCTCCTTGTCGGAAAGGGGCGTTTTGCGGCTGGTGACTTTGTGGTAACGGAGGCCGCGCTCGCCGTGTTTGCGGTGGAACTCCATGTACTCGCCGGCGCCGGGGTAGCCGAGGTCGCCCGACCAGACCTGCTCGGAGACCTCCGGGTGGCGGCCGAAGGCGTAGACGCTCGGGGCCTCGGGCTGGCTGACGACGCCGACGGGCTCGAGCGTGCTCCGCCAGCCGCGGCGGGCGTCCCAGTGGCTCGGATCATCGGGCACGGTGTGGAAGCTGCCATTGTCCATGTAGCCCAGCGGCCGGCCGCCCTTGAGCTGGTGGGAGTCGACGAAGAAGTGGGACACGCCCGCCTCGGCGATGAACTGCTCGACGCCGGGGCGATGACGGGCGTTGTCGTACAGCACGCTGGGCAGCCAGTGGTCCCACGCCGGGCGGTAGGCGCACTCCGGCAGCCACATGCCGGTCGGGCGGTGGCCGAGGTGGCGCTCGCTGGTGGCGACGCCGCACTTCATCTGCGCCCGCAGCATCTCGTCGTTCAGCACGAGCGGCATGTAGCAGTGCGTGGCGTTGCTGGTCAGGATCTGCACCTGCCCCTCGCGGCAGAACCGGGCGAACTCGCCGGGGATATCGCGGCCGATCCGCTCGAAGTGCTCGATCTTGCCCTGGAACCACGCGCCCCACCGCGTGGCGAGGTAGGCAAAGTGCTTGTCGTGCGGGCCCGAGCCGGCCTCGAACTCCCGCCGATCCGCCTCGGCCCGCCCCGCCCGCTCGTGCAGGTACGCGACGAACCCGCCCTTGAACCGCTCGTGCGCCAACTGCTCCAACAGCACCGGCATGAGCCCCATCGTCACCCGGCACCGGATCCCATGCAGCCCCGCCTCCCCCAGAAAGTCGAGGATCGGCAGATAAGTCTCCGCCGCCGCCTCGAACAGCCACGCCTCCCCGTGCGGGTACGACCCGTGATGAAGCACGTAAGGCAAGTGCCCATGCAGCACGATCGACAACTGTCCCAGCGACTGGCTCATCCGAGCATGGTACGGGCACCACAACAGAACCCGAAGCGGGCGGGAAGCGCGGGTGGGAAGCGGACGTAGCTGCGGGCTGTCAGCCCGCAGCTACGTGGCTCTGTGGGAAAGTTCGGGTTGCAGGTAAAAGCCTAGTCGCGTTACAACACGTCGGTGCCGCAGGAGAAGCTCCGCGTCGTCGTGCTGTTCACGTGGCACGCCTACGGGACGTGGATGCCGGACCGGCCGCAGGGGTACTTCAAGAACAAGACCGGGCTCTGGGCGGCGGATTCGCAGGCGGCGATCGCTTACCGTCATCGGCAGCAGGCGAATACGTGCGTGTTCTGCGACGAGGCCCAACAACTACTGGTTGTCGCCGCACAAGAGGCGGCATCGCACCAAGGTTTCAGTTCGATCACGCTGGCGACTGATCGAACGCACGTGCACTTGCTGGCTGGCTGGGTGGATGAACGCGAGCCGAACGTGGTGCGGACGCGTGTGAAGCAGTCGCTGACTCGCCAGTTGAACGCGCGCTTCGGCAACCGCCAATGGTTCACCCGCGGCGGGCACGATCGACTCGTCCGCGATGGGGAGCATTTCCACCGGCTGCGGCACGAATACCTGCCGTCGCATCGCGGGTGGTTCTGGGACCGAACCACAGGTGTTCGCCCACCGTGTGAACCCGAACAGGATGAACCGCGCTCGTAGCTGCGGGCTGACAGCCCGCAGTGATGAGTTGCGGAACCCAAAGATCGTTGCCGAGCGTACGGTATGCATCGTCTCCACTGCGGACTGTCAGCCCGCAGCTACGGTACTTCTCCGATGCCCGGCGACTATGCCACGGCCTGCAGTTTCGCGTACTCCAGCATCAACGTCTTCTTGCCCCACTGGGTGAAGTCGACGGTGGCTCGTTTGCCCAGATCGTCGACGTCCACCACGGTGCCCAGGCCGAACTTGAAGTGGCGGACTCTTTGGCCGGGGGTGAGGCTGCTTTTTTGGCGTTGGGCGTTGCCGGTGTAGTTGGGGAGGTCGTCGGTGCCGGTGCGGTCTTCGACTTCGAGTAGGGTTCCGGGCAGCTCCTTGAGGAACATGCTCGTGGCCGTCGGCAGGCGTTCGCCGCGGACGGTGCGGACGGCGGCGCGGCTGAGCATCAAGTGTTCCTGGGCCCGGGTGATGCCGACGAAGGCGAGGCGGCGTTCTTCCTCGAGCTGGTCCGGGTCGCCCGAGGCGCGGCTGTGGGGGAGGCAGTCCATCTCGAGGCCGATCATGGCGACGACCGGGAACTCGAGGCCTTTGGCAGCGTGGAGGGTCATGAGCGTCACCTGCCCCTCCGGCGTCGGCACGTCGGCGTCGCCGACGAGGGCGCTTTGGGCGAGGAAGTCGAGCAGCGTGCCCTCGGGCTGCTCGCGGTCGAACTCGGCGGCGCTGCTGATCAGCTCGGCCAAGTTCGCCTGCTGGGCGTCGCCGGTGGGGTCGTCCTTCTTCGCCTGAGTTTCCAGGCCGCTCTTGCGGATCACGGACTCCAGCACCGCCTGCACCGTGCCGGCGGCGACGGTCTCGGTGCTGAACATCTCCGAGGAATCGGCCGGTTTCCCGTGCAAAAGCTCGCGCCAACCTTGCATCAACTCGGCGAACCTGCCCACCGCCGTCACGGCCCGGGCGGCGAGGCCCGGCACGTCGGCGGCCCGCCCGATCGCAGCGTCGAACGTGATGCTCTGGCTGCGGGCGAAACTTTGCAGGGCGTTGATCGTCGTCTTGCCAATGCCGCGGGTGGGCGTGTTGATGATCCGCTCCAACGCCACCTCGTCGGCCGGGTTGGCGATCGCCTTTAGGTACGCCAGCGCGTCCTTGATCTCGCGGCGGTTGTAGAACTCGGTCCCGCGGACGATCTGGTAAGGCACCTTGTGCCGCCGCAGCGCCTCCTCCATCACGCGCGTGAGACTGTTCATCCGGTAGAACACCGCCATCTCGCCCCACGGCGTCCCGGCGGCGTGCCGCACCGTCAGCCACCGAGCCACCTGGTCGGCTTCGTCGTGCTCCTCCTGGCAGTGGACAACCTTCAACTTCGGCCCGGCCCCCTTGTCGGTGTAGAGGCGTTTGTCTTTGCGTTGCGTGTTCTGACTGATGAGGGCCGTGGCGGCGTCGAGGATGTTTTGGGTGCTTCGATAGTTCCGCTCGAGCCGGACGATCTTGGCGTCGGGGTAGTCGTCCTCAAAGTTGAGAATGTTGCTGATGTCGGCCCCGCGCCAGGCATAAATGCTTTGGTCCGGATCGCCGACGACTGCAATGTTCCGCTTGCCTTGGGCGAGCATGTGGGCAAGTAGGTATTGCGCGTGGTTCGTGTCCTGATACTCGTCGATCAAAATGTAGCGGAACCGGTCCTGCATCTTTGCCAGAACCTTCGGGTTGTCCCGCAAACCACGGCAGGCGATCATGAGTAGATCGTCAAAGTCGACGGCCCCGTTGTCGCGCAGCGTCTTCTCGTAGAAGCGGTAGATTTTGGCCAGGTTCCGCGTGAAGAAGTCGGTGGCGTCCTGGCTGAACCGGTCGGCGGTCTGCAGCTTGTTCTTCGCGTTGGAAATGTGCTCGCGGCAGACGGCGGGCGAAAAGTTCGTGCTGCTGACGTCGGCCTCCTTGATCGCCGACTTGATCGCGGCGGTCTGGTCGGCCGAGTCGTAGATCACGAAGTTGTCCGGCACGCCCAGCTCCTCGGCGTAGAGGCGGAGGATGCGCAGGCACAAACTGTGGAACGTGCAGATCGTCGGGTGGAAGTCGGCGAACCGGCCAAAATCCCGCAGCTTTTTGCCGGTGACGGTTTCGACCCGCTCGCGCATCTCGCCGGCGGCCTTGTTGGTGAAGGTGATGGCCAGGACGTGCCCCGGCGGGATGCCGAGGCTGAGCAGGTAGCCGACCCGGCGGGTCAGCACCCGCGTCTTGCCGCTGCCGGCGCCGGCGAGGATGAGCATGGGCCCGTCGACGTGCGTCGCCGCCTCGCGCTGCTCGGGCGTGAGACCTTCGAGGAGCGCGTCGACGTCGAGGGCGGTGGAGGACATGGTTGCTAGTTGCTGGTCGTTGGTTGTTAGTGCCGGATCAGCAACCAGCAACTAACCACCATCAACTTCTCCGCCTTACTCGTCGTCCACGGCCAGCGTCTGCATGCTGGTCAGGTAATCGTGCAGCGCCGCGGCGGTGTTCTCGTTTGGATCGCCGCCAGTGTGGAGGAGGGTGATGTCGCGTTTGAGGCCGACGTTGGCGAGCTGCCGCAGGGCCGGGCGGTACGGGCTTTTGTCGAGGTGGGCGTGATAGCGGCCGCGGAAGTCATCGTAATGGTCGGGGTGCTTGTGGAACCACCGCGTGAGTTTTCCGGGCGGGCCGAGGTGGTCGGCGATCTCATCGACCTTGCACCACGCCTTGAGGTCCAGCGTCAGGCCAATGCCCTCGACCCACAGCCGCACGCCGTCGTCTTTTTCGGCTCCGTCCATCAGGTGTTTCACGCGGATCACAGTTGCTCCGGTTCAAATCGCACGGTCGGCGCGGCCGGAACAGTTTCGGCCGCTGTTAGGGACTGTAGCCCCGGCGGACGGTATGGGCGCGGACGCGGCTTTCAACACAATTCACGGATCCGTCACGGCCGCGACCACGGCGACCATCTCGGCCGGTTGCGCAGGTAACAGAGCGCGGGCAAGAGTGCGCAGCGTCGAGCCGGTGGTGAGCACGTCGTCGACCAACACCAAGCGGCGGCCCTCGGCTTCGGCGGGGGCGAGCAAGTCGAATGCCCGGCGGACGTTGCGGGCCCGGGCGGTGCGGCCGCGGGCGTAAACCTGCGGCGTGGTCGGGCGGACCCGGATCGCCGGGCGGGCGAGGTCGACGCCGCCCATCTTGGCGAGGATTTTGGCGAGCTGGTGGGCTTGGTTGTAGCCGCGCCACAGCTCGCGCCGCCAGTGCAGCGGGACGGCGACGACGGCGTCGGCCTGCTCGACGGCGTCGCGGATCTCCGGGCGTTGCCAGAGCATTTGCCCCAACCGCTCGGCGGCCCACCAGCGGCCGCGGTACTTGCCCGCCAGCACCATCGACCGCGCCGGCCCGGCCAGCGGCGCGAGGCGGTGGACGGCCGAGAGCGGCCGAAGGCCCGCCCCGCGGCAGTGCGGGCAGGCGTCGCCATACTCCCGCAGCGGCCGGCCGCACAGCGTGCAGGCCGGCTCACCGGCGAGGAGATCGAGGTCGCTTTTGCAAAGCTCACACAGCGCCGCCCCGTCGAGCGTCGGGTCGTCGCAGTGCTGGCAGAGCGCGGGCGCGGCAACGTCGGCAACTGCCCGCCCGGCACGTACGGACCAACGCCCGGCCGCGGCGGCGAGGCGGTGGGCGGTGGCGAGGCGCACAATGAGATTTTGCCGGAATGGATTTTGAAGTGCAACCGCATGAAGCGGATTGAGGGATCCCATTACCCCTGACTGTGCCGTAGCTGCGGGCTGACAGCCCGCAGTGTGTGCTATCGAACCTTGATGGACGTTGCTGCGCGTGTTCGGTGGGCAGCACTGCCACTGCGGGCTGTCAGCCCGCAGCTACGAACCGCTCTGCCGCGGGCTTGAGGTTCCGCTCCTACTCTGCCGCGTGGCTGACTTTGCGCACGATTCGACGATGGCCCTGCCGCTGAGCATGAAGGCGCGGCGGACGCGGGAGCAGCCGATCAGTTACCTGATGGCCGCGGCCGTGCAGCAGCCGGACCTCATCAGCTTCGCCGCGGGGCTGGTGGACCGCGACCACCTGCCGGTCGACGACGTGCGGCGGCTGGTGGACGAGCTGCTAACCGACCCGGCGACGGGCAAAACCGTTTTGCAGTACGGCACCACCCACGGCCTGGCCAAACTGCGGCAGCAACTGCTCGACCGCTTCGCCGAACTCGACGGCGTCGAACCGGGCGATCTCAACCTCACGGCCGACCACGTCGTCATGACCACCGGCAGCCAGCAGGCGCTGTACATCCTGGCCGACGTGCTAATCGATCCGGGCGACATCGTGATCGCCGCCGCGCCGAGCTACTTCGTCTTCACCGGCACGCTGGCGAGCCTCGGGGCCGACGTGCGGACGGTGCCGATGGACGCCGGCGGCCTGAGCGTCGACGCCCTCGACGCGATGCTCACCGATATGTCGCCACAGGAGCTGGCGAAGGTCAAGTTCGTCTACGTCCAAACGTACCACCAGAACCCGACCGGCATCACCCTCGCCGCCGACCGCCGGCCGCAACTGATCAAGCTGGCCGATAAGTGGTCTCGCAAGCTTGGCCGCCGGCTGATCCTGCTGGAGGACGCCGCCTACCGCGAGCTCAACTACGACGGCGACCCCCCGCCGACGCTCAAGAGCCTGGATGTGGGCAACCAGTTCGTCGCCCACACGCAGACCTTCAGCAAGCCCTTCACCCCCGGCATCAAGCTCGGCTACGCCATCCTGCCGCCGGATTTGGTCGACCCGGTCCTGCAACAAAAAGGCAACCACGACTTCGGCGGCGCGAACCTGACCCAGCACCTCGCCAGCCGCGCCCTGGAAGACGGCACCTACGCCCGGCACGTCACCCGCCTCACCGCCGGCTACGCCAAAAAACGCGACGCCGTCCTCGCCGCCCTTGACAAGCACCTCGGCGACGTAGCCGGCGTCACCTGGACCCGCCCCACCGGCGGCCTCTACGTCTGGGTCACGCTGCCCAAGGGCTGCGACGCCCGCCGCGAAGGCCCGCTGTTCCAAAGCTGCCTCGAAAGCGGCGTCATGTACGTCCCCGGCGACTACTGCTACACCACCGACGCCCCGCCGATCAACGAGTTCCGCCTGAGCTTCGGCCACGTCCTGCCAAACCAGATCAACGAGGGCATCAACCGCTTGGCCACGGCGATCGGCGCCCACGTCGGCGGGTGACACAACGGGGCCGCCACGCCGGCGAAACCCCCACCGCCGT
>CAYLSV010000008.1:25447-49407 GCA_964386435.1 uncultured Tepidisphaerales bacterium
CCCGCCTCTACGAGGCGGTGGGGGCCTCAGCGGCGTCGATCTGACGTGACGGGTTGCCGTCTTGTGCGTGATCCAGTTCGTACCCGAGGTGGTCGTGCAGCAGGCGGGCCAGTTCCCGCAGGGCTTCGGGGTCGCCCGAGTCGAGCGACCAATTGACCGGCTCGCCGTCGCGGGTCAGCCGGAGCGCGTGCGTCGCCCCCTGCTCATTCGCATCGGTGGTGACGCGGACGCCGAGCGAGGCGAAGTCTTGGTCGCGGCGGTTGAAGACGCCCAGGAAGCGGCGGTCGTAGCGGCAGCCGCCGGGGTGGAGTTCGACCCGCACCCTGAAGAAGACCCCGGCCGCCACGACGGCGGCGAGCAGGGAGCCGAAGATGATTACTGTCTCCGCGATCACCAACGCAAACCCGACGAGCAGCACGCCGATCGCCGCCGACATCGCCAGCGCGTGGCCGTACTTGCGGCCGAGCGTGACCACGATCCTGTCCGGCGACAACTCCGCCACGTACTCGTGAAACTCCCGCCGCCCCGCCGACGACTCGCTTACGGGCCCCGGCTTCAACAAATGCAACAGGCAAATGTGCGGCTCGTGTCGCCGCGACTTCCGCAACTCACGCACCGCCTCGGCCGTCGACGCCGCCTCGATCGTGCCGCCGGTGGGTTCGCCCTGAATGGTGAAGCGGAACTGCGGCATCGGATTGGCTTGAGACTCAACTTACCTCATATCTCAAGTCAGAGTCGCTGAAACCGCCTCCGCCTCGCAGAGGCGGGGCTTTACGAAGACGATGCGATCAGCGGCAACGCTTCGTTGGGGCCGGCTCGACTGCGACCAAGTTTGGTCGCAGCTACCATCGAGTAACACCGCCGTGAGCAACGACCACGGACGACTGACCAAGGACACTCCCCTGAGCCGCACGCTGTTTTTTTACATCTTCCGCGACCTTGTGAAAGTCTTCCTGCTGGCCAGCGGGGTGCTGGCGGGGATCATGTCGTTTGGGGGGTTGCTCAAGCCGTTGACGCGGCATGGGCTGGACGGGTCGCAGGTGGCGCTGATGCTCACCTATGCGATGCCGGCGATGACGACGTACTCGTTGCCGGTGGCGGTGCTGTTTGCGTGCACGTTTGTTTACGGGCGGCTCGCGGCAGACAACGAGCTGACGGCGATCCGGGCGGCGGGGGTGAGTCTGGCGGCGACGGCGTTGCCGGGGTTGGTGTTGGGGCTGGTGGCGGCGGTGATCTCGACGGCGATGCTGAGTTACGTCGTGCCGGCGGCGACGTTCGGGGCCGAGCGGGTGATTTACTCGAACATCGCCAAGCTCGCCGCCAACGAGGTCCGCCGGCAGGGCAACATCAAGCTCGGCAGCGGCTCGACCCGCGGGGCCGGCGAGCTGCGGCTGTACGCCCAGGACGCCCAGGAACTGGCCACCGACGACGGCCGGCAGGCCGTGGCATTGCGGCGGGTGAGCGTGGTCCGCTACGCCGACGCCGAGCCGACCGACGACAACCCCCGCCCGGTCCGCCAGGTGCAGGAGGTCTACCTCGCCGGCCAAGCCACGGCCTTCATCGATTATTCCGGCGACCCCGACGACGACGTGTTCATCACCGTCGAGCTCGACAACGGCACGCTCATCCCCCGCAGCCGCTTGGGCCGGGAGGGGCAGGAGGCGCGGGAGGTGTCGTTCCGCACGTTCGACCTCCCGCCCTACCCGCTGCCGAGCCCGCTGAAGGAGAAGACGAAGTTCATGGACCTGGCGACGCTGCACGCCCTTGACGCCGACCCGGCCGAGAGTCGGCGGATCGGGTCGATGCTGCGGACCTACATCCGCGGCGACCAGCGGCAGGCGATGCTCGATTTGCTGTTCGCCGACATCCGCCGCAGCGGCGAGACGGCGTGGACCGGCGGCGACGGCACGATCTACCGCCTGGCCTGGCGCGGCGACCCGTCCGACGCGCGGGTGCGGCAGCAAAAGTTCCTCGCCGGCCCGGCCGCCGACGGCGAGAAGCACGCCGTGCTGATGCGCAGCCGACTCGGGCCGAGCGGCACGGAGGTGACGGAACTGGCGGTGAACGCCCAGGACGCCGACGTGCGGATCGACGTGACCGGCGAGGACCGGGCCCGCGTCGAGGTGCGCATGACCGAGGCCCGCGTGACGGCCCGCGTCGAAGACGGCGCGGCGGGCGGCTCGCAGTTGGACGAATCGGGCGTCTTCGGCGGCGACCGGTTCCAGGAGGCGAGTCGGCGGAACTACGTCGTGGAGTTCATCACCGATCTGCCGCCCGAGGCGACGGCGCTCGCCAATCGGGGCGAGGCGTTTTACCGGACCGACCCGCTTGCGGGCGACCGGGTGCGGGGCAAAATGGGCCGGGAGGTGGCGAAGCTGCGGAACAGCGTGCGGGCGGAGATCCACGGGCGGTTCAGCTTCGCGGTGAGCTGTGCCGGGCTGTCGCTGGTCGGGGCGGGGCTGGGGATGATGTTCAAAACAGGCAACGTGCTGACGGCGTTCGGGCTGAGCGTGACGCCGGCGATCGTCGGGATCGTGATGGTGGTCGCCGGTCAGCACGTGGCCGAGAACGTGCCGGACGACGTGGGCTTGGGCGGCGGCAACCCGCTGGGGCTGGGCCTGATCCTGATCTGGACCGGCAACACCGCGGCGACGCTGCTGGGCCTCGCCCTGATCGGCTGGCTCTGGCGGCGGTGAGCGCGATCACACCTTCGGAGTGCAGAACGTAGCTGCGACCTGACAGGTCGCAGTTTGTGCGTTGATCCAGGTGCAAGATCAATGGGTCGGTCCTAGTCGCCACTGCGACCTGTCAGGTCGCAGCTACGTGTCACCTGCTTCAGCTTTGGGCATAACGTGAGCCGTCCGTGAAGACCTTCGACCGTTACGTGCTTCTCGCGTTCTTCAAGAACTACCTGCTCACGCTCGGCGTGTTGCTGGGCTTGTACGTGGTGCTCGACATGGTGCTCAACTTCGACGAGTTCACTGTCGGCGAGGACGAGGCGGCCCGGTCGTCGTTCGCCGTGCTGTGGGCGATTGCCGATTACTACGGGGCGCAGTCGGTGCTGTTTTTCGTGCAATTGGCCGGCGTGATCCCGGTGGTGGCGGCGGCGTTCACGCTCATGCGGCTGTCGCGGTTCAACGAGATGACAGCGCTGCTGGCCGCGGGCGTGCCGCTGCTGCGGGTGGCGGCGCCGATCGGGGTGGCGGCGGTGGCGCTGACGTTCGTGACGTTCGTCGGGCAGGAATTGATCGTGCCGCAACTCATCGGCAAGCTCACCCGGGAGCGCGATCAGGCCGGCGTCGACGCGTCGTTTTTGTCGTTCCCGGTGGATTCGGTGCGGGTGGGCAACGACGACGGCAGCGGGGCGCTGGTGAACGCCGGGCTGTACGAGCCGGGCCTCGACGGCGCGCCGCCGACGATGCGGCTGCTGACAGTCATCGAGCACGATGCCGAGTTCCGCCCGACCGGCGTGGTGACGGCCGAGTCGGCGGAGTGGCAGCCGGGCGGGTTCTGGGACCTGGAGGGCGGCTTGCGCGACGTCGCCGTCACGCCGGGGCAGCAGCCGGAGGAGGCGGTGCCGGTGAGCGTGCTGGAGATCGACCTCGACCCCGAGGCGATCGCCCTGATCAACAGCAAGGATTATGCCGAGCTTTTGCCGCTGACGACGATCAACCGCCTGCTCGATCGCCCGGACCAGGTGCGGGCCCCGGCGATGCTGCAGGTCAAGCACGGCCGCTTGGCGGCGCTGGTGGCGAACGTCGTGCTGGTGCTGCTGGCCATTCCCGCCGTCCTCACCCGCGAGCCGGGCCAGTTGAAGACGTCGGCGGCGAAGTGTTTGGTCCTCGTCGGCGGGTGCATGGCGGGCATCTTCATTTGCCAAACCCTCGCCGGCCAACCCGCCCCCGACCCCGCCTGGGCCGAACGCTGGCCGGCGCTGATGAGCTGGCTGCCGGTGTTCATCTTCGGCCCGCTGGCGGTGGCGCTGCTGGACCGGGTGAAAACGTGAGCTTTGTTCTTGGTTCTTTGTTCTTTGTCCTTTGTTCTGAGTCCTTTGTGAATCTGTGAGGAGGACCAAGAACAGATGACAAATGACAAATGACAAAGCTCCCTTGCCCCGCCCAACATCCAATCGTACATCAACGTCGTCGGGCATCGACGCAACCCGCGGTTTTCGGAGCGGCTGTCGCTCCGCGTGGGACGTTGCCCGGCGTCGGCGAGTCCTCGGGACGATTCGCCGGCGGCTTCCCTCCGTTGGTTCCCGACTGGCACCCCCCGCCGCCGATGCCTCGGCGGCGGGGGTTTTCTGCGTGAACCCAAATGAAGTGCCAACGTCGCCAAGGCGCGATGGTCAAGCAGGTCACGTCGAACCCCGTGCCTTCGCCGCGACGGCGGCGTAGTGGTCGCGGAACCGCTCGGCCAACTCGATGCGGGTTCGCGCACCCCATTGGTCCCCCCGGCCTTCGTCTTCGGCGGCTTTGCGGGCACTTCGTAAATCGACCACGCCTTGCCGGGTGATCGGCAGCGAGCCGAGCTCGGGCAGCAAGTCCTCCCGGCCGGCGTCGAGGATCGTGCGGTAGCTGCTCTTGAGCGCCTCGCGGGCGTCGATCCAGGCGGCGGCCCAGACGTTGCGGGTGTCGCCGAACTCGCCCATCCACGCCCGCCGCTGGTTGAAGCCGCCGGCCTCCTCGAAGGGGTTCACGCGGTCGCTCCAGCCGGTCATGTCGGCGTAAACGTCGGGCCGGATCGGCGGGCGACGCAACCCGTGCCGCGCCGGGCCGCCCGGCTCGCCAGCGTTCAAGATCCACAGCCGCTGGCCCTCGGGCGTGAGCAGAAACTCCACGAACCGCGTCGCCAGTTCCAGGCTCTCGCCCTGCACGCCGTAGAGCACGGCCACCGGGTCGGGCGTGATCGCCGTCGCCGCGGTCGGGCTGACGAATCGCACCCGATCGCCGCCGACCAGTTCCTCATACACCCGGCCGTAAAAATCGATCGCCATCCCCGCCGCGGCCTGGCCCTGGCTCACGTCGGTCGGCACCTGGCTGGCGGAGTTGGTGAAGTACCGGGCGTTGGCGGCAATCAGCGTCAGCTGCCGCATGCCGTCCTCCCACCCCTCGGCCAGCGCGGCCCGATACCGCCGCAACGCCTCCGTCTCCGCCGGCGACAACTCGAGCTCGGTGAGCGTCGCCTCCACGTCGCGACTGCCGCCCACCGCCTCGCGAACCTCGGCGTCGATCCCGGCGAGCGTGGCGTCCTCGGCAAGCAACCGCTCCTCGGCGTCAGCCATCACCCGCTGGATGACCATCATGTACGCCACCGCCGCACTGCCGCTTTGCGTCGGGTCGGCCAGCGCGACCAGGCCGTCGAGGTTCGGGTCGGCCAGATCCTGCCACATCAACGGCTTCGTGAGGCCCAGGCTGTCGTAGAGGGCCGGGTTGTACACCATGCCGAAGCTGCTGAGGCAGACGCCGAACCACTCGGGGCGATCCGCGTCGGCGTCGTACAAGTCGATGCCCGCCAGCTGCGGCTGCGGGTAGGCCGCGGCGAGCAACGCCGCGGGCAAGTCGATCGGCTTGAGCACGCTGACGTCGTTGCCGTCGGCGTCGCGGAAGGCCCGCTTCATCTCCTGATCGAACGGGAAGTCGCCCCCGCCCCAGGCGATGTGGAGGTCGCCGGACACTTGGTCCTCCGGCAGCAGCCGGCCGGCGTCGTCGCGGTAGGTGGCGTAAGTTTTTTGCAGCAGATCGACGATCTTCGTCGTGCCGCCGGGCGTGCGGTAATCGATGTCGACCGGCTCGCCGTACTTCTGGTTGTGCCAGTCGGAGAAGGCGGCTTCGAAGCTTTCGCGGATGTCGCGGTTGTGCGGCGTGACGACGACCAGCCGCCGCCCGTCACCGCCGACGGATGACGCGCCGCCGACGGCCAGCCGCAACACGAACGGCGCGGCGAGGACCAACGCGAGCAGGATCGGGAAGATGTAGCGACGCATGGTGGGCAGATGGTAGATCGACCCGGACTGCGGTGCGTTGCACCGCAGCTACCGCCCGGTGTCGAAACGTCAGGTAGCTGCGGTGCAACGCACCGCAGTCCGTATCGCTCACCGCAGGAAGTACGCCTGCGATACCGCGATTGCCGCGTCCCTCACGTTGTGGCGGATATCCGCGAGATAGTGCGGCAAGCCCTCGTCGAGCAGCTCGCTCATCTGGGCGTACTCGAGCTGTGCGGCCAACCGCCCCAGCACCCGCTCGGCGCTGGCGGCGGCGACGCGGGCTTGATCCGTCTCGCCGCCGCGGGTCACGGCGCGGATGGCGTGAACCGATTCCAGCGCCCGCTCGACGCCGAACCGCACGCCGCGCGGGAACTGCCGGCCGAGGATCAAAAACGTGGCGATGCGCAGCGGGTCGAGGTCGCTCGGGTGGTGCCGCCGGTACGCCTCCAAACCGCAGCACATGCGGAGCACGCTCATCCAGTGAATGTTCCGCAGCGTCTCAGCCGCGATGTTGAACCGCGACGGCCCGGCCTCGAACCGCCCTTCCAGAATCCGGCACGTCACGTCGACCCGCTCAAACCATTTGGCCACCTGCGTGAACTGCCACCGCTGGTCGTGGAACAGCGTTTGGTCGCAAAGCCCTTGAAAAAGCAGGCCGAAGTTGGTCACGCGGTCGTAGAACGCCTCGGGGCTGCTGGCGAACTCCTCGACGGCCGGGCCGCGCATGTCCCAGTAGAGCGTGTTGAGCGCTTCGTACATCTCGGCACTGATGTTGTCGCGGATGGCCCGCGCGTTCTCCCGGCTGCGCCGCACGCAGTCGAGGATGCTGCCCGGCAGGGTCGGGTCGAACGTCATCCGCCGCACCACCCGCTCGCCCATCGGCAGCTCGGGGTGGTAATCCTCGGGCAACTCGTCGATGTGGAACACGCGCAGCACCTCGCCCCACTGCCGCTCGTGGAGGTCGGGGGCGAGGTCGCCGACATCGGCCAGCAGGTTGCCGGCGGTGTTGAGCACGCGGGCGATGTGCTCGCACCGCTCGCCGTAGCGGCTCATCCAGTAGAGGCTGTCGGCGACCCGCGCCAGCATCGGCCGCTCGGGCGGGTCGGCGGACAAATCTTCGGTCATGCGCAGCGCGAGCATCAGTTCATCTCCCGGTGGGCCACGGTGTCTTCGAGCACCCACGTGTCTTTGCTGCCCCCGCCTTGGCTGGAGTTGACGACAAGGCTGCCGCTCTTCATCGCCACGCGGGTCAGACCGCCTGGCATGACAAAGGGCTTTTCGCCGTAAAGGATGTACGGCCGGAGGTCGACCCGGCGGCCGTCGAAGTGCGTCGGCCGGTTGCCGGGGTTGACGTTTTCCGGGGCGTTTTGCTCGATCAGCGCCGGGCACTGGCTGAGCTGCACCACCGGCTGGGCGATGAACTCGTGCGGCGTGGCCCGGATCTTCTCGGCGAACTCCTCCCGCTCGCTTTGGCTCGCCTGGTGGCCCATGAGCATGCCGTAGCCCCCGGATTCGTTGGTCGCCTTCACCACCAGCTTGTCGAGGTTGTCCAGCGTGTACTTCAAGTCGTCCTCGCGGGCGCAAATGTGCGTCGGCACGTTCGGCAAAATCGGCTCCTGCCCGAGGTAGTAGCGGATCATGTCGGGCACGAACGGGTAGATTGATTTGTCGTCCGCGACCCCGCCGCCGGGGGCGTTGACGAGCGCGACATTGCCCAGGCGGTAAGCGTTCATAATGCCCGCGACGCCGAGCATGGAGTCGGGGCGGAACGTCAGCGGGTCGAGGTAGTCATCGTCGATGCGGCGGTAAATCACGTCGACCCGTCGAAGGCCGGCGGTGGTCCGCATGTAAACGAAGTTGCCGTCGACCAAGAGGTCGCGGCCTTCGACGAGCTGCGCGCCCATCTGCCGAGCCAGAAAGCTGTGCTCGAAGTACGCGCTGTTGAAGATGCCCGGCGTCAGCACGGCCACCGTCGGGTCGTCGGCGTGGTGCGGGGCGCAGTGCCGCAGCATGCGGAGCAGTTGGAACGGGTAATCCTCGATCGCCCGCACCCGGTGGCTGGCGAAAAGCTTGGGGAAAACCCGCTTCATCACCGCCCGGTTCTCGAGGACGTAGCTCACGCCGCTGGGGCTGCGGCCGTTGTCTTCGAGCACCTGCCACTGCCCGTCGATGTCGCGGATGAGGTCGGTGCCGCAGATGTGGATGTACGTGTCCCGCGGCACCGGCACGCCGATCATCTCCCGGCGGTAGAAGCCCGCCCCCAGCACCAGCTCGGCCGGCACCTTGTTGTCGCGCAGAATGTGCTGCTCGTGGTAGACGTCGCGGCAGAACAAGTTCAGCGCAGTCAGCCGCTGGACCAAACCCTCCTCGATCTGCGTCCACTCCTTGCCGTTGATGATGCGCGGCACCACGTCGAACGGCAGCGTCCGCTCGATGTCGTCCTTCTCGCTGTAAACGGTGAACGTGATGCCCTGCGTGAGAAACGCCGAGTCCGCCAGCTTGCGGCGGCTGAGCAATGCCCGCGGCCCCAGCTCCCGCAGCCGCTCGAGCAGCACCCGGTAGTGCGGCCGCACCTCGCCGGGGGCGGCGAACATTTCATCAAACACGCCCTCGGCTTGGTAACCGCCCAGCATGGCGTCGAGCGTCTCGGGTTCTGCACCATCCGGCATGACGGCGAGCGTACGCGATTCGCCGACAATTCCAACAAGTCGACCCGAGGAAGGTAGCTGCGGCCCCGCGGGCCGCAGTGGACGCGCCCGCTAACCCATCAACTCCCGCAGCACCCGCAGATTCTCCGCGTCCCACTCCCGCCCATCCTCCCGCAACCCCTTCGGCGTCTCCAAGATTTTCGGCACCTGCTTCCACTCCCGCCGCCGCACGATCGGGCGGAAGCCCTCGACGCCGATGGTGCCCAAACCGATGTGCTCGTGCCGATCCACCCGGCTGCCCAGCGGCTTCTTCGAGTCATTGAGGTGCCACACCTTCACCGCCTCACTGCCGATCGTCGCCTTCAGCTCCCTCACGAACTTTGGGAACTTCGCCCCCCGCCAGTCGTACCCCGCCGCGAAGAGGTGGGCCGTGTCCAAACAAACCCCCAGTCGCCCCGGCTCGCCGCACAGGTCGATGATCTCCGCCAAATGCTCCAGCCGATGCCCCAGCGTCGTCCCCTGCCCCGCCGTGCTCTCCAAACAGATCGTCGCCCCAGACCCTGGCAGCCGCCTGAACACCTCATCCAACCCCGCCGCGATCCGCCCCAACCCCACCGACTCGCCGCTGCCCAAATGAGCCCCCGGATGCGCCACCAGCCACGGGATGCCCAGCAAATCACACCGCCGCACCTCCTCGACCATCAGCTCGACGCTCTTCTCAAACAACCCCTCATCCGGCGACCCGAGGTTGATCAGATACGAATCATGGCTCACCGTCTGGGCGAACCCCACCCGCCCCACCTCCGCCCGCCACGCATCGATCACCTGCGTCTCCAGCGGCTTCACCGCCCACTGCTTCTGGTTCTTTGTAAAGACCTGAACAGTCTCCATCCCAAACGCCTCGGCGCTCCGCAGCGCCTTCGTCATGTCCCCGGAGATGGAGAGGTGGGATCCGAACACAACTGAATGCTACGGGTTCTTCGGCTCAAGATTGCCTCCGCCGTGATAGGTGTCACAACTCAAGATCAAGCGTTGGCCACAACGAGAGCATCTCAATTCACAGTACATGATATCGTCTGAAACAAAGGATCCCTTTGCAATCAAGAGAATTCCGGTTGCTATGCCCTTCTCCTCAAGAATCTCGACAACACGACTTAGATGAGCCGCCGATTGAAATGACACTTTGTGACAGAAGTACTCGCAATGCTGACACATTGTGCCCCCCAATCCTTTGTTCGCCTGCTCTGCCTGACTCCTCACTTCATCAGAATCGCCTCGCGGCCGGGGCCGACGCTGATGAGTTTGGCGGGGACGCCGACGAGTTGTTCGACGCGGTCGACGTACTGCTTGGCTTCCTTCGGCAAGTCCTGCCAGTGGCGGCACGTGCTGATGTCGGCGGTCCAGCTTGGCAGGGTTTCGTAAACCGGCGTGGCCTTGGCGAGGGTGGTGGCGTCGGTGCGGAAGTGGGTGACGGCTTGGCCGTCGATCTCGTGGGCGGTGCAGATTTTTAGCTCATCGACGCAGCCGAGGACGTCGAGGAGGGTGATCGCCAGGGCCGTGGCGCCGGAGAGTTCGGCGGCGTATTTGAGGCCCACGGTGTCGAGCCAGCCGACGCGGCGGGGGCGGCCGGTGGTGGTGCCGTATTCGCGGCCGGTTTTGCGGATCGTGTCGCCCGTTTCGTCGTGCAGCTCGGTCGGCATCGGGCCGCCGCCGACGCGGGTGGTGTAGGCCTTCACCACGCCGATCACGTTCCGCAGCGCGTTCGGCGGCACGCCGCAGCCGCCGAAGACGCCCAGGGCGCTCGTCTGGCTGCTGGTGACGAACGGGTACGTGCCGTGGTCCACATCCAGCATCGTCGCGTTGGCCCCCTCGAAAACGATGCGCCGGCCCGCCTTCATGCCGTCGATGAGCAAGCGGCCGACGTCGTCGATTAGCGGCCGCACCCGCTCGGCTTGCCGCAGCAGATCGTCCAGCACCCGCTTCGCGTCCACCGGCTCGCCGCCCAGGGCCTCGATCAGCACGTTCCGCTCCTCGCACACCTGCGGCACCCGCTCGCGCAAGCCCGCCTCGTCCTCCAAATCGCCGACGCGGAACGCCGTCGACCGCTGAGCTTTGTCGGCGTAGCACGGCCCGATGCCGCGGCGGGTGGTGCCAATGCTCTTGCCGTCGCCCTCCTCCCGCGCCGCGTCCTCGGCCTTGTGCCACGGCATGACGAGGTGGGCCTTGTAACTGATCCGCAAGTTCCCGGGCCCCACCGGCCGGCCCGCCGCCGTCAGTTCATCGATTTCCTTGAGCAGTTGCTCCGGGTCGACCACCACGCCGTTGCCGATCATGCCGATCACGCCGTCGCGCAACACGCCCACCGGCAGCAAATGCGTTGCGTAGCTTTTGCCCTCGATCTCCACGCTGTGCCCGGCGTTGGCCCCGCCGTTGTACCGCGCCACCACGTCGGCGTCGGCGGTGAGCACGTCGACGATTTTGCCCTTGCCCTCGTCGCCCCACTGCAAGCCCACCACCGCGGCGTTGCCGTCGAGCAGCGGCTTCAGATTCAACTCCATTGAAGTGTCGTCACCGGCCATGAAGTTGCGACGTTAGGCCGGCGTTTTTGGTAGACTCGTTTGCGATGAACAGGGAGCCGTGGATCGGGTGGGTGGTCAAGGTCTTGGCGTTGTTGCTGCTGCTGCCGGCAACCGTGCGGGCCGACGCGCAACTCGCCGGCGAGGCCGCGGCATTCCGCGACAAGATTAACCGCGGCCACACCTGGCAGGCGCTCGAACCAGCGCTCGTCCACGACCGCGCCCCGATCTGGCGGACCGCCGGCGACGCCGGCTCGGGCGAGGCCGACGTCATGCTCGGGCTCGCCCTGACCTACGGCCGCGGCGTGCCCATCGACCGGGCCGAGGGCGCCCGCCTGCTCCGCCGCGCCGGCGAGCGGGGCGTGCCCGAAGGGTACGTGTTGCTGGGCAACAGCCCGGTCAGCGACTTCGACGAGGCCGGCGCGCTTTGCGCACTCGCCGCCAATCGCGGATCGGCCTTGGCCGAGGTGCTGCTGGCGGTGCGGGACCTTTACGCCGATCACCAGGCCCACCTCCGAAGGCCCGACACCCCGGCCAACCGCCGCGCCTGGCAGGCCGAGGCTCACCAACGGACCAAGCTGCTCGACAACTTGGCCCGCTCCGACAACGTTGCGGCGCCCTTCGCCGCCAAGAGGCTCGCGATGCTGTACCTCGACTCAAGCGGCATGGTCCCGCGCGATCCGGTGCGGGCCCACGAGCTGCTGCTGCTGGCCGCCGAGGCCGGCGTGCCCGACGCGGCGTGGCAGGTGGCGACGAACTTCTACGCCGGCCAAGGCACGCGGGCCGACGAGGAGGCCGCCCGCCGCTGGGTCCGGGTGGACGCCGGGCGGGGCAACTTCAAGGCCCTGCAGACGTGGGTCCACGGCCACATCGCCGACGCCCCACCGCCGGAGCCGATGGTCATGGAGTTGCTGGGCGACTTGTACGCCCGCGAGCACCCGGTCGCCCCGGTGCTGCGGGCCGACTTGCACCTGAGCGGCACCTACCCGTTGGCGAGCAACGCCGAGGCCGCCCGATTGTTGAGCGAGTCGGTCCGTTGGTCGCGCGAGCGGGACGAGCTGGTGACGCTGTACCTGGCCGCCGAGGCGCTGCTGTTCGACGTGCCAACCGACGTGCCGACGCCCTTGCAGATCGACGCGGCCCTTTCGGCGCTGGACCTGCTGCGGGAGTACGGCGACGGCGACGCGTCGGCCCTGCTGTCCCGGCTGCACCGCGAGGGCCGGCACGTGCAATTCGACGCCGAGCGGGCCGTGGAGCTGGTCACCGAGGGCATGGAGTTGGGCAGCGCGCTGGCGTACCACGAGGCGGGCGTGCTCACGGCCAACGGCGTGGGCGTGTTGGCGAACGAGGCGCGGGCCGTAGAGTTTTTCCGCCAGGCCGCCGACGCCGGCGTGGCCGTGGCCGCCGTGGAGATCGGCCGCCGCTACCTGCGGGCCGAGGGCTTGCCGCGCGACGTGCCGCAGGCGCTAACTTACCTGCAACAGGCGGCGTCCAACGGCTCGGGCGAGGCGATGATGATGCTCGGCCACTTCTGGACCGCCGGTGCCACGACCGATGGTTACCAGCCCGACGCCGCAGCGGCCCGAGCGTGGTTCGAAGCCGCCCGCGACGTCGGCGTCGAGCAGGCCGAGGCGGCGCTGCTGCGGCTGGAACTCGGCGACCCGCTCCGCGGCGTGCTCGAACCGGTGGACGACGATGCCGAGCTCGCCCGCCTCCGCAAACTCGCCCCAAGCGATCCGGCGGCCGCGGCGGTGCTGGGCGAGTATTTGCTGAACAACGGCGGCGACGTCGCCGAGGCCAGCCGCTGGCTGCAACAGGCGGCCGCGGCGGGCCACGAGGCGGCGCTGCTGCTGTGGTTCAACACGGCGGTCCGTCAGCCGCAGGCGGTTGACCCAGACGCCCTGCTGGCCCTGCTGCGGCGGCGGATGTTCGCCGGCGACACGCTGGCATACACGCTGATGGGCAACGCCGTGGCCACCGGCCTCGGCACCGATCAGAGTTGGGAAAACGCCGTCCGGCTGTGGCGGTTCGCCGCCGAGCGGGGTGAGCACCGGGCCGCTTATCGTTTGGCCATGGCGCTGGTCGAGGGGCAAGGCGTCGACCCGGATCTCGCTGGGGCGGCCCGCTGGCTCCGCCAATCCGCCGAGGCCGGCCACGTCCCGGCGATGCCGCAGTGGGGCCTGTTGCACTACCACGGTCACGGCACGGTCAAGGACCTCGACGAAGCCGCCCGCTGGTTCGTCAAGGCCCACAACGCCGGCGACATCGGCGGCACCCTGCTTTTAGCCCGCTGCCACGAACACGGCCATGGCGTCCGTCAGGACCCCGCCCGCGCCGTCGCCCTCTACCGCCAGGCCGCCGCCGCCGATCTGCCCGAAGCCTACCGCAAGCTCGCCGACTTCCACGACCAAGGTTTTGGCGTGCCCCGCGACCCCACCGAAGCCACCCGCCTCCGCACCCAAGCCGCCGCCTTGGAAGCGTCACAAGCTGAGTGATTTCGCCGTACAAATCAAACCTGCCCCGCTCCCGCCGGCGGCCAAACGTGTTCTGCCGGACGAGCATTTGTCGAAGCGAGCGGAACGCCCGTCGGGCCGCCTATATTCGTGTGGCCGAATATGCCTGCCGTCGCCCCACAAGTCAACGACCCCGCCGCCGAGGCCCGAACCTTCAAGCTGTTCCGCGCGTTCAGCGATCCGACCCGCTTGCGCCTCCTGCGCTTGCTCCGGCAGGCCAAGCGTGAGGGCGACGGCGAAGTCTGCGTGTGCGACCTGGTGAGCGTCCTGAGTATCCCGCAGCCGACCGCCTCGCGGCACCTCGCTTACCTGCGTGGGGTGGGGCTGGTGGCGTGTCGGAAGCAGGGGGCGTGGTGCCATTACCGTCTGGCACCAGCCGACGGCCCCGTCCACCGCCGACTGCTGGCAACGCTCGACGTTTGCGATGCCGCCGTGCCCGAGCTGGCCGCCGACGCCGAACGCTTCCGCCTCGCCGGCTGCTGCGTCGCGCGCGACATTGCCGACGAAGCGGGCGACTGCTGAACCTTCACGCGGACGGCCGAGGGGTCGCTTCTCCTGACGCCGCCGCACATGCGCCCGCCACACACTTCAAGTTAGATAACGCCATGCCCAACACCATGCCCAACACCATGCCCAACACCATGCCCAACACCTTGATCGCCACCGTCCGAGACAAGTACGCCGCCGTCGCCGACAGCGACCTTACGAATGATTCCGCCGGCGTCCGCGAGGTCGCCGAGGCGTTCGGCTACACTGCCGACGAGCTGGCGAGCGTTCCCGCCGAAGCGAACATGGGCCTTTCGTGCGGCAACCCGACGGCCATGGCGTCGCTGCGCCCCGGCGAGGTCGTCGTGGACCTCGGCTGCGGCGGCGGCCTCGACGTGTTCCTCGCCGCCAACACCGTCGGGCCTACCGGGCGGGCCATTGGCATCGACATGACGCCCGCCATGATCGACCGCGCCCGCCGCAACGCGCAGGACCTGGAGAATGTCGAGTTCCATTTGGCCCCGATCGACAAGCTGCCCCTGGCCGACGCGAGCGTGGACTGCATTATCAGCAACTGCGTCATCAACCTCGCCGACGACAAAGCGGCGGTGTTGCGGGAAGCGTTCCGCGTCCTCAAGCCCGGCGGCCGGTTCGCCGTCAGCGACATCGCGCTCAAGCAAAAGCTCCCGGCAGAGCTGGCCGACAGCGTGGCCTCGTACGTCGGGTGCATCGCTGGGGCGTTGCCCATCGACGAGTTCGAGCGGTTGTTGGATCAGGCCGGCTTCTGCGATGTGCAGATCGTGGACGCCGATGCCGACCTCAACGCCTACGCGAAGGTCGACGGGCAGTCCGGCTGCTGCTCCCCGACCATGGCATCATCGCCCGGCCTGCCCATCGCCGACGCGTGCTGCTCCCCCGCACAGCCATCAAACGACGAGGGCGTCCACGACGGGCTCGCGAAGCTGCTGGGGCGTTACAACGTCAACGACTACGCGGCGAGCGTGAAGGTCTTCGCACTCAAAGCCGCCTGACCTTCTGCGCGGTCGGTGTACGCTGGGGAGTGGCGTGGCCGATCGTGCTGTTGTTGTTGCCGTTTGTGCCAGCCGTCGTTGCGATGGGCGTGGCGGGGGCGGCCGTGCGGCGGCGGTGGGCTTTGGGCGGGTTGATTGTCGTGACGGCGGCGACCGGCCTCGGGTGGCTCGGGCTGCCGGTGGTTTGGGGCACATGGGCAACGTTGCTGACCCTGCTGGCCGCGATCTCGGCTGCGGCGGGCGGGGTGGCGCGGGGGCTGCGGCTCGCCCGGCTGCCGTGGGCATGGGCGGCGAACCTCGCCCTGATCGCCGCGGCGGCGTGGCTCACTTGGCCGATCTGGGCGACAACCGCCCCGACATGGGCGACAACGATCCATCCCCTGCTCGCCGCCGACGCCACCGCCGACCTCGGCCGCTGGCTGCAGCAGCCGGGCGTCTACGGCAAAACAAAGCTCGGCAGCGACGTGCCGTACGCCCTGCCGACCTCCGCCTGGCCCGCGGTCGCCGCGCACCTCGCCCTCGCCCTGCCGCTGGCGGTGCCGCCGCGGTGGCTGGAGATCAAGGGTCGGCAAAAGCCAGCTTAACGCGCGGCGTCCTCACCCGTTCACCTTCGTATGCCAAGCGAGCTCACCGCGCCTGGCGGATGACGCGGTAGAAGGTCAGGGCGGCGATCAGCAGAACCAGCAGGACGATGAAGCCGAAGCCGCCGCAGGCGCCGACGAGGATGGCCCCCAAGCTGGTACTCCCTTCGGGTTCGAGGTCGACGAGGACGTTGTCCGCCGGTGCGTTTCGCTCGACTTGGGCGGTGCGGCGGGCGGTGCCGATGGGGTCGTTGCCGCTGTTGTTGAGGGCGGCGAGCATTTTCGGGGCCGCGGCGTCGGGGAGGGCGGCGATGAGTTCGTACGCCTCCTCGGCCGTCAGGGCGTCGGCGGTGCCGCGGCCGACCTCGGCGAAGACGTCGGTGAGCTGCCGGGCGAGGGCTTCGGGGTCGTCGGCGCGGCGGTAGCTGTTGACGTTCTGGGCGAGCTTGAGGTCCTCGTCCATCGCGACGCCGATGACGTCGACGGTAATGCCGCGGCTGAGGACGTCGGGCAGGTAGCGGTCGACCATGCGCTGGTCATCGGCCTCGCCGTCGGTGACGATGAGCAGGCGGTAGGTGCCGTAGTTGTTGGCCGCCTGGCGGGCTTCGAGCAGGGCGTCGGCCCCGCGCTTCATGAACCGCCCCAGCGGCGTGCCACCGCGCGGTCGGATGGGTTCAAGCGCGGTTTGCAGCGCCGCCGCGTCGGGCGGCCCCAGCGGCGCGAGCCAACCGTCGCTCGGCGTGTTGCGGCCTTCGAAGACGAGCACGCCGACGCGGGTGGTTGGCGGCATGTCCTGAAAAACCCGCAGCAGCGCGTCCTTGGCGACCTCCATCTTCTCATCGCCGCCGCGGAAGCTGCTGCTCATCGAGCCGCTGGCGTCGAGGACGATCACGACGTGGTCGGCCGCCTGTTCCTGAGCCGTCGCGGCTTGGGGCAGCAGCAAGAGGAGCGCGACAAACAGGCTCCACAAGACGCCGCGGGTTCGATGTAGCTGCGGGCCGACGGCCCGCAGTGGACGCAATCGCAACTCAAGAGACTGACGCGTGTCCTCTCGTCGCGAGAGCGCGTCCACTGCGGGCCGTCGGCCCGCAGCTACGGCGGATTCTGTGGGCACGATCTGGATCGGTTTAGAAATCAAAGTCGCCCTCCGTCAGGGTTTCGGCGGGCACCTTCACCAGGCGGAACTCGACCCGCATGTTCTGCAGGGCCTCGCCTTGGTTGGTCGGCTTGGCGACGACGGGTTCGCGGACGCCGACGCCGACGGGCTGGATCTGGCTGGGGTCGAGCCGAACGCCTTGGTCGGCGGCGTACTGGACCACGGCATCGCGGACGGCCTGAGCCCTGGCGCGGCTGAGGTTTAGGGCAGCCTGCAAAGTCTGGCGAGGGTTGTTCTGGCCGCCGTCGAACGCGCCGGTTTCGATGAGGTCGACGACCTGCTGGGTCGACTCGAGGTCCAGCGGCTTGCCGTCGTAGAAGTAGGCGTAGCCATCGCCGTCACGCTGCCGTTGCAGGATGCCTTTTTCCAAACCGCTTCGGACAAGTTGGGCGAGGGCGAGCGTCGGGTCGGCGTGGCCGCGGACGGCGACCACGGCGTTGCCGAACCGCTGGGCCGACTCGACGGCGCGGGCGAACTCCGGGCCGTAGACGGCCACGGGGAAATCGGTCTGGTTCGGCTCGAACTTGATCGTGAAGGCCAGGATCGTGTTGTCGTCGAGCACCTCGTCGGGGAACTGCTCGATGGCCTCGGCGGCGAAGCGCTCGCGGTTCTCCAGCTCGCGGTACTCGATGCCGCCCTGCTCGGCCAGGCGGCGGTAATCGAAGTTCGCCTCGAAGAACCCGGCCCGCACCTCGGCCGAACCGAGCGCCGCGGCGAGGTCGAGGCCGGCGTTCATCTTGCCCTCAAAACCGGTCGGGCCCGAGTCGTCGAAGAAGGCGATGTTGCCGGGGAGGCCGACGAACGTCGCGTCGCTGATCAAACCGTGGGCGTCGATCTCCAGCGTCGGCAAGACGTCTTCGCCGAAGATGTCCTGAGCCGTTTGCAGCATGGCCATGTACTCGCTGCTGCGGCCGGTCTGGTCGTACTGCGTCTTGGCCTGCTGCAGCTCCTCGACGGCGGCGAGGTAACCGGCGGCGAGCTTCTCGACCTCCGCGCGGTTGGCGTCGAAGTAGTCTTTGCGAACCGCGTAAACGTCGGCGATGCTGCGGGAAAGTTGGGCCGTGCTGACGAGGACTTTAGCCCCCTCGACGGTGCCTTCGGCCCCGGTGCCGGTCGAGTCGAGGCCGCCGGTCAGGGCGATCATGTCGGGGCTGATGACGAACGCGCCGTCGATCGAATCGTCCGATTGGAGCAATGCCGCCGGGCTTTCGTCGCCGGTGAGGTTGGGGACGAAGCGGAGGTCGACGTCGGCGATGTCGAGCTGGGCCGTTTGCAGGATGTCGTAGAGCATGCCGACGTGGGGGCCGTTCTCCTGGATGGCAATGGTTTTGCCGGCCAAATCGTCGATGGTGTTGAGGTCGCCGCGGGTCACGAGGTGGTCGCCGGCCGACCAGGTGAGCTGCAGGAACACGACCGGCTTGGTCCGCGGGTCGGCCCCGAGCTTGCCGGAGGCCAGGGCGAGCATGTTGAACGTGCCGCGCAAATACGGCGTGCGGCCCTCGACGTAATCCCGCACCTGCTGCGAAAAATCGTCGCCCGGCGTCAGCTTCAGGTTGAGCCCGAGCCGGCCGAACCGGGAGTCGGGCGTTGTCTCGACGCCGCCGTTGGCGAGGAAGGTGGCGACGTCGCCGCCCCAGGTGATGTACGGCAGCGGCACCGCTCCATCGATCTGCACCGGCCCGACCTGGGCATCGGCCAGCCGGTCCTCGAAGCTCTGCCGATCCTGGGCGGCGGCGGTCGTGGTTGTGGCAGCGATCAGGAGCGACGCGCAGAGCGTCCACAAGAGCGTCGTGAGTTTCATCGTGGTGTGCCTTCCTTCATGCCCGATCATTCCGCCGTGAACGGGGGGCGGCGTGAGAATCGGGCAGCGAATTTGTAACGGCAGTCGGACGATCCGTCAGCGCCCCAAGTTGGCGGAGTTTGGGGGCCAAATGCAGGGTGATGGCCTCGTCGAGCCGCCAGAGGTTGCGGCAGCGGTTTTGCTCGAAAAAGCACGACGCGGCCATGACGAGCAGATCGCCGTCGACGTCGGCGGCGTCGCGGACCGCCCGGTGGAGGCTGAGGAAGTGCAGCGCCAAAAGCGCGTGCAGCGACACCTCGACGCCGGCCTCGATCTCCCGCCACCGGATGCCGTCGGCGGCGGCGAAGCTCCGGCGGTTTTGCCAGATTTCCCGGAACATCGGGTCGATGTTGGCCGAATCGAACGACGCGACTAGGCGGGGGTAGAGCAGCGTCAGGTCACGCAGGGTGAGGTCGAGCTTGGCGACTTCGCCTCGTAGCGACGAGCTGTTCTTCACCTCCGGCATGAGTTGCGCCAGGCGGTGCTCGGTCACGTCGGCGAGCAACTCGGCGAGCACCGCGCTCATCACCACCGGCAGCCGCTCGGCGAGCTCGGCGTCGATGAACGCCTCGAGCTTCGCCGCGTCGCCGAGGCAACTTTTCAGCGGCAAGTCGCCGGCTTTTTCGTCGATCGTCATCGGCTGGTCGTAGCGGCACATGCGTTGGTAGACGTCGTCGAACCGCAGCAGTGCCGCCTGGTGGCCGTGGCCCCAGACGTCGTGGACAAGGTACTTTTCTGCCTGCCCGATCGGCAACACGGTGAAGGTGCGGCCGAGCTCCTCGCGGGCTTCTTGTTCCGTCGCGTTCATGGCAACGGCGGTTTTCTCGACGAGGTCGGCGTCAATGCGCGAGGTGTCGAGGGCGCTAAATGCCGGGAAATGGGCTTGCAGTGAGTCCGTCACGCTGTTGACCTTTGCACACCATTCGTCCGCCGTTGCGCGGCTGGCGGCGGTGAGCGCAACCTCGCCGACGTACTTGTCGTCCTTGATCGGCAAACAGAAGAAAGTCAGCATCGGCGTGACGACGACGTGCGTCTCGGCCACCGACATCGGGGCGTCGGGGTAAACGGCCCGCAGCAGCCGGTGGCCGCCGCGCTGGGCGTTGGGGCCGGTCAGATTGAAAGCTGCGATTATGGCTTGAGCGACGGCGAGCTTCCGCCCGGCATCCACGGCGTCGGCGGCCACTTCGGCTTCAAGCTCTGGCGTGGCCAGCGTTTGGGCGAGGGCTTCGATCCGTTGGCGGTCTTTGGCGAAGTCGTCGCCGAAGGTCTGCAGGGTGCGGCTGCCCATCGTGTCGGCCAGCGGTTGATGCGGCAGGCGGTGGAGCTGGCGAAGGTGGAGGGCCGCCCGCCCCACCGCCGCGGCGACGGCTTCTTCGTCCACGTCGGCGACGGCGGCCGGTTCGTGGAGTTTTTCGGCGAGTTTCATCAGCCTTGGCAGCCGCCCCGCCGCCTCGGGGGAGCCGACGCCGAGTTGCTCGAACGCCGCGAGCTCCTCCAGCACCGGCAGCCAGCCCGGCGGCACCACGGGACGACGAAGTTGGTGCGGACCGAACGCGGACACGCCGACCGTTGTACCCGAGAAGTTCTCGAGAAGGAAGGTAGCTGCGGTGCAACGCACCGTTGTCCGGACTGCAATGCGTTGCACCGCAGCTACTCCAATTCATCCGCGGGTCACTTCGTCGCCGGGAGCATGATCGTCAGCGTCTCGCCGCCGAAGCTGGCCGCCTCGACGTGGCCGCTGACGGTGGCGGCGTCGTCGGATTCGCTGGGGAGCACGGCGTGGAGGTGCAGCGGTTTGCCGGGGTGGCTGTAGTGGCCGTCAGCGTCGGTGCGGGTGTAGAAGCCGACGAGGGTGGCTTCGACGTCCTGCCGCTCGAAAACGCGGACCGGCGAGGGGTGGTCGGCGTCCATGACCCGCCACATGATGTGGTAGCGGAGGTGGGTGAGGTTGCCGCGGATTTTCACGGCGAACGGCGTGGCGTCGAGGTCCATGCCCTGCTCGGTGGCGGCCGTCTCGATCGCCGACTGCAGCCCGGCGAGATCGGCGGGTGGCTCGATCTCGACGCTCGCCCAGTCCGGCACAATCGAGTACGCCAGAAAAATCGCCGATTTCTGCTCCGCCACGTCCGGCGGCAAATCCAGCGGCTGCCCGTTGTCGTCCAAGACGCCGACGTGCAGCTCGCCGTCGAGGATCGTCACCTCGCCCAGCAGCCCCTCGATCGGCCCGACGCCCACCACGTCGCCCGGCGGCAAGTCGCCAAGCCGCATCCGGCCGCCCAAGTCGCCGTCGATGATGTGCTGTCGGCTGCCAACCACCTTCACCGCCGGCACCTCAACCGGCCGGGTGGCGGGGTCGGCCAGCAGGGTCAACGCGAGGAGGGCGAGGAACATGCGGCCGAGTGTAACGGCGACGGGCGGTGCATGCAGCGCGCGAATCTGCAACGCGGGTTGCGGTGCGAACGACGCGGAGGCCCTCACCGTTGCGTGGGTGGCGAGGTAGGCACGACGTCCGAGTGGAAGAACCTTGGAACGTCAAGGTAGCTGCGACCACACTTGGTCGCAGTTCGGGGTTAAGTTTCCGGACTGCGACCAAGTGTGGTCGCAGCTACATTCGGGTACAAATTTATTGCCGACACCCTGCACGTTGCGTGGCGTGCGTAGCCCCGCCGTTACCACGGCGGTGGGGGTTTTGGCGACGTTCGCTCGGGTGTGACGTTCGCCCATCCTCCGATCAGAACGGGGTGCGGTCGCTTTGCTTCCACCAGTCGGCGTCGTCGTCTTCATCGTCCTCGTCGAGCAGGTCGCCGCCGAGGTCGTCGAGGGGGAAGGCGTCGTCGGGGTCGAAGCCCTCGTCCTGGTCCTCATCGTCGCTGTAGACCTCCTGGCGGACGGTTTGGGCCAGGACGGCGGCGAAATGCGGGGCGGCGGCACGCAGGGCGTCGGCCTCCTCGGGCTTGAACGGCTCGCGGCCGTCGCGGAAGCAAATGATCGTCGCCAAACTCTCGGCGAGGTACAGGCAGTCGGTCGCCAGCACCGTCTGGCCGTGCAGGTGCGGCAGCTCGGCGGGCGAGAGCACGCCGACCAAGGCCTCGGGGGCGGCGTGGACGCTGCCGCGGTCCTGCACGATGCGGGCCAGGTTGTTGGCCAAGGCATCCGTCAGCGGCGGGTCGCCGGCGACGGTGTACTTCATGTACGCCCCCAGCTCCTGCTGGCCGTCGTCGCCGGTGAGGAAGATGGCGATGTTGCAATGCCCCAGCCGCCGCAGCAGCCAGTCCATTTTCTGGCAAAGCAACTCTTCCAGATCGCCGGCGTTCTCCAAACCGTTGAGCAGATCCTGCCGCAGCCGCAACTCGTCCATTTGCTTCGACAGCTCGCCGTAGGCCCCGACCAAATCGCCGCACAGGACGTCGACCCGCTGGCTCACCTGCCGACGAGCAGCGTTGAGCTTGCGGACCGTGCGCCGCAGCCGATTCATCCGGCGGTCCTGCCGGGCCAGCTCATCGGCCTTGCGCAGGGCGATGTCGAGGCGGGCGGCGAGTTGGTCGTCGTCGGCCAGATCGTCAGCGGCGAGGTAGTCGATGAAGCCGCCGCGGAAGGCGTCGACGGCATCGGACGCCTTGTCGTTCGTGCCGATGAGCGCGGCGCGGGCCTCGGGGACGAGCGTGCGGATCAGCGGCATGACGGTCGCCGCCTGCTCCTGGGGCCGGCCGGTTGTGAGGAGCAAGCCGACCCCCTTCTGCACGCCCGGCTGCCGCAGCAGCCGCTCGGCCTCGGCCCAGTTCGGGCAGATCGTCAGTGGGCGACCCAAGGCGGTTTCGAGGCGGCGGCGGTGGGCGGAATCGAGGGCGACGGCGATCACGCCGCTGCGGGCGGGCCGCCGAATTTTCGGCTGGGCGGAGGTGACGGTCGGGGTGGGCAAAGGCATCACAAAGGGGTTGGGGGCTACAAAATCCCGTGGCCGATCCCTGGCCCGCTCCGTCGACACCGAACATCAGGCGTCTTGGCGGAGCATTTTCTCGCGGCACTCCGGCCGCTCTCCACAAGCAGCATCGACCGGGTTTTTCGCCTGCTGAAGCCGCCGGAAGTCGGGTTTCGGGTCGGCCGCCGGCGTCGGACTGCCCCGCCCGATGCCGCGGGTTATCGGACGCCGTGACGCTCAATTGGAGGCCCAAGTTGTCGCCGCCACGGTTTTGGGTTGGCACGTCCGCGAATCCGTGGTTTATTGGAAGGGTGATGGCCCGCCTTGAAACCACCCCGCTCGCCACCCTCGACCTGGCCGCCGGCCGGATCGTGTCGGTCATGTGGCGGCCGAAACTCCGCATCGCCCTGCTCGCCGCCGCGTGCTTCGCGGCGTTGTGTTGAGGGGAGGTTGTTGGTTGGTAGTTGTTGGTCCCGATCAACCAACAACTGACAACCAGCAGCTCAAAGCCGCCGGGCGACGATCTGGAACTGGTGGCTCATCACGTCGTAGCCGTGCTCGGCGGCGATGGCCTTGCACAACTGTTGCAGGCGGTCGTCGCGGAAGGCCGTCACCTCGCCGCTGTCGGCGTCGACGATGTAGTCGGAGGGCTCGCGGCCGGCGAGGAGCTCGAAGTAGCCTTTTTGGCGGTCGAGGTGGACCTGCCGGACGATGCCGGCGTCGGCGAGGTGGCCCAGGGTGCGGTAAACCGTCGCCCGGCTCGCCCCGCCGCCGGCGGCCTTCACTTCATCGGCGAGTTGCTCGGCCTCGAACAAATGGTCCTGATTCAGCACGACCTCGAGGATCTGGGCCCGTTCCGGCGTGAATTTAAGCTTTTGCCCTTTGAGGTGCCGGCGGAGAATGGCGCACGCCGGGGCGAACTCGGCAATGCCCCCGGCCGCACGGGGGCCGCGCGGCGGATGGGCAAGAACGGTGGCGGCCGACGAGTCGGGCATGCGGGTAAAGAGCGTAGGCGAACCCCGATCGAGACGGCATCGCGGCGGGGGTGGTTCCATGGTCGGACTGCAACTAGCCGAGTCGCAGCCAACTAATTTCGTGGAACATTGAGAAGATGCTGGGCGTGCGTGTTCTTCGGGAGTCCTCCGCGCGTCGGACTGCGGTCCGTTGGACCGCAGCTACCTTGAGTGCGAGACGACCGCAGAGAAGCCGAGGGGTGAGCGAAGC
>CAYLSV010000008.1:49431-60537 GCA_964386435.1 uncultured Tepidisphaerales bacterium
ACCGCGTGGCAAAGTGCGACGCGTGATCCGGGTGTTCGCTTCGCTCACCCCCCGGCTTCTTCTTGGGAGAGGAGACCGGAAGTGCGGGGTCAGTCCTTTTGCTGCTTCCAGCGATAGGTGCTCAGGAGCTTGCCGTCGAGCTCGACCTCGCGGTTGCCGGCGACGGCGACGACGCTGTCCTCGGTGGTGCCGGCGCGGAAGCCGATGTCTTCGCCCTTTTCGAGCGAGAGCGAGACGACCGGCTCGAGGTCGCGGCTGGCGTAGAGGTTGTAAGTCGCCGACGCCGGGGCGGGGAAGACCTGGTTGCTGATGCCGTCGTCGTACTTGACGACCGTTTTGCCCGGCTGGGCGCCGCAGCCGGCGAGGGTCAGGGTCAGGCCGAGGAACGCGGCGACGGCGAGGGTGCGGATCTTGATCATAATCGGTTGAATCTCCAGCGGCCGCACAACGCGGCCCGGCCGGAGCGTAATGCCGCTCACACGGCATGGCAACGTGCGTTCTCGCGGACGCCCGTTGCCCGTTCCGGCCAAGGCGGTTACAAGCGGGCGCTCATGGACACGAGCCTGCGCAACCGCCTCACCCTCGGGCCGATCCTGCTGGCGTTCCTCTTGGGCGTCTTGGCGATCGATTGGTGGATCGAGCGGGCGACGGCCGAGTGGGCGATCGCGAACCTCAAGACCCAGCGCGGCATCGCCGGGGCGGGGCTGGCGGGGGTGCTGGCCGTCGTCGCGCCGCTGGCGGTGCGGGAGCTGGCACGCTTGTTCGCCGCCGAGAGCGTCAAGCCGTACCGCATCATCGCCGCCGCGGGGACGATCGGCCTGATCGGCCACGCCTGGCTCACGCAGTTCCCGCAGTTCCAGCCGATCGGCACCACGGCGGTCGTCTTGATCCTCGTGATCGTCATGCTGCTGGCGGCGCTGCGGCGGGCCTTGGAGCGGACCACCGAGGAGGCCATCGTCGCCATGGCCGGCACCGTGCTGGCGACGCTGTACATCGGCGGGCTCATGTGGTTCTTGGTGGCGCTGCGGGTGAAGGACACGGACTTTTTCACCGGCAGCACGGTGAAGGTGGTGTTCATCCTGTTGTGCGTGAAGTTCACCGACATCGGGGCATTCGCCACCGGGAAGACGATGGGCCGGCACAAGCTGATCAAGTGGCTGAGCCCCGGCAAGACGTGGGAGGGTCTTGCCGGCGGCGTCCTCACGGCGGCGGCGGTCGGGGCCATTGTCGCCGGCTTCATCGACGACGGCCTGCCGTGGTGGAAGGGCGCGATCTTCGGCGCGATCCTCGGCCTCGTCGGCCAAGGCGGCGACTTGCTGGAAAGCATGCTCAAGCGCGACGCCCAGGTGAAGGATTCGGGCCAAAGCATCCCCGGCTTCGGCGGCGTGCTGGACGTCATCGACTCGCCGCTCTTGGCGGCACCGGTGGCGTACCTGCTGTTCAGCTTGTTCTGATGGTTTGACTTCGTGAATGGTCACTCCGCGGCGGGCGTTGCCGCTTCGATGAGTTGGACGGTCCATGCGTCCTCCGGCGTGTCCGTCGCCGCGAGATCGGCGGCCAGCCCCCGCAGTGCCGGGTCGAACGCGCTGGCGAGGCGGATCAGCTTCGCGGCGTGGCTCGGGTCGTACGGCTTGCCGGGGCGGTAGTAGGGATCGCCCGATTCCCACCGCTGGCGGTCCAGCGGCACGCGGCTGTTGCGCCACTCGGGGTGCACCTTCTCGCCGCGGGCGTACGGCAGCACGAACGCGACGCTTTTCTTCAAAGACGCCCCGGTGTTTGGCCCCTCGGCGATCGGGGTGGCGTACAACGTGAGTGCTGCCGGGTCGCCGTTGGCGGCGAGGTTGAGGGCGACTTCCATCGGGATGTCCAGCCCGCCGACGTGATAGTGCAGGGCGTCGCGTTGCTCGTAATCGAAGCTCGTGCCGTTGGCCCGCAGCGATCGGGCGAGGTAGGCCCGCAACGCCTTGGTGCTTGCCTCGACGGCCGCCTTGTCGTCGAGCGCGATGGCGGCGAGGGCGACCAGCTTCACCCGTTTGGCGAAGCGGTTGCCCTGCCCGTCGCGGGACATGTGCTGCTCGTGCACGTCGAGCAACTGCTCGACCCACGCCCGCGTCGCGGCCCGCTCGCCCGCCGGCAGATCGTCCTTGAACAGGTGGTAGAAGACGATGATCGGGTTGAGCTTGTTGTCGTTGACGTCGTTGCCCGTCGGCCGGGAGACGGGCACCCACGCCGCCACGATTTGCCGGGCGGCGTCGAGGTATTGCGGCTCGCCGGTCACCGCCGCAACCCAGTTGAGGGCGTGGAGGCGGCGCATGTCCTGCAAATGGAACGCGGTCCGCCGCCGGTCGGGGTGGTTGCTGACGTGGCCCTCGTACTTGATCTCGGCGATCGGGCTCGGCACCACGTCCACCGCCGCCTCGGCCTCCGCCCGCATTGCCGCAAACGCCACCGGCTGCGCTTCGACGATCGCCCGCAACCGCTCGACGCCCGCCGGCCCCAGCAGCACGGGCATGGGCAGATCAAACTCCACGAACTCCGGCAAATCCGCCGGCCGCGTGACCGGGGCAAGGGCGAGCAGCAGCACGAGCAGGAACGGCATAACGCGAGTTTAGAACAGCATGCAAGATGAACTCTTACCCGCGCCCGCGGCTTCTCTGGAGGTTTGATCGGTTTGGTTCAGGTTCAGCGGCCGGTTACGCTTTGCGCCGGAGGAGCCGTATGACAGATAAAGAACAAGCCGGGCGGCGGCATTGGCGGGCGACGATCACGCTGACCGTCTCGCTGCTGATCGTGTGGGCCGTCGTGGGGCTGGGGTGCGGCGTGCTCTTGGCCGACATGCTCAAGCCGATCAGGCTCGGCGGCTACCCGCTGGGGTTCTGGTTCGCGCAGCAGGGGGCGATCATTGTCTTCGTCGTGCTGATCCTGATTTACGCCGTGGGCATGTCGATCATCGACCGGCGGTACCGGCGGGAGGTGGGCAAGTGAGCACGCTGACCTGGACCTACATCTTCGTCGGCCTGAGCTTCGGCTTGTACCTGCTGATCGCGTGGCTGAGCCGGGTGAAGGACACGAAGGGGTTTTACGTCGCCGGCAACAGCGTCCCGGCGACGGCCAACGGCATGGCGACGGCGGCCGACTGGATGAGCGCCGCGTCGTTCATCTCGATGGCCGGGCTCATCTCGATCAGCGGGTACGCCGGGGGCGTCTACCTCATGGGCTGGACCGGCGGGTACGTGCTGCTGGCGCTGCTGCTCGCGCCGTATTTGCGCCGCTTCGGCAGCTACACGGTGCCCGACTTCATCGGCGACCGCTACCCGACCCGCGGCAACGTCGCCCGGCTCGTGGCCGTCTTGTGCGCGCTGTTCGTGAGCTTCACCTACGTCGCCGGGCAGATGCGCGGCGTGGGCATTGTCTTCAGCCGGTTCCTGGAAGTCTCCGTCGAGGCGGGCGTGTTCATCGGCATGATCGTCGTCCTGTTCTACGCGGTGCTGGGCGGGATGAAGGGCATCACGTGGACGCAGGTCGCGCAGTACTGGGTGCTGATCACGGCGTTCCTGATCCCCGCGATCGCCATCAGCATCAAGCTCACCGGCACGCCGATCCCGCAGCTCGGCTTGGGCAGCCGGGTGGTGGAAAGCGTCGACCCGGCCCGGCCGTTCTTGCTCGACAAGCTCAACCAGATCAACGCCGACTTCGGCTTCGGCAGCTACACCGAGCCGTTCGTCGGCGGGTGGTCGATGCTCAACGTGCTGTGCGTCACCCTCGCCCTCATGGCCGGCACGGCGGGGCTGCCGCACGTGATCGTGCGGTTCTACACCGTCAAGAACGTGGCCGCGGCGCGGTGGTCGGCGTTCTGGGCGCTCTTGTTCATCTCCGTGCTCTACCTCTCGGCCCCGGCGGTCGGGGCGTTCGCGCGGTACTACATGATCGACCCGACCGCCGGCCTCAACGGCAAGACGGCCGAAGAATTGCCGCAGTGGTATCGCTCGTGGAACGAGTCGAGTGGGCTCATCGCGTGGGCCGACTTCGACGGCGACGGCACGGTGCGGTTCTCGGCGGACGAGACGAACGAACTCGTCAACTTGTCAAAAATCCCGGTGGCCGTGCGCGAGGCGGTGGCGGCCGATCCGACCGGTTGGGTCGCCGAAGCCGGCGGCGGCGCGGCGGCGCGGCAACGGCTTCTCGAACTCGGCATGGCGACGCAGCCCGACGCCGACTTGATCGTGCTGGCGACGCCGGAGATGGCGAATTTGGCCAACTGGATCGTGGCGTTCGTCGCCGCGGGCGGATTGGCGGCGGCGCTCTCGACGGCGAGCGGTTTGCTGCTGGTCGTGTCGTCGAGCGTGGCCCACGACATCTACTACCGGCTGCTCAACCCCGCGGCGAGCGAGAAGCAGCGGCTCTTGGTCGGCCGGGTCGTCATCGCGCTGGCGGTGATGGTGGCCGGGTACTTTGGCGTGAATCCGCCGGGTTTTATGGGGGAAGTGGTCGCCTTCGCGTTCGGCTTGGCGGCAGCGAGCTTTTTCCCGGCCATCGTGCTTGGCGTGTTCACGACCCGCCTCTCGGCGGTGCCGGCGGTGGTGGGCATGATCCTGGGCATCGGCTTCACCGGCTTCTACATCCTGACGCAGGCCGGCGACGCGGTGCTGGGCAACGACGTCGCCGCCCTGCTGTTCGGCGAACCGGGCAGCTACCTGCGCGGGCGCTGGTTCTTCGGCATTGACGCCAAGGGCATTGGCACCGTCGGCATGCTGCTGAACTTCGGCGTGACACTTGCGCTCATGCCGTTCTTCAAGCAACCGCCCGAGGAAGTGCGGGCAATGATCAACTCGCTGCGGCTGCCCGAGGATGAGGCGGAACCGGCGGGAGGTGCGGGCGTCGCTGAAACCCCTCAGAATGTTGAAGATCGGACGTAGCCCCGCTGCTACGCAGCGATGGGGGTTTTCAGCGATATTCACCCCAAGCGGGTTCATGCCGCCACGTTGCGCGGCAGGCAGAAGTCGGTGCCGTGGATGCAGTCGCGGCCGGCGTCCTTGGCGCGGTACAGCTCGGCGTCGGCGGCTTCCAGCAGTTCGGCCGGGGTGTTCGCCTGGCACGCGGCGAGGTCGGCGATGCCAATGCTCATCGTCACGCCCTCGGGCCGCTCCAGCAGCGCGGCGGCGTCGTCCCAGAACTGCTCGCGGAGCCGGGTCATGATCGAGGTCGCCAGCTGCGCCTCCGCCTTGGGCAGCAGCAGCACGAACTCGTCGCCGCCGTAGCGGGCGCCGATGTCCATGCGGCGGAGGTTCGCCTTGATGCATCGGCCGCACAGCTTGATCAGCTCGTCGCCCGCGGCGTGGCCGAGCGTGTCGTTGAGCGTTTTGAATCGGTCCATGTCGAGCATGACCGCCGACAACGGCGTGCGGTAGCGGACGGCCTCGGCGAAGACTTGGTCAAACACCTCGCCGAACGCCCGGCGGTTGTAGAGGCCGGTCATCGGGTCGGTCGCCGCTTTTTCGGCGCTCTCGGCGAGGTCCTTTTCCATCTTCGTCAGCTGCTGGGCGTGCGTGCTCTCCCGCTGCCGCAGGACGTTGTGCAGCGCGAGGTTCTTCTTCACCACCAGCGGCACGGTGTCGAGGTACGTCGGCGTCTTGACCACGTAGTCGACCGCCCCCAGCTCGATCGCCTGCGCGGCGTACTCGCCGACGTTCTCGCCGGTGATCATGATGACCGGCGTGCGGCTCGTGCCCTGCACCAACGCCAGGATGTCCATGCCGGTGCAGTCGGGCAGGTTGTAGTCGGTGAGCACGATGTCGTACTCGCTGAACTCGTGCTGCAGCGCCTCGGCCTTGGAGCTGGCGACGCTCACGCTGCCAATGCCGAAGGCGTCCTCCAGCACGTCGCGGAGCAAATCCTGCTGGTCGGGATCGTCCTCGACGACGAGCAGTTGGGGAAGTTGATCGGGGGCGTCGTTCATCGCGGTGGTTCGTGATTCTTCTGAGGACAGCGGCGAGAACTTCAGGCCGAGCGGCGGGGGCGGCAATGGACGTTGAGCCAGTAATCGACGCTCTGGCCGATGAGGTCGAGAAACGTGGCGGCGTCGTGCGGCTTGACGTTGTAGCTGTTGGCACCTCGGGCCGCGGCCGTCCGCATGTGGGCGTCGTCGGCCACGCCCGTGACCATCACCACCGGCACGTTCGCCAGCGCCGGCACCTGCCGCAACCGCTCGAGCAAATCGAGGCCGTTCATGCCCGGCATCTCGACGTCGAGGAAAATCAGATCCGGCGTCGCCGGCTCGTTGCCCTCACTCACCCCCAGCGTGGCGAGCGCCTCCTCGGCGCTGCCGGCTTCGATGATGTCGCATTCAACGCCCAGCTCGTCCAGCGCGTCCTTGGCCAGCAGTCGGCAGTCCGGGTCGTCGTCGATGAGCATGACCCGCGCCAACCGCGGCGCGGGCATCTCCAGCGGCGCGTCGGTGTCGGGCGAACTCGGGGAATCAGGTTGCATGGCGGGAGTTCCGGGGGGAAATCAGGCGGCGGCGCCCACCGTTTGATCGGCTTGCCCGAACAGCGGCTTGAGCCCGTCGTCGCCCGACTCGGCGAGGAACGCGGCGTTGATCGTGAACCGGAACGTGCTGCCCCGCCCCAGCTCGCTCTCGACGCCGATGGTACCGTTGTACGTCTGGATAATGCTCTTAACGCTCGCCAAGCCCACGCCCTTGCCGGGGGCGTCGCCGTGGTTTTTCGCCCGGCGGAAGACGTAGAACACCTTGTCGATGTCCTCGGCGGCAATGCCGCGGCCGGTGTCGCGGACCCAGAACTCCACCTCCCCGCCGACCCGCCGGCAGCCGACGCCGATCTCCCGCCGCCGCACGCCGTCGTCGCCGGGCGAGCCGTCGCCCATGTACTTGATGGCGTTGTCGATCAGGTTCTGGAACACCTGCCGCATGCGTTGTAGATCGCACCGCACTTTCGGCAGGCACGCGTCGAGCTTGAGCTCGATCGCCGCCTCGCGGAGGTCGTTCTCGAGTACGCCGCGCAGATCCCAGACGAGCTTCTCGAGGTCGAGCACCTCCAGCTCGCTTTGCCCCGGCATCTGCGTCTTGATCCGGCTCAAATCGAGCAGGTCGTTGATCAGCTCGCCCTCGTGCTCGACGTTCTTCTGCACCCGCTCGAGCCGCTTGGCGACGTCGGCGTCGAGCGTGTCACCGTGCTTGCGCTGGATCATCGCGACCATGCCGGCGATGTTGCGCAGCGGCGCGTTCAAATCGTGGCTGACGGCCCGCAGAAAGTCCTCTTTCTCGGCAATTTCTCCGGCAAGTTGGGCATTGGCCTTCTCGAAGCGGGCGGCGTGGTCGGCGACCTGGGCCTGCAACCGGCGGGTCTGCTCGGCCGCGGCGCGGGTGGCGTCGTCGGCCCGCTTCTCGTGCTCGGCCACCGAGTCGGCCAGCGTGCCGACGCTGCGGGCGAAGCGGCCCAGCACGTCGGTGCGGCGGCGGTCGAACCCGACTTGACCGAACGCCGACTCGCCCGCCGCCACGGCGTCGCACGCTGTAGCCATCTTCGCCAGCGGCCGCAATGTCAGGCGGACGAACACGAGCATGATCACCGCCGCCAGCACGGACAACCCGACGATGGCCGAGAGCATAATCGTCTGCGCCTCCTCCGGCGTGGCGACCAAATCGTCGGCGATCTGCTCGACGCTCAGCACGCCGACTGCCGTGATGCCCACGAGGCCGCCGGCGGCCAAGGCGATGCGGCTGCGGAAATCAATCACCCGGCCCACCCCGCCCAGCGCGCGGCGGCCGACGCTGCGGCGTTCCCAGGGTTTGGGGCCACTGCTGAACGAACTGCGGTCGGGGGAGGTCACACGGGTCTTATCGGCTCGCCGAGGTCGTCGGTGAAGCGGCCGCCACCACCCGAACGCGGACCTCTGCCGGCTCGACGAACGCGCCCGGCAGGACGATCAACACGCCGCCCTCCTCCAGCCGCGCGACCTCGGCGGTGGTCGCGCCGTCGAACGTCACGCGGACCTCGCCCTCAGGCACGTTCTCGATCTCGAACGTCGGCCGCGTCGCCGGGCCGACGGTCGGGGTCAGGCGAAAAGCGAACCGCCCGCCGGTGGCGATCAGGCGGTGGCTGCCGCGCGTTTCGTCGAAGCCGTCGCCGTCGGAGTCGCCCTCGGCGGTGCGGTCGAGCCGGACGCCGCTGATGGGCGTGATGTCAACCGGCGTCACCTCGTCGCCGGGCAGCCGGCGGCCGTGGCGGTAAAGCGTGACGCCGCCCAGCCGCAGCCGCAACCGGTTCGCCTCGTCCACCGGCAGCAAGCCGTCGAACGTGTGCGTCTGGCCGTCGTCGGTCGTGGCGGTGGTGGTCAGCCCGGCCCGCCGCACGGCCCAGCCGCCGGGCTCGCCCTCGCCGGTGAGATTGGCCAGATCGAGCCGGTTGTCGAGCACGCGGACGTCGTCGATCACAAAGTCGCCGGCCAGATCAATCACGTCGGCGGCGGGGAAGACGATCCATTGCCACGCCGCACCGATCGGCTGCTCGGTGGTGCCGGCGTCGGAGGTCATGATGAGCGTGCCCGCGCCCCGCGCCCGCAGCGCCAAGAGCGGCCACCCGCCGCGCGGCAGCAAGTGCGTCAGCCGAAGCTGCACCGCCCCGCCGGTGCCGCCGGCCCAGCCTTGGCCGTCGTGGCCCTCGGCCAAATCGCCGCCGCGGACGAACGCCGCGTCCTCCGGGCGGTCGAAGTCGAGCAATACCAGATGCCGCTCCCGCTCGGCGGCGGGCCGGGTGGCTGGGCTCAGCAGCAACAGCGTGGCGATGGTGAGGGCGACCCACATCTCGCCACAGGGTTCGTCCGAAGGCGGCGGGAGTCGAGTTTTCCGCCGGGTCCGGTAAAACCGTACACTCGCCGCGTGTTCCGAGCCGTCCAGCCTGAGGCGCCGCCGGTGCGGTGGGGGTTGTGGCTGCTGCTGCTGGCGGCGGTGGTCGTGCGCGTGCCGTTCGTGCTGACGGCGAGCGACGATCTGTCGGCGCTGCCGGATCAGGCGGAGTACGTGGCGCTGGCCGACTCGCTGCTCGGCGGCGAGGGGTTGCGCTTTGTCGATTCGCGTTTTGCCGACGAGGTGCGGAGTTATCGGATGCCGGGCTACCCGCTGCTGGTGGCGCTGTGCGGCGGCAGCGTGGAGGTGGTGCGGTGGGTGCAAATGCTGATCGACGCATCGACGGTGACGGCCATCGTGCTGCTCGGGCGGCAACTGGGGCTGGGGCGGTTCGCCCTCGTCGGCGGCGGGTTCGTGGCGTTCTCGCCGTTTTTGGCGTACTTCACCGGGCTGGTGCTAACCGAGACGCTGTTCACCGCCCTGCTGGCGTGGGGCGTTGCGCTCTTGGCCGGCGTGGGCGCAACGCGGCGGGTGATGTGGTGGCTCGGGCTGTTCCTGCTGATCGCCGCGATCTTCGTCAAGCCGTCGGCCATCGTGCTGCCGACGCTGTTGGGCGGGTTCTCGGTGCTGCTGCACCAGCGGCACCCGTTCACTGCCGCCCGCCGCTGGCCGCTGCCGCCGCTGGCGACTTGTGCGCTGCTCACCGTGATCGCCCTCCTGCCGTGGGCGGTGCGGAACAAGCTGGTCGTCGATGCGTGGATCTGGACGACGACCAACGGCGGCGTGACACTTTACGACGGCCTCAACGGCGACGCCGACGGGTCGAGCGATCAGACGGTGCTGAACATGCTGCCCCAACTCCGCCGGATGACCGAGGTGCAGCGGGCAGCGTACCTGAAGGACCGGGCGTTCGACTTTGCCGAGCAGCACCCGTGGCGGGTCGCGGAGCTGGCCATCGAGAAGCTGCGGCGGACGTGGTCGCCCGTGCCGCTGGACGAGGCGAACCAAAGCGTGCCGCGCATCGTCGCCGGGTTGCTCTATTCCGTCCCGCTGTGGGGCTTGGCGATCGTCGGCATCGCGGGCGGCAAGCTGCGGCGGCGGGAGGTGGTTTTTCTGCTACTGCCGGCCCTTTATTTCACGCTCGGCCACGCACTGACGGTGGGCAGTTTGCGGTACCGCGTGCCAATCGAACCGTTATTGAGTGTGCTGGCGGCGGCGGGGGTGGCGGCTTTGTGGGAGCTTTGGCGGCCGCGTGCCGATAAACTGATTTCTGACGCCGATGTGGAGCGGATTGACCGGCCGTGAGCGGGTGATGGCCGAAACGTGGCGGCCGGGGGCTCAGGTGCGTCCACGCCGACTGCGCCGCCGACGCCTGCTCGCCGCCGCCGCGGCCGTGGGGCTCATCGGCATCCTGGGCGGCTACCGACACGTCACCCACCCCGAGTGGCTGCGGCAGCAAACCGAGTCGTTCCTCGGCGATCGGCTCGGCGGCGAGGTGACCATCGGCCAGGCATCGTTCGGCCTCTTCGACGGCTTATCGCTCACCGACGTGCAGCTCATCCCGCCGGAGCACGACGCCCCGCTGCTCGCCGCCCGGCAGGTTCGCGTCGGGTTGGAACTCAACGACGCGCCCGGCAGTTGGAAGAACCTCATCCGCCTCGGCACGCTCACCGCAATCGACCCGCAGCTGAACATCGTCGAAACTGACGCCGGCTCGTGGAATCTGCTGGCCCTGCGGCCCCCCGCCGGCGACGAATCGGCCGGGCCGGCGATGCTGCCGCCGGATCTGCCGCGGGTGATTCTGCGCAACGGTAGCCTGAGCTACGAGCGGCCCGGCGGCATGACCGGTTCGTTCGACGTCGAGGCCCAACTGCTGCCCGCCGCCGACGGCACGTACACCGTGCAGCTCCAAAGCCGCGGCCGCCGCGGCGGCGAAGGGCCGCGGGCGACCGGGCTCATCGACCCGATCGGCGGCACGGTGACGGTGCAGGTCGCCGGGTTGGCGCTGGGCGACGACGACGTGCTCGACATCCTGCCCGGCCAGGTACGGCGATGGTGGGAGCGGCTGAACATCGACGGCGAGCTCGACGTGCCGGAAATCGTGTGGCAACCGGCCGACGATTCGTGGGAGGTGGCCGTGGCGTTGCAGGACGCGTCGCTGCGCGTGCCGCCGGACGTGTGGCAGAGCCCGGCTCAAACCGAGCGGCGGGCGGCGCTGGCGACGCTCGTCGCCCTGCTCGTGC
>CAYLSV010000008.1:60547-67157 GCA_964386435.1 uncultured Tepidisphaerales bacterium
CGTCGAGCAGTCGGCGCTGCCCGAAGCGTGGCGCGGGCAGATGCTGCGGTACCTGCGGCCCGACCCGCTGACGCTCGAGCGGGTCCGCGGCATGGTCCGTCTGCGGCCGGGCGGCGTGACGATCTCGAACCTGATCGGCGAACTCGAGGGCTCGCCGCTGCGGATCGACGGCATTATCGACGGCTACGGCCCGGCGGTGCCGCTGGACATCCGGCTGCGGACGCCACGCGGCCAGGCGTTCGTTTTGCCCGAAGAACCGGCATATTTGCCGGGTTTGCCGGATCAGGTGCGCGACGTGTGGCGGCGGTTTCGACCCTCAGGCCGGGCGCGGCTGGACGTGAGCCTCAAGCGCGACGAGCCCGGCGGGCGGCCGGTCGTCGAGGGCGAGCTGGCCGTGCTCGACGGCAACTTCCGGCTCGACCGATTGCCCTACCCGATCACCCGCGCCACCGGCACCATCGCCATTGACCGCGACGAGGCGGCCGATCAGGACCGCGTGACGCTCTACGGCCTGCGCGGCGTCGGGCCAACCGGGTCGGTGAACGCCGACGCCGTCGTGCAGGTCGACGGCACCATCCAGCCGCTGGACAACAAGGCCGGTTTCGCCCTGCAAATCCGGGCGTCCGACGTCTCGCTCGACGACGCGCTCATCGCCGCCCTGCCGGGGCCGGTGCGGCAGATTGTGGCGACGTTCGATGGCAGCGGCACGTTCGCCGACGTGCGGGCGCGGGGCGACGTGACCGTCGACGTCAGCCGACCCGAGGGGCGGGACAAGCGGTGGTCGATCTCGACGCGGCTCGACCTCGCCGACGGGGCCGGGCGGTTCGACGGGTTCCCGTACCCGGTCGACAACCTGCGGGGCGTCGTGGAGGTCGGGCAGGACGTGGCGTTCATCCGCGATCTCACGTTCGGCGACGGCGAGGCGCGCGGCAAGCTCGGCGGCCGGGTGGAGTGGGGCAACGACCAGCCGGTGCGGCCGACTTTGACGATTTCTGCGGAGAATGTGCCGATCGACGAGGAGTTGATCGCGGCGTTGCCACTCGAGGCGCGGGCGGCGCTGGGGCGGTTACGGCCGGGCGGGCTGGTGGACGTGGCGGGCGAGGTGCGGCCGGGCGAGACGTCGGCGCAGCCGAGCTTCGACTTCAGGGTGAAGGCGAAGCAGGCGACGCTGCGGCCGCTTGGCGGCGAGCTGGCGCTGGAGAATGCGGCGGCCGAATTCCGCGTGACCCCGGCGTTGCTGACGATCGAGAACGCCGGCGGCGACATCGTCGGCGGCGGCTCGGCCACGGCAACGGGCACGCTGACGCTGGGCGACGAGCCGCGGCTGGCGTTGGACGTGACGGCGAGCGAAGTCGCATTTTCCCCGGAACTTCGGGACGATTTGCCGGAGAACGCACGGGCGGCGTGGGACTGGCTGGCGATCGAAGGGGCGGCCGACGTGGCGCTAAATTACGACGGCGGGCTGGCGTTCATCGAGGGTGAGCTGCCGCGCGGGGCGGCGTTCGAGGCGACGATCGAGCCGCGCGGGGCGCGGGTGCGGCCGTCGGGCGTGCCTTACGAAGTGGGCGAATTGTCCGGGAAAATCCGCGTCACGCCGGAGCGGGTGTTTTTGGAGGACGTCGTTGGGCGACACGCAAACGGCGCCCGCGTGACGGTCAGCGGCAATGGCAAACCGATCACCACGGACCAGCGCGGCCCGGCCACGCTGTGGTCGCTGGCGGCGACGCTGACGGACGCGCCGGTTGATGACGATCTGCGGACCGCCCTGCCGGCGGCGGTGCGGGAGCTGGTGACGCAGCTGGAACTGGGCGGCGTGGTGTCGCTGGAGCTGCCGACGCTGGACGTGCTGCTGCTGGCGGACGGCTCGCCGCCGGACGTGAACTTTGACGCGCGGCTGCGAGGCGAGGCGTTGGGGTTGAGCGTGGGCGTGCCGGTGACGGAGGCGACGGCGGCGCTGTCGGTGGCGGGCAGCGTGCGGAACGAGGTGGTGACAACGCTCGGCGGCGATATATCGGCAAAAACCCTGCAAATGGCCGGCCGGCCGGTGGCGGATGTGGCGGCGACGTTTAAGCGGGAGGCGGGCGTGTTGGAGTTCAACGAGTTGCAGGCGACGTTCGCCGGGGGCGGGCTGTCGGGGTCGGCGGAGCTGACGCTGCCCGAGGCGGGGCCGCGGGCGTACGCGTTGGATTTAACGTTGCGGGAGGCCGACGCGCGGCTCTTGGTGCCGACGCCACCGGGGGGCGAGCCGGTGACGGCGGCGGTGACGGCCACGTTGTTCGCCGAGGGCCGGGTTGGCGAGGCGTCGTCGCGGCGCGGCAGGGGCGACGTGCGGATCGAGGGTGTGGGCGGCGGGACGATGGTGCGGTTGCCGCTGGTGATGGGCGTGTTGCAGGTGGTGAGCCTCGCGCTGCCGAAGGAGGGCGGGTTCACCTCGGCGACGGCGAGCTATGCGCTGGATGACCAGACGCTGCTCATCGAGAACGTCGACATCTCCGGCGGCGACATCGCCCTGCGCGGCGGCGGTCGGCTCGACTTCGCCACCGGCAACGTGAACCTGAACCTTCAGGCGGAGAACCCGGGCCTGAAAAACGTCCCGATCTTCGGCGACTTATTGGCCGCGGCCCGCAACGAGATGGTCAACATCCGCGTCCGCGGGACGATCGACAACCCGGAGGTGAGCAACACCCCGCTGGCGACGTTCACGACGACGGTGGACGAGGTGCTGCGGGGGGAGTGAGGGGAAGTGTGACTTGGTGAAGTATGACGTGGGGAAGTGTGACTTGGTGAAGTGTGACGTGTTGATTTGCCGGACACGCCTTGCAGCCTCTTCCGGCAATCCAACACGTCATACTTCACCACGTCATACTTCCACCACCTCGGCGGCACGTTTTTCGGCGGCGGTGGACGAGGTGCTGCGGGGGAGTAGGGAGAAGTTCGAGTTGGTGAAGTATGACGTGTTGATTTGCCGGATAGGTTCCGCAGCGTATTCGGCAAATCAACACGTCACACTTCACCACGTCACACTTCCACTGCGGCCTCGGCGGCGCGCTTTTCCGCGGCGGTGGGTTTGCGGAGGGGGAAGTCGTCGGCGGGACCGGTGGCTTGGGGCCACTCGTTTCGCAGGGCGGCGATGGCTTGTTCCTTGCCGCGGGCCTCGACCTCGAGCCACGGGATGTGGCGGTAGGCGGGGGGCATCATGGTGATGAACTGGCTGTGGTAGCGGTCGCGGAACGCGGCGTCGCCGTTGGAGACGTGGTAGAGGGCCATGTCCGGGTGGGGCCACGTCTCGGCGGCAAGGCGGGTGTATTCGGTGACCGACTCGTGGGCGTAATCGTCGAGTTCTTCCTTGATCACGTGATGGTGGCAGTCGAAGACCATGGGCACCTTCGCCCGTTGGCAGACGTCGAGGATGTCGGCGGCCGAGTAGCTGTACTCGTCGTTCTCCAGCGTCAGCCGGCCACGGACCGACTCGGGCAATTGCTCGATGGCGGCGACAAGCTCATCGGCCCGCCCGGCCTTGCCGCCGTGGATGTTCATGAGGTTCCAGGGCGTCCGCGAGAGGCCCATGAGGTCGAACGCGAGGCCGTGCTTTTCCAGGATAATCGTGCTGGTCCGGCAGACCTTTCTTCGCTCGGCGTTGAGGACGCAGAACTGGTCCGGGTGGATAACGAGCCTGATGCCCAGGCGCTTGGCCCGTCGGCCGACGCCGGCGAGGTTGGCGGCCATGCTCTCCAGCACCTTCTGCCCGGTGGCGTAGTCCGAGAGCGGAAAGATGTTGGAGCTGATGCGGTAGAGTTTGATGCCCCGCCGGTGGCAGTAGCCCAGCGTCCAGTCGAGGTGGCGGAGGTTTTGCCAGTAAATCCGCCGCAATTCCGCCGGCCGCTGGGTCGGGCCGAGCGAGAGAAACCGGGCCCGGGTGATCGCGCGGTACCGGCACTGCCCGTCGCTGGAAAGGCACACGAGACCGAGTTCGGGGAGGTTGAGCCTGACCACGCGGGGCAGGCAGCAACCTGCGTGCCCGGCCATATACTGATGCCGCGATGACCAGTCGCCGACTCATCCAGATCGTCGAGCAGCACGGGTGGTATCCGATCAAGGGCAGCGGATCGAGCCACCGGCATTTCAAGCACGACGAGCGGCCCGGCCGCGTTACAATCGTCCACCCAAGAAGAGATGTTCCTCCCGGCACCGTGCGCAGCGTGCTGCGGCAGGCAGGACTGGATCCGAAGACGAGGTGAATGATGAGATTGATTTATCCGGTTGCCATTCACAAAGACCCTGACTCCTGCTACGGCGTCTCGGTGCCCGACATGCCCGGCTGCATCAGCGCCGGCGACGATTATGCCGAGGCCCTCGACATGGTGGTGGAGGCCATCACGATGCACATGGAGGGCATGCTGGAAGACGGCGACCCAATCCCGACGCCGTCGCGGATTGAGGATTGGCAGGATCACGAGGATTTCGCCGACGCCCAGCTTTGGGCCTTGGTGCAGGTCGAGGTGCCGGTGCCGGTGGCGGCGTAAATCACTCGCCTTTGCCGCCGCGCCAGAGGTACCAGGTGGCAATGCTCCGCCACGGCTGCCACGGCTGGGCCATCTCGCGGAACTGTTTTTTTGTCGGACGTTCCGGCAGTTCGTAGGCCCGGCGGGCGCCTTCGAGGGCGCCCAAATCGTCGACCGGCAGCACGTCAGGGCGGCCGTAGCAGAACATCAGGATCATCTCGGCCGTCCAGCGGCCGACGCCCTTCACCTTCGTCAGTTCGAGAATCATCGCCTCGTCGTCGAGCCGGCCCAGGCGGTTGAGCTTCAGCTCGCCGTCGATAATCTTCTCGCTCAGGTCGATCAGGTAGCTTCTTTTCTGCCTGCTGATGCCGCAGTGGCGGATCGTCTCGTCGTCCAGGCCGCCGGTGAGGGCCGCCAGGACCGTTGGCGGCGTCGGGCGTTTGCGGGGGAAATGCTCGCGGAACCGCCCGAACAGCGTCGTCGCCCCGGCCGTGCTGATCTGCTGGCTGAAAATGCTTTGGCACAGCACGACGAACACGTCCTTCCGCGGCCGCAGCGTGCACGGGCCGGCGATGCCGATCAATTGCTTCATCACCGGGTCCGCCGCCGCCAGATGCCGCTCGGCGGCGGACCAATCGACCTTGCCGTCATCGCGGAACCACACGCCGCAGCGTAGCTGCGGAAGTGACGAGTGATGAACTGCGGAGTGATGAATGCCGGAAAGACAAGGCCGCGCGGCATGGTCCGGCACTCACCACTCGGCAACTCATCACTCGTCACTTCCGCCAGCACTTCCCTCGCTACACTCCCCCCGTGGCCGAGGCAACTCTTCCTGACAAGCTCCAGTCCGTGCGTGACCGCATCGCCAAGGCGTGTGCCGACCACGGCCGCGACCCGGTGGGCGTGCTGCTGATCGCCGTGACCAAACACGCCGCCCCCGAGCAGATCCGCGAGGCGATGAACCTCGGGCTGGCCGACTTCGGCGAAAACCGCGTGCAGCAACTCGCCCAGCGGGCCCCGCAGCTCAACGAGTACCATGCCCGCCGCCGCACCCTGGGCGGCGAGGGCAAGGTCCCCGACCGCCTCCGCTGGCACATGGTCGGCCGCTTGCAGCGGAACAAGGTCCGCCAACTCCTGCCGCACACGAGTTTGATCCACAGCGTCGACTCGCTGCGGCTGGCCGAGGAGATCAGCGAGCAGGCGACCAAGATCGGCAAGGAGCAGGCGGTGCTGCTGCAGGTGAACTGCTCCGACGAGGGGCAAAAAGCCGGCGTCGCCGTGGGGGCCGCGTCACACCTCGGCGAGGAAATGGCCACGCTGCCCAATTTGCGGCTGGCCGGCTTGATGACCATGGCCGCCATCGACGCCGACGCGCAGGCCGCCCGGCAGACCTTCAACCGATTGCGCGACATCTTCGACGACATGAAAAAGGCCGAGATCGGCGGCGAAGGCTTCCGCCACCTCTCAATGGGCATGAGCCGCGACCTCGAGCCGGCCATCGCCGAAGGGGCCACCCTCATCCGCATCGGCACCGACCTGTTCGGCGAACCCACCGACGACGACGCGGCATGAGGTGACCGCATGACGCGACACACGTTGTAAGAAGCCGCGGGGAGAGCGGCTTCTCGCCCAACCGCAAGATGCGACTTCAAAGGACGATTCGCACCCGGCGCACGCCAAACCGCAGGTTCCGAATTCGGAACCTGCGGTCGGCTCTCCACTTCCGCAGCGGATCGGGTTGCCCCGCGCTCACGCCGCCAGCAAACCGGCACTGCCGGCGGCGCACAGCAGGGCCAGGCACGCGGCCGTGAACGCCAACGCGTAGCGGCGGACCTTCTTGTTCTCAGGCTTCAGGGGCAGTTCTTGCTCGCTCATCGTTTTCTCCCGGTAAATGGTTAGGGCGTCGGCACCGTGCCGCACGTCCCATCTCACGCATCGGGCAGAACGCGACGCGACTTAACCGCTCGCGGCCGGGAGCGTGAGCACGGCCGTCGTGCCGGCGCCGGGGCGGGAGTCGATGACGAACGTGCCGTCGTTCCGCTCGGCGGTGAGGCGGACCAGGAACAGCCCCAGACCCATGCCCTTGCCGGGGGGCTTGGTGGTGAAAA
>CAYLSV010000008.1:67167-67404 GCA_964386435.1 uncultured Tepidisphaerales bacterium
CCTGCCGCAGCACCTCCGGCGGCATGCCCGGGCCGCGGTCGGTCACGGCGAAGCTCACCTTCCCCGCCTCGTGGCCGATGCGCAAGACGACGTTCGGGCGGCCCTCCATCGCGTCGATGGCGTTGCCGACCAGCAGCGCCAGCGCCTGCTCCAGCGCCCGCGGCTGCACCGCCACGGCCGGCACGCCGGGGGCCACGTCCAGCCGCACGCCCTCCCGCACCACCGCCCGCCCCGCCG
>CAYLSV010000009.1:0-5756 GCA_964386435.1 uncultured Tepidisphaerales bacterium
CGCGGCGGTGGGGGCTTCAGCGACGCACGATGATCAGCAACGCCTCACTTCTCCCGCACCGCCACGGCCACCGTGTAGCCGGGCGTTTGCTTGAGCTTGTCGTAGTTGCCGAACGTCTCGCGGAAGTGCCGCTCGATAAATCGGCGGAGGCCGGTGACGACCACGACGCACAACCGGCCGCCGGGCTTGAGGTGGCGGTGGGCATCGTGCATCAGGATCGAGAGCATCTCGCCGCCTGTCTTCGCCGGCAGGTTGCTGACGACGTTGTCGAACCGGGCGGCCGGGTCCACGCCGTCGAACCCGTGCCCGAGCCGGGCCGTGGCGTTGGGCAGCTGGTTCGCGGCGATGTTGCGGTTGGCGTACTCGACTGCCAGAAAATCCCGGTCCACCATCGTCACCCGCCCCCGCGGCGCGTCGAGTGCCATCGCCAGGCCGATCGGCCCGTAGCCGCAGCCGAGGTCGAACGAGTGATCGGCCTCGCCGGCCTCGAAGTGGTCCAGCAGCACCTTCGTTCCGTCGTCGAGCCCCCGCGGGCTGAACAGGCCCCACGTCGAGTGGAACTCAAGCGGCCGCCCCCGCACCGTTTCGGTGAATCGGATGCCCTTCCGCAACGCCTCGACATCCACCAATTGACGCGCCTTCTTCGCCACGCGGCGACGGTAGGTACGATGCGGTCGGTTCAATGCCAGACGCCGCACTATCCGAGGCCCTCGACATGCTCGAGCGGCCGACCTCCGCCCACCGGCCGTGGCCGCTTTGGAAGACGCTGGTGGGCGGCGTGCTGTCGGCCGGGGTGTTGCCGCTGGTGCGGTGGCCGGCGAGCTTCGACCAGCGGGCGCGGGCCGAGCGGTTCAAGCTGATCGCGGTGGCCGATCACGTGCACGTCGACGCCGACGCGGCGGCACGGACCGGCGGGCCGCGGACGACTCACCAGGTCGTGGCGTACCTCGCCGCCGGGGCGATGGTGGCGCTCTTGGGCTTGACCTACTGGAACGGCGAGCTGCGCCCGATGCTCACCCGGCCCACGCTCTGGGGCGGGGCGTACCTGCTGGCGAGCGTCGTCGGCTACGGGGCACTCTACCTGAACCTCGCCCGCCACCGCCGCGGCGTGCGGCGGGTGCTGAGGGTCATGGGCGACGACCTGCACCGCCCGCCGGGTGTTGCGTGGCCGAAGTGGCGGTTCGTGCTGCCGGCGGTGATCTTCGGGGCGTTGGGCTGGTTCTGGGCGGTGCCGATGTTCCTCGTCGGCGGGGCGCTGCGGCGGTGGGGCCTGGCCGAGGGCCGCCAAGCGTTGATCGAGGCCGCCCGCGGCAGCCGCCACCGGCTGGCCCGGCGGAAGGAATTGCCGCCATCAACCATCGGCCGGCGGGTGTGCCCGAACGAGCGCTGCGAGACGGAGCTGGCACCGGGGGCCAAGTTCTGCCCCACCTGCGGCACCGCAGCGACACCGCACAAACCCGGCGATGCCAGAGTCTTCGCCACCGGGTGATCCTTCCGGCCGATCGCCCGATTCCCCCGCAACTCCGATCAGGTTGATAGGATGCCCACACCGTGAGCCACATGCACGTCATCCTGAGCTACCTTGGCTGGTCGCTGTGCGGCTTGGGGCTCACGTGGCTGCTCGTCGCCGGGCGGAAGGGGCAGGCGTGAACGTCATGGAGAACCGGGCCGACCCCAACTTCCACCGCGAGGGCGAGCGCGATCTGCTCCGCCACGTCGAGCGGCTCGTCAACAACGAGGGCGCCCGCGGCACGCTCAAAATCGACACCCGCCGCGGCCGCAGCGACGTGACCACGCTCGCCCGCACCGTCACCCGCAGCGACCAGACCATCGAGACCAAGCGGCTGATGATGGAGCTGAACAAGCCCGATGCCGAGTTGCAGCGGGCGCTGCCGCCGGGCGAGGTGCTGGACGTGGCGCTTGGCGGGCGCACGCTCTTGTTTTTCCCGACGAAGCTGGGCCACCTCCGCGTCGCCGCGTTGCCGCCGGTGCGCGAACTGATCGAGGGCGTGCCGCCGGCGCCGGTCACGACAACCGAGCTCAAGCGCCGCCTGCGCGACCTCCCGCCGATCAGCGGCAACGCGCCGGTCACCACCGTCCTCGTCAGCACCGCCGGCTTCACGCCCGAGGCCCGCGCGCTGGTTTACCGCGACAAGCAGGGCGCCCAACTCCTCGCCGAGCCCGACGGCGCCGGTGGCTGGATGATCACCGCGCCCAAGGGTTTGGAAGACCTCGCCGCCACGCTCAACCCCGAGGCCGAGCCGGACAAGCGGCGGCGGGTCCGCGATTCGCTGGCCGAGAAGCAATTGGACCTCTTGACCGGCGGCGTGTCGCTGGAGAAGGTGGCCCAGGAGCTGAAGCTGCCGCCCAAGCTCGTCGCCGCCGAGGCCAAGAGTTTCGCCAAGGAGTCGCCGGGGCTGACGGTCAAGACGCTCGACGGCCACGCCGTGATGTACCGCGAGGGGGCCGGCCTTGGCACCTCCAGCGCCGCCCTCTCGACCCCACCCGCCATGCCGATGATGGACAAACTCAAGAGCCTGTTCACCAACCGCGGCGAGGCGGAGAAGAAGGTCGCCTTCCTCTCCGAACGCCGCGCCGCCCTCGCCCAGCAACGTGATGCCCAGTACGACGAGATCGGCGTCCTCGAGGCCAAGGAAGCTGAGCTGCGCGAGACGTTCAAGACCAGCGACAACCCAATCGCCAAGCGCCGCCTGACCAGCCAGATCCTGCAGCTGCAAAAGGACCTCGGCCGCAAGCAGCAGCTCATCACCGTCCTGAACCAGCAGATCAACGTCGTCGGCACGCATTTGCACAACATGGAACTCGTCCGCCAGGGCGAGACGGCCGCGTTGCCCAACGCCGAGGAGATGGCCGAGGACGCCGCCAAGGCCGAGGAGGTCTTGGCCGATCTCCAAGCCGGCAGCGAGCTGGCCGACAGCGTCGCCGGCGTCTCGGTCAGCGGCATGACCGACGAGGAGCAGGCCCTGTACGAGCAACTCGAAGCCGCCACCGAGGTGCCGGAGGAACAAGCCCCCGACGCCCCCGCCCAACCCGCCACCCCCCAACGCCAACCCCAAACCGCCGCCCCGCAAAAACGGGCCGAACCCGAGCCCGGTTAACCCACCTCACCAATTCAAACCTCACCAAGTCACCAAGTCTTCATGGCCCTCATCGACGAACTCTTCGGCAAGACCAAGTCGCTCAGCGAGCTGAGCCGGCAGGAGCTGCGCCGCGAGGAGATCCTGATCGGCAAGCAGCGGGACCGCTTGATGAAAAAGGTCGAAGACGCCGCCACGGCCAAGCAAAAAATCTTCAAGCAGGGCGGCGAGACGAAGTCGCCCGAACTCCGCCGGGCCCTCGCTCAGGACTTCGAGATGAAGAGCCAGGAGCAGCTGCTGGCCGCCCGCGAACTGACCGTCCGCGGCAAAGAGCTGCTCACCGTCAGCCGGCTACGCATGATGCGCGAGAACGAAGGCAAGGCCGCCACCTTCGGCCGCCTTAAGGTCAGCGAGAAGGACGTCGCCAAAATCAGCCAGATGATCGAGAGCGACACCGTCTCGCAGGAGATGTACCTCGAACAGCTCGACGAACTCCTGGGCCTCGGCGCCGAAGCCGACCGCGAGGCCCTGCTCGGCAGCGCCCTCGGCGAGCCGGGGCAGGAACTGATGGCCATCTGGGGCGACCTCGACCGCGGCCGCGTCAAGCCCGACGACGCCTATGACGAAGCCGACCGCGCCGTCCGCCAACGCCAAGCCTCCGGCGACGGCGCGAGCTGAGCCGGCCACCTCCCGACATTGCTCCGCCAACGTGCACCCCCGTACGGATCGTGGTTGGAGCACGCGCCCTGTGGCTGCGGATCGGGGATTTACAGGTACAGACGCGCCCGCTCGAATTATGATCCCGGCAACCCGTTTTTACAAACCGAGCGTCGCTGAACCCGCCTCCGCCTCGGAGAGGCGGGGCTTCACAATGCGTGCGGCTCAACCCCGCTCGTGAAGCCCCGCCTCTACGAGGCGGAGGCGGATTCAGCGACGACCGCGTTTATAGCGCCACGCCAGCGCTTCCTGATGCGCCATCCAGCGTGCGACCCGGCGATTCAGCAAGAGGGCGAACGGGAATGGAGCGAGTAGCACCGCCAGCGCAACCCTGACCCAGGTCGCTTCGTCCTCCCAGGTGAAGTACGTGAAGAAGCAGATTACCCACAGCACTGCAAAGTAGCGGGCCGAGATCCAGACCCGTGAGAGCATTGTAGAATAACTAGGCCCTGCCATTGCACTCCGCGGTTACGACGTGGTGCCGGATGATTACCCTTCGGCGAGCTTCACCAATGTGCGGACGGCGAAGCCGGTGGCACCCTTCGCGTACAGGGGCAGATCCTTGCTCGTCTCGGCGGGGCCGGCGATGTCGAGGTGGAGCCACTTGGTGTCCTCGGGGACGAACAGCGAGAGGAACTCCGCGGCCGTGCAGGCGCTGCCCCAGCGGCCGGGGGAATTGACGACGTCGGCGCTTTGGGCACTTCGCAACTGCTCGGCGAAGTCCTCGCCGATGGGCAAACGCCAGAGCGGTTCGCCGGCGTGGTCGCTGGCGGCGCGGACGGTTTCCCAGAAGTCGTCGTGGCGGCCGAACGCGCCGGCACGCTGCTCGCCCAGGGCCACGACGCAGCCGCCGGTGAGGGTGGCGAGGTCGACGCACGCGGCGGGCTTGTACGTCTTGATGCCCCAGGCGAGGGCGTCGGCGAGCACCAGTCGCCCCTCGGCGTCGGTGTTGGTGATCTCGACGGTCACGCCGTTGAACATCTTCAGCACGTCGCCCGGCCGGTAGGCGTCGGGGCCGGGCATGTTCTCCGCCGCGGCCAGAATGCCGATGACATGGCGGTTGGTGCCGAGCGACGCCACAGCGTGCATAAGTCCGAGCACGGCCATGCCGCCGCACTTGTCGAAGATCATGCGGCCCATGCCGGCGGACGGCTTGATGCTGATGCCGCCGGTGTCGAACGTAATGCTCTTGCCCACCACCAGCAGCGGCCGCTCGCCCTTTTTGATCTTGGCCGGCTTGTGCTCGAGGACGATCATCCGCGGCGGCTTGCCGCTGCCCTGGCCGACGCCGATCAGGCCGCCCATGCCCAGCCGCGCCGCCTGCTTTTCATCCAGCACCTTCACGCCCAGGCCCAACTCCTTGCCCATCTGCTTGGCGAGGTCCGCCAGCGCCGGCGGGTGCAGCTCGTTGCCGGGGCGGGTGGCGATGGTGCGGGCGAAGTTCTGCGCCGTCGCCAGCGCCGCCCCGCGGTCGGCGGCCTTCTTGTTCGCCTTGTCGGTGACGACGTGCAGCGCGAGGTTGTTCGCCGCCTCGCCCTGGGCGGCGGTGCCGCGGTGCTCGGCGAAGTCGAAGCTGGCGAGCACGAACCCGGTGACGGCCGCCTCCACCTGGTCGGCGTCGGCGTCTTCGAGCAGCAGCGCGGCCTTGGCCGCCTTCATTTTCCGCAGCCGCCGGGCCGCCGCCGCGCCGGCGTGGCGGTAGTCCTTCAGCGCATCGCCCGGCAGCCCGGCGACAAGCAACGCGAGCTTGTCGTCGAGCATCTCGACCGCGACTTCGCCCGCTTTTCCCTCGAAAACCTTCCCTTTCCGCAGGCGGTCGATGGCATCGAGCTGCCCGGCCGGCCCGCCGCTGCTGCCGGCGAACGCGACGCACGCGGCGACATTCGCGGGCATGCTCGACGTGACCTTCACAGAGACCGGCGTGCTGGTGGGCAGGGGCAT
>CAYLSV010000009.1:5814-26062 GCA_964386435.1 uncultured Tepidisphaerales bacterium
CCGCCACGGGTTGCGGGCGTCGCTGAAACCGCCTCCGCCTCATGGAGGCGGGGCTTCATGGGCGGGATCAACTTCGCACCATTGTGAAGCCCCGCCTCCACGAGGCGGAGGCGGTTTCAGCGACGTTGATCTTCTCAGGCCGTCGGGGTCTTGCAGGCGCAGTCGCTTTGGCCGCAGTCGTGGGCGGGCTCGCCGCAGCCGGGGCCATTCACGCGGATCGTGCGGCTCACTGGCACGAGGCAGGCGGCGTCCGTGCAGGCCTGGTACGTCACCGTCACGTCGGCCGAGGCGGGCGGCTCCTCGAAGCGGAGTGTGGCCGTCACCTCGCCGGCAAGCTGATCGCCCGTCGGCAGGTCGGCCGTCGCGCCGTCGCAGCGGATCGTCGTCGGGATCAACTCGCCCGTGGTCGCCGGGCCGTTGAGGTGGTGGCGGTCGGCGATGTGGAGGGTGAGGGTGAGCGTGCGGTCGTCGTCCCAGCCGCCGCGGATTTGCACGGCCGCCTCGGCAAGTTGGCGGGGCGTGGGCGGGGCATTCTGCACGCCGGCCTCGACGTGAACCGGGCCGTGGGCGGTGGCGTGGTGCAAGAGCGCCTCGACCATCGCCCCGCTGCCGCCGGGCTGGTCGTGCAGCGGGGCGGCGAAGCAGGCGAGGGTTTTCCCGGAGGTTTCGGCATCGCCGAGCCGCCGGGCGACGTCGGCGAGGACGGCCGCGCCCGCGGGCAGCGGGCTGTCGCTGTGGACCTTCTGCCGAACGATCACGTCGTCGGCCGACTCGGAGGAGAAGTAGTGGCCGCCGTTCGCCGCGTCGCCGAAGCGGTCATTCGCAGCAGCCAGCAACTGCTTGGCGACGGCGTGATGCTGCTGATCCTGCGTCGCGTCATACAAATCGAGCAGCCCGGCGGCAAGGTGGGCGAAGTCGTCGAGCGTCGCGTCGAGCCCGGCGTCGGTCCGCTTCAAGTCGGCCACGTCGAACCGCCCCGCCGCCGCTTTGGCGGCCTTGAGGTAACGCGGCTCATCCAGCAACCGCCCGGCCACCGCGAGGCCGCAAATCATGAGGCCGTTCCACGAGGTGATGATTTTCGTGTCGATTCGCGGCTGCTTCCGTTCGTCGCGGGCCGACTTCAACTTCTGCCGGAGTTTGGCCAGTTTCTCGTCCGCCAGCATCGCCCGCCAGTCGCCGGCGGCGAAGAGGACATTGTTCCGCGGCACGCCGCCGTCGTGGTGCGGGTCGGCGAAGTTGAAGCCGGCGGCGAGGCCGTAGGCGTTGAGGAAGTCGTCGGCGTTGTCGCCCAGCACCTCCCGCACCTGGTCCGGCGTCCACAGGTAGTTCAAGCCTTCGCGGCCATCCACCTCGGCGTCGATCGCGGCGATGAATCCGCCGCCGCCCGCGGACATCTCGCGGATCACAAAGTCGCAGACGCCGCGGGCGACGGCGGCGTAGCCCTCATCGTCGAACGCTTCCGCCGCCTGTGCGTAGACCTTGGCGAGCATCGCCTGGTCGTAGAGCATGATCTCGAAGTGCGGCACGAGCCACTTCGCGTCGGTGCTGTAGCGGTGGAAGCCCCCGCCGAGGTGGTCGCGGATGCCGCCGGCGGCCATGGCGTCGAGCGTCACCTTGAGCTGGTGCCGCCGGCCATCGTCGGGGCGAATGGTCTCGGCGGCGAGGCTGGCGAGCAGCAGCGTTTGGCGGGGAAACTTCGGGGCGTTGCCGAACCCGCCGAGGGCCGCGTCGAAGTCGCTTCGGCTGCGGGTTTCCAGCTCGATCGCCAAATCTTTGTCGAGCGTCAGCGGCTGCGTCGGCATCGGCGGCACGGCCAGTTTCCGCAGGATTTCCTCCATCTGCGCCGCCGTCGCCAGCGCCTCGCCGCGGCCCGTTTGCCAGTGCTCGCTGATCGCCTTCAGCAGCGTAGTGAACCCCGGCCGGCCGTGGGCGTCGGTCGGCGGGAAGTACGTGCCGCCGAAAAAGTACCGCAAGTCCGGCGTTAAAAAACAGCTCATCGGCCACCCGCCGCTGCGGGTCTGCACCTGCACCGCCGTCATATACAGTGCATCCACATCCGGCCGCTCCTCGCGGTCGACCTTCACGTTCACAAACCGCTCGTTCATCAAAGCCGCCACGTCCGCCGACTCGAACGACTCCCGCTCCATCACGTGGCACCAGTAACAAGTCGAGTATCCAACGGACAAAAAGATCGGCACATCCCGCCGCCGCGCCTCGGCGAACGCCTCCGGCCCCCACTCCCGCCAATCCACGGGATTCTCCGCATGCTGCCGCAAATACGGCGACGACGACTCGGCAAGCTCATTGGGCACACGGCAGCTTATGCGAACTCGATGCCGGGTTGGGAAGGGTCACGACTTGTGAAGGTAGCTGCGGACCCGCCGGTCCGCAGTGGAGACGTCCGAAACTCGCAAGAGCTTCAAATAGTCTCGGGTTCACGATCACGTCCACTGCGGCCCGGCGGGGCCGCAGCTACCTCACAGTGTCAATTTCGGAAGGCCTTCGTTCAGAAGCTCATCGACTGCTTGAAGTGTTCGTAGCGGTCGTCGATTTGCGCTCGGTCGGTGCCGCGGAGGCCGTCGAGGCTGAAGTCGCTGATGGTGTAGCTGGCGACCACGGTGCCGTAGGCGAGGGCGCGTTTGACGCTGGCGGGGTTGCCGCCGCCCTGGCTGGCGAGGTAGCCCATCATGCCGGCGGCGAAGCTGTCGCCGGCGCCGGTCGGGTCGATCACCTGCGCCGTCGGGTAGGCCGGCAGGACGAACAAACCGCGGTCGCTGGCCAGCAGGCAGCCGTGCTCGCCCTTCTTGATGACCACGAACTTCGGCCCCATCTTCAGCACGTCGTGGGCGGCGTCGATCAGGTTGTCCCGCTCGGTGAGCAGCCGGGCCTCGCCGTCGTTGAGGACCAGGCCGTCGATCATGCCCAGCAGCTTCGCCAGCTCGTCCCGCTCGGTCTGGATCCACAGATTCATCGTGTCGGCGACGCTGAGCTTCGCGTGCTTGAGCCGGCCGAGCATGTCCTGCTGCAACGCCGGGTGCGTGTTGGCCAGGAACACGTACTGACTATCAAGATAACTCTCCGGCAACTTCGGCGCGGCCTCAGCGAGGACGTTCAGATCGACCTCGACCGTCTGGGCGTCGTTCATGTCCTCGACGTAGCTGCCGTGCCAGCGGAAGGTCTTACTGCCGGGCCGCTTCTCAAGGCCGGCGAGGTCGATCGGCTGGTCGCCGAACAGGTCGCCCAGGTCGCGGTCGAAGTCCTCGCCGACGACGCCGACGAGACGGACGGGGCTGAAGAAGCTGGCCGCGTGGCTGAAGTAGATCGCGCTGCCGCCGATGACGTTGTCGCGTTTGCCGTGGGGCGTCTCAACGGTGTCGATGCCAATGCTGCCGGTGACGAGAAGGCTCATGTCGCTGAATCTTTCGGGGAATCTTGGGGAAGTTGCCGCACCTTGGCGGTTTTGGCCGTGACGGTGTAAAGCCGGCCGGGCGTGAGCCGCTTGAAACGGGCGAACAGCCGCGCGGGGGCCTCGGCGTCCGTGGCGTGCAGAAACACACCCAGCCGCCGCTCGCCCAGCACGCGGCGGTTGAACGACTCGGCCACCGCCCGCGTCGCCGTCACCGGCTCGCACTGCCGCACGATCGCGTCGTCGATCAGCCCGCCCTCGCCCCGCTCCACCTTGTGCCCTGCGGCAACAAACGCCGCCTCAAGCTCCGGGGGCACAGACTGGTCAAGCACAAACCGCACGGGTGGGCAGGGTAGGCGGCCCGCTGCGGGAACCTTTCACGGTGGGGAGAAGCCGCGGGGAGAGCAAAGCGATCACCCGGATCCTGCGTGCGGAAGTTGCTTGGTGTGCGGGATCCGGGTGATCGCTTCGCTCTCCCCGCGGCTTCTCCGGAAGATTTAAGAGCATCGACGCCACGTCATCACGGGTTGATGTCGTTGCCACGCCACGCGTTCGTCGCCCGCCAGATGCGTCGCCGGTGTGGCGGGTTGATCAGGTCGAGACGTTCGACCTCGACCGGTCGCAGCCGCAGCACCTCGAACGTCGCCGGCGGTGGGCCGTCGTAGGTGTCGACGAAGGCGGCGTCGTCGGCACGGGCTGCCCCGCTGGGCGGCCAGACGAACAACGTTTTCGCCGTCGGGCTGAGGCCCGCCCAGACCCTTGCCGCCAACGGGCCGTTGTTCAGCACGTCGCAGCGGCCGAGCAGGCGGAACTGCAGCCGTTGCGGCTCGAACCAGAAGTGCCACTCGGTGCAGGCATTGTGGCGCAGCTCGCCGTTCTTGCGGCTGCGGCGGTCGGAGCAGGCGGCGAGGGTGCCGTTGTCGGCGATGTGGCGGACGACGATCGAGCGCACCCGCGGCCGCCCGGCGGCGTCCACGGTGGCAAGTTGGGCGATCAGCGGCCCCTGCCGCTCGTCGGCGGCGTGCCGCAGTTCGTCGAGCCATTCCACAACCGAGTATTGCCGCCCCACTTGCCGGCGGCCGGGTGGGGGCTAAACTAACGGCCCGTTGCCGGAGAGGTGGCCGAGTGGCTTAAGGCAACGCTTTGCTAAAGCGTCGTAGGGTTTATAACCCTACCGGAGGTTCGAATCCTCTCCTCTCCGCTGTTGTCCGCCGCACCCGCAAGGAGCCCGACATGCCCAAGCCCCGCCGCCGCCGCAAAGTCGGCTCGAAAAAGCGCAAGGCCCGCCGCGACCGTCGCAAGAAGTGACGCCGCGAGTCTGTAATTCACCGTTGTTCATCCACCACGTCCCGACCCAGCTGTCGGGACGTGGTTTTCTTTGCGCGTCAATGCCGCGGTCGCAACAACTCACGGCAGGCCCGGCTCATGCGGGAGGACTGCAATCCTCAATAAAAATTTTCGCGTGATGTCGCTGAAGCCGCCTCCGCCTCGTGGAGGCGGGGCTTCACGAGGCGGAGGCGCTGCGGCTGGCTTGGATCGCACTGGGAGCGTCAGGCCACGCTGTCGGCACCGAGCACACTTTCGATGTCGCTGCGGACGTTGTCGCGTTCGTTGGAGGTGCCGTCGTTGTAGAGGTCGTCGAGGGTGACGGTGATGGGGCCGTCGGTGCGGGCGGAGTAGTCGACGATGTCGATGCCAATGCCGCCCTGCATGTTGTCGCTGCCTTGGCCGCCGACGAGGGTGTCGTCGTCGAGGCCGCCGGAGAGATCATCGCGGCCGGCCTCGCCGAAAAGCTGGTCGTTGCCGGCGTTGCCTTGGATGAAGTCGCGGTTGCCGCCGCCGAAGAGTTGGTCGTTGCCGCGGCCGCCGACGAGGAAGCCGGGGCCGTCGGCGTCGATCATCACGTCGTCGCCGTTGCCGCCGAGCAGCGTGCTGGGCAGATCGGTGCGGTTCTCGCCGCGGTCGTCGCCGCCGCCGAGGTCGAAGTAGACGCCGCGGGTGACGTCGGCCAACGGGTAGCGGCCGACCTCAACGCCGGCGTCAAAGATGACGACGTCGGTGCCGTCGATCTCGGCGGTGGCCGAGTCGTCGTCGAGGGTGCCGAGGGCGTAGACGAAGCCGCGGTCGTCGATGCGGGTGGTGATGCCGGTCGGTGCCGGGCCGTCGTCGTTCGCCGCCTCGCCGTCGAGGGTGTCGGCGCCCAGGACGTTCTCGACGTCGGCCCGGACGTTGTCGTTCTCGCCGGGGGCACCGTCGTTGTAGAGGCCGTCGCGGGTGACGACAATAGTTTCGGCGGCGCGGGCCGAGTAGTCGGTGGTGTCGTCGCCGCTGCCGCCGGAGACGTCGTCGTTGGCGGCGGCGGAGACGATCGTGTCGTTGCCGGCCTGGCCCTGGATGATGTTCGAGCCGCCGGTGGTGGTGACGATCCGGTCGTTGCCGTCGAACCCGAACAAGCTGTCGTGGCCGCGGCTGTCACCGGTGATCGTGTCGTCGCCCGTGCCGCCGTCGTAGAGGTTGGCGTTGAAGCCGTCGCTCGCCGCGGTGCCGGGGTCGCCGCCGAACAGTTCGTCGTTGCCAACGCCGCCGAACAGGTCGCTGCCGCTGCCGATGAGGGTGTCGTTGCCGGCTTCGCCGAAGGCCGCGCCGCCGGCGTCTTCGGCGGTGCCGGAGAGTTCGAGGTAGTCGTCGCCGTCGCCGCCGTACAGGACGTTGGCGAGGCCGACGGCGAGGATGCCGTCGCGGCCGGCCCCGCCGAAGGCGGCACCAGTGTTGCGGGCGAGGCGGATCTCGTCGTCGCCGTCGTTGCCTTCGATGTTGACGAAGCCGTCGTCGGTGGCGTTGCTCGCCGAGATCGTGTCGTTGCCGTCGCCGCCGAAGACGGTGCTGACGCCGGCCAGGCCGACAGCGGTGATTTCATCATTGCCCGCCCCGCCGTCGATGACGGTGCGGACGGTGTCGGCCGCGATCACGTCATCGCCCGCCCCGCCCAGAATGGTGGAGGTGGTGACACTCGTGTTGCCGTTGGTCGGGAAGGCGTAAAAGCTGATCGCGTCGCGGCCGGCCAAAGCGTCGACCTTGATAGAGGTCACGCCGCTGGCAACCTCGCGGAAGATTTCGGTGCCGTTATCGGTGACGGTCAGGTCCGTGCCGTCGAAGTCAACGCCGATCACATCGTCGGCGTCGGTGCCAGTGATGGCGAGGAGGCCGTCGGTCAGCACGGCTTCGACTTCCTTGTCAGCGGTGTCGTCGTCGGCGCCGAGGACGGTTTCGATGTCGTCGCGGACGTTGTCGTTCTCGCCGGGGGCGCCGTCGTTGGCGAGGTTGTCGCGTGTGACGGTGATGGGGCCGTCGGTGCGGGCGGCGTAGTCGGCAATGTCGTTGCCGTCGCCACCGCGGAGGTCGTCGCTCGGGCCGGGGGAGATGAGGGTATCGTCACCGTCGCCGCCGACGAGCGTGTCGTGGCCGAGGGCATCACCGGTGATCGTGTCGTTGCCGAGGCCGCCGTCGTAGAGGTTGGCGTTGAAGCCGTCGGTGGCGGCGGTGCCGGGGTCGTTGCCGAAGAGTTCGTCGTTGCCGATGCCGCCGAAGAGGTCGCTGCCGCTGCCGAGCAGCGTGTCGTCGCCGGCCTCGCCGTGGACGCTGCCGCCGCGAGTTTCGGCGTTGCCGGTGATCTCGAGGTAGTCGTGGTCGTCGCCGCCGAAGAGTTGGGTGTCGACGCCGTCGGTGGCAAGCAACACGTCTTGGCCGATGTCGCCGAAGGCGCGGACGCCGCGGCTGGCCGTTTGGATGATGTCGTTGCCGGCCCCGCCCTCGACGAGAAGGAAGCCGTCGCCGCCGCCGTCGCTGCGCAGGGTGTCGTTGCCCTCGCCGCCGTAGACGGTGCTGCTGGCGGCGATCGGGATGACGCGGACGTCGTCGCCGCCCGCCCCGCCGTCGATGACGGTGCCCGCAACATCGGCCACGATCACGTCGTCGCCGGCCCCGCCGTTGATGGTGGCCGGGATGGCGGGGGTGCCGTTGGTCAGGACGTGGAACGCACTGATCGAGTCGCGGCCGCCGAGGGCGTCGACGGTGAACGAGACGACGCTGGCCATCGGCTGCCGGAAGATCTCGACGTCGTTGGCCTCGACAGTCAGTTCGGTGCCGGTGGTTTCGACGGCAATCACGTCGTCGGCTTCGGTGCCGGTGACGGTGAGGACGCCGTCGGCGAAACTCGCGGTGACAACCGGGTCGTCGCCGCCGCCGCCGGTGTCGCCGTTGGGGAGGAGGACGTTTTCGATGTCGCTGCGGGCGTTGTCGGCTTCGCCGGGCGCGCCGTCGTTGCCTTGATCGTCAAGGGTGACGCTGAGGTCGCCGGTGCGGGTTGAGTAGTCGATCGTGTCGTTGCCGCGGCCGCCGGAGAAGTCGTCGCGGTTGCCCAGGCCGGCGATGAGGGTGTCGTCGCCGTCGTTGCCCTGGACGAAGTCGCGGTTGGGGCCGTCGGTGATGAGGTCGTTGCCCTTACCGCCGGCGAGGAGGCCGGGGCCGGCCGAGTCGACCAGTTCGTCGTTGCCGCCGCCGCCGAGGAGGGTGCTGGGCAGATCGGTGAAGTTGACGGCCACGTCGTCGCCGCCGCCCAGGTCGATGTAGACGCCGCGGGTGACTTGGGTGAGCGGGTAGGTGCCGACGACGGTTTGGTTGTCGAGGAAGACCAGGTTCGGCCCGCGGACCTCGGCCGTGACGCGGTCATTCGCGGCGGTGCCGAGGGCGTAAGCGAAGCCGCGGTCGTCGATGCGGGTCGTGACGCCGGTGGTCGAGTTGTCGCCGACGCCACCGCCTAGGTCGGGCAGCAGGACAGTTTCGATGTCGGAACGGGCGTTGTCGGCCTCGCCCGATTCGCCGTCGTTGCCTTGGTCGTCGAGCGTGACGGCCACAGCGACGGTACGGTCGCTGTAGTCGATCGTGTCGTCGCCCGCGCCGCCGGAGAAGTCGTCGCGGTTGCCGAGACCGGCAATCAGCGTGTCGTCGCCGGCGTTGCCTTGGACGAAGTCGCGGTTGCCGCCGTCGCGGATCAAGTCGTTGCCGCGGCCCCCGGCGATGAGGGCCGGGCCGTTGGCGTCGACGAGTTCGTCGTTGCCGCTGCCGCCGAGCATGGTGCTGGGCAGATCGGTGAGGTTGACGGCCACATCGTCGCCGCCGCCGAGATCGATGTAGACGCCGCGGGTGACGTCGGCGAGCGGGAAGGTGCCGACGACGGTCGTGTTGTCGAGGAAGACGAGGTTGTCGCCGCGGACCTCGGCCGTGACGCGGTTGGCGTCGGCGGTGCCCAGGGCGTAGGCGAAGCCGCGGTCGTCGATCCGCGTGGTGACGCCGCTCGTCGGCGTGCCGCCGGTGTCGCCGGGATCGCCGCCGCCGTTGTCGCCAGGATCACCGCCGCCGCCATCACCGGTGTCGGTGCTGACGGGGGTGTAGATCATTTGGTCGAGCACGGCGTTCTCGCCGCCGTCGCCGACGCCAATGATCTCGACGCGGTCGCCGTTATTCAGCACCACGTCGCCGAGGTCAATGGTCCGGCGGGTCGAGCCGTCGGGGCGGTCGGAGCCGGAGGTGTTGTCGTCGGCCGTCCAGGTGGCGAGCTGGGTGCCGTTGATGGAGACGGTGTACTGGCTCGCGCCGTCGCTCTCGTCGTAGTAGGTGAAGCGGACGTTGTACGTGCCCGACTGCGAGAGGAACGGGAGGTCGATGCGGCCGGTGCCGAGGTTCGGGTCGACGATGGCGTACCGACCGTCGCCGGCGCCAGCTTGGTCGTTGAGTTGGTGGCGGTAGCCGTCGTAGGCGGCGCGTTCCAGCTCGAGCGTCGCCCCCATCATCGGGGCGTCGTCGGTCAGCGTCCCGGCGGCCATGCGCAAGAGGGCTTGGTACTTCGGCGATTCGCTGGCCGGCTCGTCTTGGGTCTTGAAAATGCCCCACCCGCCGTTGCGGTTGGCCCCGCCGACGTAGGTGAAGTGGTTGAACAAGCGGTTGTCCAGCGCCTCGTAGGCCAGGCCCAGTTGCTGGTAGAGGCCGAACATGTCCGGGTGCTGGTACGCACCGAGCAGCTCATCGTACCACGGGGCGGTGGTGCGGCCGATAGGCGTCAGGTGCTGCCCGGCCTCGTAGGTCGTCAGCGGCTTGTCCCACTCGGTGGCCCAGTTCGACCAGAACACCCGCGCCAATGTCTGGCTCGGCAACCCCTCGACCGTGTCGCGGATGATGTCTTCGGTCGTCGTCGTCTCGTCCCACGTGTACAGCGGGAAGAGCCCGGCGTACCCGGTTATGGCCACCGTGTCGAAGTCCTCGGGGCTGGCCCACTGCTTCATGTTCTGGCCGACCCAGTTGTCGCCGGCGGCCTGACCCGACAGCACGCGGATCGCGTCGCCGTCGTCGCCCCGCTCGGCGTTGAAGGCGTCGGTGAAGCGGTTGACCCGCTCGCTCATCCACTGCGTATGAATCTCCCACTGCTTCGGGTCGCCGAAGCCGCGGGTGTCGAACTGGTACTGGATCCGCTCGAAGCCGATGCTCCCTGGAATCCAGACCTCGTTGCCCCACTCGACGAATACCTTCCGCCCGGCCTCGAGGTTCTCGGCGAAGTAGCTGCCGGCCCAATCGAGGTAGGCGTTCTCGGCCAGCGTCGGCAGGGTGATCCACACGTCCTTGTCCAAACGGTTGGCAATCTCGACGCTGTACTCCAGCGGCACGCCGTAATGGATCTCGTTGCCGAAGTTGCTCGACTTGCGGGCCGTGAAGAAAGCGTCGGCCGGGTCGGGCCGGTCCTCGGCGAACTCCAGCGTGTTGTTGAGTGTGTCGCTCCACACCATGGTCCGCAGCACCTTCATGTCGGCCAACCGCTGCTCGTAGAGCGGGTGGAACGGGCTGAAGTCGGCCCCCGGCTCCCAGACCTGCCCGACAAAGCTTTGCCCCTCGTAATCGGGCATCCAGACGTGAATGTTCTTCACCGGATCGGCCGCGTACATCGCCCGGCCCTGGGCGTCGTTGGTCTTGATGTCGACCCGCAGTTGCAGGTTGCCGTCGAAGTCGTCGGGCAGATCGAACTCCGCCCGGTGCTCGCCGTTGTCGCCGATTTGGCCGAGGTAGCGGTAGGCCACGCCGGGCGCGGCAACGCCGACGTCGCCGCCGTCGCCCTCCCACTGCACGGTGTAGGTGCCGCCGGGGTAAGCGCCGCCAAGGTCGCGGAGCAGCCAGGTGTAGAACCGCCACTGGTTGATTGTCTCGCCGGCGGAGTTGGTCAGCGACTCGAACCGCTCGGGCCAGAGGTTGTCATCGACGCGGACGTTGCCCGCCCGGTCCATGGTCTGCTGCTTCGTCTCGTTGAAGCCGAGCGCTTCCCAATCCGAGGCCCGCTTCATGATGTCGGTGAATGTCCACGCCGTCTGGTAATCCACCGCGGCGTCCAGGTTCACCCCGACCGCGTTGGGCTGGTCCAGGTAGCTCGGCAGGTCGGCGGCCAGCAGGCGGCGCGACTCCAGCGTCTCAAGGGCGGCCTGGCGGATCGGACGGACGGACGACAGTTGGCGTGACTTCATGGCGATAAGCTCCCCTCAACCGACAAATGCCGCTCCTCGGCCGGCAACCGATCCCACCAAGTGAGGGACGCCACCGAACGGCAAGGATTTTCGAGCCGGCCCGCATTTTCCAAGGCTTGCTCCGAACGGCCAAGACTGCCCACCGGCGGCGACAGTCCCATAACGGCAGGACTACAACATACGTCCCCCGGCTGCGTCTGTTCCCTCACAAAAGCGATTTCCTGCTGCGGCAACCTGTCGCGAGTGGCGATCAACCGACATCGAGTGCCGTGCCCAACACCCCGGCTTGTGGGTCAACCCGAAGGGTGCCGGAGTCGAGCAGGTACTGCAGGAGCTGGATCTTCAGACTCGCCTCGGCGCTGTCCAGCCGCTGCTGGGCGGAGAGCAACGCGTCCTGAGCGTCGACCACGTCCTCCGTGTCGATGCCGGCCACGCCAAGCCGCAACGCTTCCTGGGCGTACCCCAGCCGCTGCTGAGCGACCTCGACGCCGCTGAGCTGGATGCGAACGGTGAGCCGGGCGTTGTTGAGCTGCCGGACCGCGCTGCGCACGTCGGCCAGCACCCGCTGCTCCAGATCCTCCACGTTCCGCTGGGCCCGCTGCAAACTGATGAGCGACGCCCGGTACGCGTTCCGCTCGGCAAGGCGGTCCACCGGCAAATCGAACGTCACGCCGGCCTCGAACTGCGCCTCGTCGCCGTCAAGCCGGCTGGCCGGGTCGTCGAACGCGTTGGCGGTGCTGGCCTCGGCAAACACGTCGAGATCCGGCAGCAAGCCGTTCGCCGTCACCGCCACCCGCCGCTTCGCGTCGTCCACTCGGTCGCGGGCGGTCTGCAAATCGAGCCGGAACGTCAGCGCCTCGGCCTCAGTCAGGCCGTTCTCGAAGTCGCTCGGCCCGGCCACCTCCACGTCCTGCGGCACGATCTCCAGCGGCTCGGTCACGTCCATGCCCAGCAGCACCTTGAAGTCGTCGAGGGCGTCCTCGTACGCCGTCTGCGCGTCGTTCAGCGAATCCTCGGCGCGGAGCAGCGCGTTCACCGCCCGCTGCACCTGGATGATCGACAAGTTGTTGAAGCCGGCCGCGAACTGGCTGCGGGTCTGCTCGACCAGGCGGACGTTCTGCAGGTAGTTGATGTAGTTGTTCCGCACGCTTTGCCGCAAATTGACCAGCCGGAAGTACCGGCTCGCGACCGTCACCGCCAGGCTCCGGCGGAACTGCTCCAGATCCCGCACCGCGTACACGAGTTGCCGCTCGGTCCGCACCAACGGCTCGAGGTTGACGAACCCGGCCCCGCGGAGCAGCGGCACCGCCGCCCGCAAACTCACCTCGGCCGATTCGGCGTTGTCGGTCGTGCCGTCGAGGGCGTCGACGAAGCTGACCAGCGCCTGGGCCGTCACTTCGCCGCCGTAGGGTAGTTGCTGCCGCACGCCGCCGCGGAGAACAGTTCGCAGCGCGGTGTTGAAGTTCGCCGACTCCTGGCCGCGGCTCCACGCCACGCTGCCGGTGGCAAACGGCCGGGGGCTGAACAAATGCCGCTGCAGCGTCACGTCGAGGGCGGCGAGGTACAGCGCCTCCATCTCATCGCGGTAATCGCGGTTGTTCTCCGCGGCGAAGGCGATGGCCTCGGCGAGGCCGAAGGCGGGCACGTCGAAGCTGTCGCTGGGCGGGCCGTAGATCAAGCCTTCGAGCGCGAACTGCCGGGCGAGCTCGGTGGCGTCGTCGCCCGTGCCAACGGTTGCCGGCTCGTCCCGCACCGGCACCGGCGGCCCGAACTCGCCCGCCGGCAGCTCGGCCGTCGGCAGCTCCACCGGCACCGGGGCGTCCGAGGCGATGATCGTCAAAGGCACGAACTTTCTCGCGTCGCCGCCCACCGCCAGATCCTCCGGCGACTCGGCGTTCACCTCCGGCTCGTAGCCCAGCGTCCGCTCGGACCGGTCGTCGATCAGCGGGTACACCTGCCGGTCGGCCCACTCCTCGTACACGCCCGGCGTGCAGCCGGTGATCGCCAGCAGAATTGCAGCCCCGGCCGTCGTCGTCGCTCTCACGCCTGCACCATACACACCCGGCCGATATAGTCGCACCATGTCCCAAGCCATCGTCGACCCCGGCGAGCTCCGCCGCTTCGCCAAGGACCTCTCGAAGTTCAACCAGGAGCTCGAACAACTCGTCGGCGGCCTCCACGCCAAAATGCGCGGCCTTGAGCAGACTTGGCGTGATCAGGAACAACGCAAGTTCAGCGAAAGCTTCCAGGACGCCGTCCGCGTCCTCGCCCGCTTCGTCGAAAGCAGCGAGCAACACGCCCAGTTCCTGAACAAAAAGGCCCAACTGGCCGAAGACTACATCAAGCAACGGTGAGTTCGCCCGCTACCCGACCAAGCCCGCCGCCCACTCCCCCATCGCGCCCGGCAACGGCGGCTCGATCTCTACGCCGTAGATCTGCTCGCCGTACCGGCTCGCGTCGTACGTCACATCCAGCGCCTTCAGCGGCACCGGCAACACGGGCAACGCCTCCCGCACCGTCCAGTGCCAGAAATCGGCCGCATCGTCGCCCGCCCGCAGCAGCAACGCGCTGTAATCGTGAGCCGGCGGTTCCGCCCCGTCCGGCAACAGCGGCCGCCCCGCCCGGAGGAGGTCGATTTGCAGGAAGTGCGTCCCGGCCTCGTGCAGCGTCTGCCGCTTCTGCACGAACGCCAACCGCCCGCCGGCCTTGTTCGTCGGGCTGACAAGCTCAATGACGGTGACGACCTCGCGATTCTCCCGGTCCCGAACCTCCACAAAGTTCTGCCGCTCCTCGTGCAAGAACGCGGGCCAAGCCAACCGCTCGGCCGGCTCGGCGATTGCCGCCCCGCCGTCCCCTTTCCGCGATGGCCGGCCGGCCGAGCCATTCGACGTCAACATCACCGCATCATCCGCCCGCGCCAGCACCCGCCGCTCCTCAGCCGGTGGCTCGAAGATGTGAAGGTCGACGTCGGTGTTGGCGAAGTAGCCCCGAGGAAGCGAGATAACGAGTTGCCGCTTGATATCCTGAATCAGGCTTGCGTGAACCCCGGGCCACAAGCCGGGGCGTTCCAGGTACGGGTCCATGCCGGGGAAGGGCGAGGGCATGGCCACAGTTTACACGCCGTTGCCAATCACCGCCCGACCACCAACCCCGCCGCCCAAGCCCTCTCCGCCTCCGGCAGCGGCGGCTCGGGATTGACGCGATAGATGAACCGCCCGTACTCGCCAACGTCGTACGCGAAATCCAACGCCGCACGTAAATCCAGCGCCACATCCACGTCCCCCGCCTTCAACGGCACCGGCAACACCGGCAACGGATCACGGATTGACCAGTGCCAGAATTCGGCCTCACGTGCCCCGGCCCGCACCAGCAGCGCGCTGTAGTCGTGCGCCGCGACCGGCTCGGGTAGCAGATCGACGCCGCCCCGCAGCAAATCGATCTGTAAAAAGTGCACGCCACCGATGTGCAAGTTGTGCCGTTTGTTGATGAACTCGGGCCGGCCGTCGCCCTTGTTCGTCGGGCTGATCAACTCCACAACACTCACGAGCTCGCGGCCGTCGTGCGTTCGTACCTCAATGTACCGGTGCTCCTCCTCGAGCAAAACCTCCGGCCAATGCAACCGCCCCATTGGCGCGACGGCTGGAGCAATCGTCGCGGCAGCAAAAGACTTGGCACCATCATCTGGGTCGAAGACGACGGCGTCATCAGCCCGAGCGACCAGCCGACGCTCGGCGGCGGGCGGCTCGTGAATGTACAAGTCCGTCTCAGCCCGGGCTCGATAACCATCGGGCAGGCGGCGCATCAATTGCTGCCTGAACTGCTCAACCAGAACATTGTGCAGTTCGCGCCACTCGTTCGGGTGCTCCAAGTACGGATCCATGCCGGGGAATGGCGAGGGCATGCCTGCATTCTACCGGTGGCGATCGGGCTATTCTCCCCCGCCGCGTCCCGCTTGCCGCCATGTCCAGCCGTGCCGATGTCCGCAGTTTTCAGTCCGTCGAGGCGTTCCGCCTCGCGTTGCTGCGGTACGCCGCCGACGCCGGCAAGGCCATCGAGGCGGGGCAAAGCCAGGCGACGCGGGCGCTGCAGTGGCTCGAGGGCGAGCAGGCCACCTACTGGCGGGCCGCCCTGCGCACGGCCGAGACCAACCTCACCCGCGCCAGCGACGCTTACCGCGAGAAGAACCTCTACACCGACGCCAGCGGCGGCCGGCAGAGCGCGGTCGATGAGCGGGTGGCCATGGAACGTTGCCGCCGCCGCGTCGAGCGATGCCGCGAGGCGATCGACGCCCTCAAGCGGCACCGCAGCCTGCTGCGCCGTGAGATCGACAACTTCAACGGCCGCCTCGCCGCGCTCAACAACGTCCTTTCCGGCCAGATCCCGCAAACCGCCGCCGCCCTCGCCGCCGCCGTCGCCCAACTCGAGGCCTACGCCGCCGCCACCGCCGAGTCGGCGACCTCCTCGACCAGCACCCCACAGGCCGGCGGCATGAGCCAACCCGCCGTCGAGCCCGCCCAGGGCGACCTGCCCGACGACGACGAACTCCGCCGTCGCACGCCGCCCCCGCCGCAGCGTCGCCGCGCGGTTCGCCGCCAGGACATCCCGCCGCTGCCCGAGGTGCCGCCCGGCTGCCGCGAGGTCGCCGAACCCATCGCCGGCCCGGAGCCGGACCGCTACGACCTCGTCACAATCGCCCTGCCGCCGAACCACGCCGGCCCAATCTACCTCGACCGCGCCGCCGAGCCCGCCGACCACGACACCGGCTGGCACCTGGGCGATGCCTCCCCCAACCCCGCCGACGCCCCGATCACCGCCCTGCCCTTCGGCAAGCTCAAAGCCCAGCACCCCCACCTCGCCGCCCTGCTCCGCCTGCCGCCCCAGACGATGGTCGTCGCCGAAGAAGGCACCGTCATCCGCCTCACCGACCCGCTCGGCCGTCAGCTATTTCCTAAGCCCTGACGCACCCCATCCGGACCTGCGGCACGTGGTGCCGCGGCTACCGCAGTCGACACTGCCGCGCATCCGGCACTCACGACTCGGTACTCATCACTCATCACTTCCGCCCATGGCCCTGCAAGACACCCAAGCCCTGCTCGCCCGGGCCGCCAAGGATCTTGGCATCGCGTGGCAAACCGCTCGCGAGAGCTGGCGGGATCGGCGGGCCGAGCAGATCGAGCGGGACGTCCTGGAGCCGCTGAACAAAGCGAGCAAGTCCGCCGTCGAGGCGGCCGGGCAGCTCGGCGAGGCGATCGAGGCGGCCCGCCGCGACTGCTCGGATTCGAATGACGGCGGCGGTTGAGTTACAACAATCGCCCGCTCATGGATTCGCAGGATCAACCCCACACCCCACCCCACCGCCAGGTCCGCCAGCGCGACGCCTTGGGCAAGCTGCTGTATCTCTCCCGCGAGTGTGGCACGCTGGAGCGCAAGCTGGAGGACGACCGCGCCGACGTTCTCCGCCGCAACACTCGCCAATGGCAGGCGGCGAAGAAGTCGATTGACGACCGCCACGCGAAGAAGCGCACCGTCGCCCAAGGCCGGGCGAAAGAGGCGCTGGCGAAGCTCGACGAATCCCGCGACGCGAAGCTCGACGCGCTCGACAAAGAGGCCAACGCCCAGAAGGTTCGCGTCCGCGAGACGTTCCGCCGGCAGAAGAAGGCGTTCGACGCCCAACTTCAGGACGCCAAGTGGCTCGCCGAGGGCGTGCGCGACGCCGACCACAACCGGGCGACCGACGCCCACAAAAGTGCCCACGAAGCCGGCGACAAGGACGCCAAGCAGCTCGACCAGGAGGAGCGCGACGCCGCGGCGGTGACGATCAACTTCGGCCGCCAACCCGCCGAGCCGGCAATTGATCTGCCCGCCGCCGATTGGCCCGACGCCCGGCAGCAGGTTGACGCCGCGATTGAGCGGTTGCACGGGCTGAGGCTGCCGAAGCTCACGGTCGGGGCGTTGCCGTTCGTGCTGCTGATGCTCACCGCGCTAACCGCCGGGGCGGCGACGCACTTTCTGCAGTTCGACGATCCGGCCGTGGCGGTGAAGACGATGCCCGACTGGCCGCTCGTCGGCGGCGTCGCCGGGGGCGCGGCGGCGCTCGCGCTCATCCTCGGTTTGCTGCTTCGCCGCCGCAACAACCGCGTGGTCGATCAGTCGGCCCAACAGTTCGCCGATGCCGTCGCCACCGCTCGCGCCGCCATCGCCAAGCGCCGCGACGACGCCGACGCGATTAAGATCGAGAAGCTCAAGATCGCCGACGCCAACTACAAGAAGGAACAGGCGAGCATTGACGCCAAATTTGGCCCGCAACTAGCCAAGCTCGATCAGGATTTCCGCGTTGCCGACCGGGCGCAGGCCGACAAATCCGCCGCCATCCGCCAGGTCGCCGCCGACGAGGCCGCCGCGATTTGGGCCGCCGAAGACGCCAAATGGCGGGAAAAACTCGAAGAAATCGCCGCCGCCCACCGGGCCGAGTTGCAGCCGCACATCGACCAACGCGATCAAACCAAGGCCACCGCCGAGGCCGCCTACGCCGCCGGCCGGCAGGGGCTGGAAGCGGACTGGGACGGCGCGCTCGCCATCACCCGCGAGATGGCCGACGATGACCGCCCCGAGGACGCCGCCATCGGCGACTGGCGGAAGTGGCGGCCGCCCGAGACCTTCGCCCCCACCGTCCGCCTGGGCACCCTGCACGTCGACATGGAAAAGCAGGGCGGGGAGACAGGCCACCACCTGCCGCTGCCGCTGCCGTACGACGTGCCGGCGTTGCTGGCGTTTCCCGACGCGGCGAACCTGCTGCTCCGCCACGAGCCGGCCGGGCGGGACGCCGCCGTCGATTCGCTGCGGCTTGCCATGCTGCGGCTGCTCACGAGTTTGCCGCCGGGGCGGGTGCGGTTCACGATGATCGACCCGATCGGCCTTGGCCGCAGCTTTGCCGGGTTCATGCATTTGGCCGACTACGACGAGGACATCGTCGGCGGCCGCGTCCTCACCGAGGCCGACGCCATCGAGCAGAAGCTGGCCGACCTCACCCAGCACATGGAGACGGTCATCCAAAAGTACCTGCGCAACGAGTTCGAGACAATCGACGACTACAACCGCCAAGCCGGCGAGCTGGCCGAGCCGTACCGCTTCGTGGTCATCGCCGACTTGCCGACCAACTTCTCGGAGGAGGCGATCAAGCGGCTGGCGAGCATTGCCGACAGCGGCGCGCGGTGCGGCGTGCATTTGCTGGCCGCCCTCGACACCCGCCAGACGCCCGCCGCCGGGGGCACGCAGCTCGACGATCTGGCCCACAACTGCATCGTCCTCGACCACGACGCCGAGGGGAATCAGTTTCGATGGGACGACGAAGTTTACCGGAGTTTTCCGCTGAAACTTGATGCCCCGCCGGACGACGCGGCGCTGACGGACGTCCTCCGCGTCGTCGGCGAGGCGGCCAAGCAGGCGGCCCGCGTGGAGGTGCCGTTCACCGGCATCGTGCCGCGAAACGGGCAGATGTGGAGCAAAGATTCGGCCCGCGACTTGGCCGTGCCGGTGGGCCGCACGGGGGCAACGCGGCTGCAGGAGTTCCGCCTCGGCAAGGGCGTCGCCCAGCACGCGCTCATCGCCGGCAAGACCGGCAGCGGCAAGTCGACCCTGCTCAATGGTCTTATCACCAACCTCGCCCTCTGGTACCCGCCCAGCCAGGTCGAAATGTACCTCATCGACTTCAAGCGCGGCGTCGAGTTCAAGGCCTACGCGACGCACCGCCTGCCGCACGTGCGGGCCGTGGCCGTCGAGAGCGACCGCGAGTTCGGGGCCAGCGTGCTCGGCCGGCTCGACGAAGAATTGGCCCGACGCGGCGAGGTGTTCCGCAAGGCGGGCGTGCAGGACGTCGCCGGGTTCCGCAAGGCGCAGCCGGACGTGCCGATGCCGCGGATCGTGCTGATTGTCGACGAATTTCAGGAGCTTTTCACGGAGGACGACAAGCTCAGCCAGGACAGCGCGCTGCTCATCGACCGCCTGGTCCGGCAGGGCCGGGCCTTCGGCATGCACGTGGTGCTGGGCAGCCAGACGATCGGCGGCGCGGCCGGGCTGGCCCGCAGCACACTTGGGCAAATCGCGGTGCGCGTGGCGTTGCAGTGCAACGAGAACGACTCCCGCCTGATCCTCGGCGAAACGAACACGGCCGCCCGCCTGCTCGGCCGGCCGGGCGAGGCGATCCTGAACGACGCCGGCGGCCAGGTCGAGGCCAACAGCCCGTTTCAAGTGGCGTGGCTGCCGGACGAAGAGCGGGCCGACCTGCTACGCCGCGTCGAGGCGAAGGCCAAGGAAACCGGCCAAACCACAGAGAAACCGGTCGTGTTCGAGGGCAACGCTCCGGCCGACCTCGCTGACAACGACGAACTTATCGCGGCCAAAGCCGGCAAGCCGCCGCGGCAAAACGTGGCGTACCTCGGCGAGCCGGTGGCGATCAAAGCGCCCACGCACGTGCCGTTCACCCGCCGGGCCGGGGCGAACCTGCTCATCGTCGGCCAGCAGGACGAGGCGGCAGCCGCCCTCGCCGCGTCGACGATCCTCAGCCTCGTCGCCACGGCGCCGCGGCCGCCGCGGTTCGTGATCCTCGACGGCACCCCGGCCGACGACCCGACCGCCGGCACCCTCCGCCGGGCCGTGGAGGAAGCGGATGCCGACGCCGACTTCGCCGACTACCGGGCCGCCCCGGACGCCCTGGCCGACCTCGCCGCCGACTTGCAAACGCGCCTCGACGGCGACGACGACGCGACGCCAATCTACCTCGTCATCCACCACCTCCAACGTTTCCGCGACCTCAAGCGCGAGGACGCCTTCAGCGCGCCCGCCCCCACCGGCGGCGGCTTCGGCAGCATGCTCGGCGGCGGCGACGACAACGCGCCCGCCGTGCCCACGCTCTCGCCCAGCGCCGCCCTCACCCAACTGCTCCGCGACGGCCCGCCCGCCGGCGTCCACGCGATCGCCACGATCGACACGGTGAACAACATCGAGCGCCGCCTCTCCCGCGACGACGTCCGCGAGTTCGACTGGCGGGTGCTGTTCCAGATGGCCGCCAACGACAGCACGACGCTCATCGACACCCCCGCCGCCAACCGGCTCGGCTTCCACCGGGCGCTGCTGGCGAGCGAGGAGCAGGGCACGCAGGAAAAGTTCCGGCCGTACGCGGCGAGGTGATCAGCGCCGAACGCGAGAAGCCGAGGGGAGAGCGAAGCGATCACCCGGATCCGACGCACGGTGAAGTGCAACGCGGGATCCGGGTGATCGCTTC
>CAYLSV010000009.1:26145-40727 GCA_964386435.1 uncultured Tepidisphaerales bacterium
CGCTTCGCTCTCCCCTCGGCTTCTTGCAACCACGCAACGATGCGCTGTCAATAGATTCGGTCCGTCGCGACCTCGCGGGTGGGTTGGTTGACGAACCAGTACCGCAGGGCGTCGACGGCGTGGTCGTGGTCGCCGTCCTTGAGCGGCAGCTCGCCGCCGGTGGGCGGGTAGCGGTAGCCTTGGAGCGCACGGATCAGGCCGACGCAGCGGGGGTGGATGACCAGCCGCGGCTCGCCCTCGGCCGGTTGCAGGGCGCGGCGGATCAGCTCTAGGCCGGCCGTGATCCGGCTCGGGCGGCAGCGGACGCGGTGGCCGTGCTGCCGCAGGAGCGCGACGTCGCTTGTGGCCGTGTGGCTGTTGCGCTGAAGTCCGGCCGGGTCGCAGGCGATGTCGCGTGCCGTCGGCCAAGGCCGCTCGGCGATCAGGCGGACGTGCTGCTCCAGCGTGCGGCCCGCCTCGATGTGCTCGTCGATCACCCACGCCGCCCGGCCGTCGTCGACGATCCAGAGGGCGACCGTCGGGGCGGCGAAGCCGAAGTCCATGCCAAGCGACCACCGCCCGGCCGGCGGCTCGAACTCCTTCACATGCCGGTCAACGTCGAACGTCGGGAACACCCGGCCGCGCGTGCTGGGCCGTTGGCAGAGCATTTCGCTTTGCCAGGTTTCCAGGGAAACTCGGCGTTTCATGGCCACCGCGTCGTCCCGCGTCACCCAGCCGCCACCCGCTCGCTTGGCCCGGCCGCCGCAGTCGTCGTGCAGCGCGCACTCTTCGCAGTCGCGCTCCGCCGGGCAGCTCTCCAGGACGTCGAGCAGGCACCACCGCATTACCGGCACGTCGTGCGTCTTGGCCTCGTCGATGACCCGCCTCATCAACCCGCCGACGGCGTGGTGGGTGCTCAGCGCCTCGACCGCCCCGCGCACCCCGCCGGCCGACTTGGTGACGAGCTGGGCCGCCTCCCACACGTCGGGGTCGAACAGCTCGACCTCGTCGCACCGCAGCTTTTGCACCCGCAGACCGCGGACGCTCCGCTGGCTTTGCGGCAGCACAGCGACGTTGCCGCCGTGGTCCAGGGTGATGAGCCGGCCGCGGGTCTTCTTGAGGTGTCGCTTGGCCAGGCGGTGGAGATCGGGCAGCAGGTAGTCGAGCATTTTCATAGACTGCTCCAAGCTGCCGCCGAGGATGCGGACGCTGGTGCCGGGCTTGTGCAAGAGGTCCAGCAGCGTCGCCACCGCGGCCAGCCGCGTCTTGCCGCCGCCGCGGGGTGCCCAGACGACCAAATCGCTCGCCGGCTCGAAGTACGCCCGGCAGAGGTAGTCGAACGGCGCGTCGTGCCCCGCGCAAACCGCCACCCGCGGCACGTCCAGCCCGCAGAACAGCCGAACCCAAGCGTGCAACGCCTCGGCATCGCGACAGGGCTTGAGCAACAACGCCTCGTAATCGAGTGGCTTCATGGCACGTTCCAGAGGTTCCGAACAAAGAGGTGGCTGCGGCCCCGCCGGGCCGCAGTAGATGCGATGCTCACGAAGCAAGTCACGCGACGCACGTTGATTTCGCGCGCATCCACTGCGGCCCGGCGGGGCCGCAGCTACCTTCCGCATCAAGGCGACGCGGACGCTTCGCCGCGAAGGGTGGCGAGCAGGTGGTCCTGCTCGTCGGTCGGGGCGAGCATCGGCGGCTCGCTCGGCTCGTCGGGCTGCTTGTTCCGCGGGGCGATCGGGCGGCTTCTTGCCAGGCGGATGACATCGGACAGCGCCCGGCGCTGGTTGGCGTTGGTCACGCCCTTGCCGCCGATGGCCGTCTCGGCCAGGACGTCGGCGGCGTGGGCGGCGGCGACCTCCACGGCCAGCTCCCGCCGGGCGGCGAGTTGCCGACGCAGCACGACCAGCGCCCGTCGGAACCGGTGCTGGGCGTGCCAGCCGTCCACCGTGCCCGGTCGCAGCTTCATCGCCGCCCGCACGTTCTGCGGCGTCGCCCCCGGCTCGGCAATACCTTTGAGAAACCGCTGCTGCGCGGGCGTCAGCTTCGTGAACGGGTTGATTTTCGGCTTGGACATGTCGTTCTCCTGATTCCGTTCGATCTCGAACTGCGACTCACCGAGACGCAGCCACCTCACTTCTCAACACGCGTCGGGTTCTGCCGGTAGCTGCGACTCCGCGAGTCGCAGTCCGGTGCGCCGGACGTAGTACGGGGTGCCCGCCGCCTCGACGGATCGGAAGCCGCAGCGTTGGAACATCGGGACCACGTCCCCCATCGCCGCCAGCGCCTCGATGTGGGGCGTTGGGCAATCGGCGACGAGCCGCCGGATGATCGCCCCGGCCAAACCGATGCCGCGGTACTGCGGGTGGACCAGCACCCGGCGAACGGTCCGCAGATTGGCGTTGACCCAATCTGGCTGCTGCGCCACGTCGCCGAAGTACGCCTCGCGGCCGAAGCTGCGCAGGGCCGGGTAACACAGCACCCCAACCGCGGCGACGGCGGTTCGGTCGTCCCACTCGTGCCGGATCGTCACGAGTTGCACCGGGAACTGCGGGTGGCCCCGTTTGTAGTGGAAGGCCGCCAACCGCTTGTAGTCGGCGAACGTTCCGCGGTTCATCGTGAAGTGGCCGGGCAGGAAATCGAGGTCGGGGAGAAGGTGGTGCATGAGAAGGTTCCGTGGCCGCGTTCGGCCGGTCATGGTGTAAAATGCGGGCGTGACGCCCGATGCCTCGTCCACCTCGCTCGACGCCGCCTCGGAGGCGACGAAGGACAACCGACCCAAAATCTGCCGGGTCTGCGGCAAGGACTTGCGCGGTCACCGGCGGATCCGCGACGGGCATGAATACATCTGTCCGGTGTGCGATAAGCTCGAGCGAGAGCGGCAGGTGCCCGACGGCGTGCCGTGTGCCGAGTGCAGCCGCCTCGTCTCGCCGACGAGCCTGCGGCGTTACGGCGACATCCAAATCTGCCCCAAGTGCTTCAAGGACCACGAGGACGACCCCAAACGCCGACTGCGGAAGGTCGACAAGCGGATGTTCCAGCTGCACGAGCAACGCAGCACCCTGACCCTGGCGGCCGTCGTGGTGGTGACGGGCATCTTCATCTTCCTGTTCCTGTGGCTCCGCGGGTTGATCTGAATGGCTCGGTTCACGTCCGCTCGATCACGCGGTCGAAGTCGCAACGCACCACCCGGTCCGGCCGCAGCGGCCGCTCGACGTCGTCGTGGCACGTCGCCACGATTGCCGACAGGTTCGCTTGGCGGCGGACGATCTTCTGCAAACTGTGGGCGACCACGGCCGCCGTGATCCGGTCCAGCGGCGAGGTGAACTCGTCGATCACGAGCGTCGCCGGACCGTCGGCCTCCCCGGCTTCTTCCAGAGCCAGCGCCAGCTTCAGCCGGAACCGTTGGCCGTCAGACAGCTCGCTCGGTTGCCGCAGGTAGGTCCAGACCTCGCCGAGGCCGACCGAACCGAGGAGCCGCAGGGCTGTCAGGATGTCCACGTGGTCGAACAAGTCGATGACCGGCCGATCTGGCAGCGGCATCCGGTCGACGCGGATCGTGCCGGGCAGGTTACTTATGAGGCGGCGGAGCAGCGAACTCTTGCCGCCGCCGCTGGGGCCGACGAGCAGCAGAATCTGCCCGATGTCCGGCGGTGCCACGTCGTGCTTCACCGGCTCCACCACGTCCGGCCACTCCACGCCGAACATGTCGACGACCCGCAACCCCCGACCCTCGGTCGGCCGAGTCGGCGGCGGGAACGGCATCGGCCAAACGTGCGGCTTTTTCTTCGATTTGCGGCGGGGTTTCGTCATGGTGGGTCCTTCATCTCCACCGACGCCGTCTCACCTTCGGCGGCCAGCGGCGCACCCGATCACCGTTCCGCGGTCCGCCGGGAGAGGTCGCGGACGAACTTGCGCCGCCCGGCCTGGTCGCGTAAGATCCAGCCCTCCAACTGGTTAAGCTGCCGCTGCATCTGGTGCCGTGTGACGCCAAGCTCCTCGGCGAGTTTTTTCAGCGGTTCGTTGCGCACGAAGCGGCGCAACCCGAGTCGGACCAAATGCTCCGGCAGCGGGCAGCTCGGATCGCACAACACATCGGCCATATCTGAATCGAGTCGCCGCACGACGCCGTGGATCTGCCGATGGACGCTGCCGCGGCTTCTGCCGAGGGCTTTGGCGATGTTGTTGTAGCTCATGTGGTGCTCGAAGAACATCTTCAGCATCAGCAACTCGTTATCCGGCAAATGTTTGGCGCGGCTTTTAAGCTTTTCCGACCATCGCAACCGAAGCTGGTCGGCGACGGTGATCCGACGACGCTGGTCGAGCTGGTCGAGGTGCAGGCTTTTCGGGATCGGCCGACTCATGCCGCTAATGTACGGTATTTGTTTGGATTCCGCAACGTCTTTTCGGCACTTGACCTGCGGCCGAAGCGGCGGATGATCGGCGACGATGCCCCAAGGTTCTTCCGCCGGTTCCACCCCGTCCCTCTCCTCCGGCAAACGGCCGGCGCTGGTTCTTCAACATGACGCCGCGTTTGGTCCGGGGCGGCTGCTGAAGATCCTCGGCGACTTCGGCATCCCGACCGACCATCGGCTTCTTCATCAAGGGGATGCCGTGCCGACCGATTTGGACGAGATCCGGCTGATCGTCAGCCTCGGTGGCCACGAGCGAATCGCGGATCAGCCGAAGTGGCTCGACGCCGAACTCACGGCCCTGCAACGGTTTGTGGCCGAGGATCGGCCGGTGCTGGGGCTCGGGCTCGGGGCGCAGCTTTTGGCCAAGGCGGCCGGGGCTGAGGTGCGGGAGGCGACCGACGGCGACGAGGCTAACCCACAGCCGATCAAGGCGTTGGGGTGGCAGAAGATCAAGCTGCCCTTCCCCGGCGGCACCGACCCGATCGTCTTCGGCCTTGCCGAGAATGCCCCGATGTTCATGTGGCAGCGGGACACCTTCGACTTGCCCAAACTGCCGCTGCCGGAGGGGCACGACCCGAACAAGAAGGGCCCGCCGCCACCGACGGGGAACGCCCTGATCAGCAGCGTGCCGGGCTTCAAGAACGCCGCATATCGTTTCAAGAACAGGCTTTACGGCTTTGCGTGGCAGCCGGAACTGATGGCATCTGATATCGACGCCATCCTCAAGCACCACGGCGACGTCGTCGAAGACGTGGAGGGCATCCGGCAGCAAACCCAACAACACGCCGACCGCAGCGAACGGCTCGGAATACGGCTGCTGACCAACTTTGTGCAATTCATGAAGGCGTACTAACCCTCGGTGCCATAAGCATCTAGCACCCGGCCGATGAGGCCGCTGGTGCTGCGGCCCTCGACCAGTGGGGCGAGGGCGATGCGGCCGCCGATCGACTTAACCAGTTGGTGGCCCACGACTTCGTGTTCGGCATAATCGGCCCCTTTCACCAGGACGTCGGGACGGATCGCTTCGATCAGGTTCATCGGGGTGTCGTCGCCGAACTTGACGAGGTAGTCGATGCTCTCGAGCTCCTCCAGAACGCCGACGCGGTCGTCTTCCGGGACGACGGGGCGTTTGTCGCCTTTCAACCGGCTGATCGAGGCGTCGGTGTTGACGCCGACGACGAGGACGTCGCCCTGGGCTTTGGCGAAGCGAAAGTAGCGGACGTGACCAAGGTGCATGAGGTCGAAGCAGCCGTTGGTGAACACGATTTTCCGGCCGGCGGCGCGGTGCTGCCGCAGCTCGGGGAGCAAACCTTCGAGATCGCGGACTTTGCCGGTCTGATCGCCCTGCTCGGCCATCAGTTCGGCGATGATCTCCTGCGGCAGGACCGGGACGGCCCCGAACCGCTCGACCTCCAACCCGGCGGCGACGTTCGCGAGGGCGGTCGCTTCGACCCAACCGGCCCCGGCGGCCCGGCCGGCGGCGAGGGCGGCGAGCATCATGTCGCCGGCCCCGGTAACGTCGTAAACGTCGCGGGCCTTGGTGGTTAGGTGCCGCTTGGTGCCGTCCTTGGTGGCGAGGTAGGCCCCGTCCTTGTCGGCCGTGACGACCACGGCCTGCAAGTCGAGCGACGCCAGCAGTTCATCGGCAGCCGCGGCGAAATCGTCGTCGGTGGCGATGGTGCGGCCGGTGGCGCGGCAGGTTTCGACGCGGTTGAGCTTGAGCAGCGTCGCCCCGCTGTATTTGCGATAATCGTCCAGCCGGGCCGGGTCGATGAGCACCGGCACGTCCTTCGACGCCGCCAGCTCGATGAGTCGGCGGCACAAACCGTCGGCAAGGACGCCCTTGTCGTAATCCTCCAGACACAGCACCGCCGCCCCGTCGAGCGCTTCCTCGGCAGCGGCCAGGACCTGGTCCGCCGTCTGCCGGTCGATGGGGCTGGCATCTTCGTAATCGAGCCGCAGCATTTGCCCCGGCCGGTTCTGGACCCGGCCGACCAGCCGCACCTTCGCCGTGGTCGGTCGGTCGGCCTCGATCATTTGGCAGCGCTCGATTCCCGCCTCGCCCAGCAGACGCCGCAGATCGTGGCCGGCCGAGTCGTTGCCGCAGACGCCAATGGCCCGGACGTGGCAGCCGAGTGCCGCCAGGTTCGCCGCGACGCTCCCCGCCCCGCCGAGCCGTGATTCTTCGCGTTGGAAATGCAGCACCGGCACCGGTGCCTCGGGGCTGAGCCGGTCGGCCGAGCCGTGGAGGTAGCGGTCGAGCATGAAGTCGCCGACGAGGGCGATCTTCTGCCCGGCGAGTTGCGGCACCAGCTCCAGCAGCGTCGACATGCCGCGAGCATAGAGCTACGAGGCGAGACGGTTCAGACGAGGCAGGTAGCTGCGACCACACCTGGTCGCAGTCCGGGACCAGCAACCAACCGGACTGCGACCAAGTGTGGTCGCAGCTACCCCCACCTCGCGAACCGTACCGTCGCCGCATGGACGACCTCACGCTCCGCCAGTTCCAGCAGCACATCGAAACCCGCTACGGCCCCACCGACCGCGCCCGCGGCACCCCGCGAACCTGGATGTGGTTCATCGAAGAAGTCGGCGAGCTCTCCCACGCCCTTGGCAAAAAAGAAGCCGGCGAGGAGGACCGGGCCAACACGGAGGAAGAGTTCGCCGACGTCCTCGCCTGGCTCTGCACGCTCGCCAACATCAACGACATCGACCTGACCACGGCCTTGCGACAGAAGTACTTGAGCGATGATGCCCCGAGCGGCGAGAAGTAGCCGACCGCCGAAAAATGTTCATGCGAGGCACGACCGTCAGGGAGTGCGGCGGGCGCAGCCCGCATCAACCCGGCACGCCCAACGGCGGCTGCGCCGCCCGCACTTCCTGACTGTCGTGCCTCGCATGAACGCCAAAAGGTGCCGCGACGTCAGAAGCAAGGTTCCCGTTCCCGGCCGATCCCGTTAGTTTCAACGCATGCCGACCTTCCACGCCTTCGCCGCCGATGAGGCCAAGGGCGAGATCAAGCCGTTCGAGTATGACCCCGGCGAGCTGCAGCCGGGGCAGGTCGAGATCAAGGTCGAATCCTGCGGCGTCTGCCACAGCGACCTCTCGATGCTCGACGACGAGTGGGGCATGAGCCAATACCCGTTCGTCGGCGGCCACGAGGTGATCGGCACGATCGCCGCCGTCGGCGAGAACGTGCCGGAGCTCAAGGAGGGGCAACGGGTCGGGCTCGGGTGGTTCAGCCACGCCTGCACCCACTGCCGCCAGTGTCTGCGCGGCAGCCACAACCGGTGCGAGAACAACGAGCAAACCATTGTCGGCCGCCACGGCGGGTTCGCCGACCGGGTGCGGTGCAACTGGGTCTGGGCCACGCCGATCCCCGACGCCTTCGACGACGACGTCGTGCAAAAGCTCGGTCCGATGTTCTGCGGCGGCATCACCAGCTTCACGCCCTTCGTCCAGCACGGCATCGACTGCCGCAGCCGGGTCGGCGTCATCGGCATCGGCGGTCTGGGGCACCTCGCCCTGCAGTTCGCCGACAAGATGGGCTGTGAGGTCGCGGCGTTCAGCACCAGCCCCGACAAGGAGCAGGAGGCGCGGGAGCTGGGAGCCGATCGGTTCATCGTCGCCAAAGATGCCGACGCGATGAAGCAGGTGACGGGTCACTTCGACCTCATCATCAACACGACCAACGCCAAGCTGCCGTGGGACCAGTATGTCGAGGCGCTGGCCCCCGGCGGCGTCCTCCACAGCGTCGGCGTCGCCCCGGACTTCGGCCTCAGCAGCACCTTCCCGCTCATCGCCGGCCAAAAGTCCCTCGCCGGCAGCCCCCTCGGCAGCCCGAGCGTCACCCGCGATCTGCTCGACTTTTGCGCCCGCCACCAGATCGCCCCGGTGACGGAGACCTTCGGCTTCGACCAGATCAACGACGCCTTCGAAAAACTCCGCACCGGCTCGCCACGCTACCGGCTGGTCCTGAAGCACTGAGGGCGGCGGGACGAATCGACTCCTCAACCTCGCTGAAACCGCCTCAACGAGGCGGAGGCGGCCTTAGCGAGAGCCGCATTGCGAAGCGGTCGCACGAAGGTGCAAGCCGCGTGAAGGCCGGAGCCGATGTTGATGGGATGAAGCACAACGCACTGCATGCCGCCACGCTGTCGGTCGCCGAGCGGCTTGAAAACCGCCGGCTGCTGGCCGGTGACGTCGCCGCGTCGGTCGAAGGCGGCGTGCTGCGGCTGATCGGTGACGACCTTGGCAGCGATTTGCTCATCGACGCCGGGGGCGAATCGCCCCGCAGCTTCCGCGTGACGCCGCGGGACGGGGCGACGGTGAACGGCCAACCGACGCCGCAGGTGTTAGAGGGTGTCGACGCCGTGGAGGCCGAGCTTGGCGGCGACGACGATTCGCTGACCCTCAGCGGCCGGCGGCTGCACCGCCACGTTCACCTCGACGGCGGCCCCGGCGACGACCGTTTGCACGTCCGCTCCAGCAAAGTCGCCGGCGGCATCGACCTCATCGGCGGCCCCGGCGACGACGCCCTCCTCGTCACCAAAGGCGATGCTCAAGCCCACCTCGCCATGGCCGGCGGCGAGGGCGAGGACACCTACCGCGTCAGCACCGGCCAACTCGTCGGCGGCCGGCTGGCCATCGAGTACCGGGCCGGGCCACGCAACGTGACGGCGGCGCTGGTCAGGATCCGCGGCGAGCTCGACATCCGCACGGCCGACGCCGTCGACCGGGTGCTGCTGAGCGAGAGCATGGTGGCCGGCGAGGCAACCGTGCACACCGCCGACGGCGACGATGAAGTGACCGCCCGCCAAACCGGCTTCCGCCGCGGCCACAGCTTCGACCTCGGCGGCGACGCGGGGGATGTGGAAGAAGCCGACCTGACCCTCGCCTGGGGCTTCCGCGACGGGCTGCAGGGCTGGGAGCCGCTGTTCGCGGATTACACCGAGGCTCATTTCAAGTTCGACTTGAACGGCGACGTTTTGGACGATCAGACCATCGAGGAGCAGTGGGAGCTTCGTGGCGAAATCGCCCCGCTGCCGGCCGGGCTGCCGCGCGAGGGCGCGCTGGTGCTGGGCGGCCTGAACGCCTCGGACGACCTCTACACCGGGGCCGTGAAGCGACTGGGCATTGCCGACGGCCTGGTGCCAAACCAGACGTATGAGTTGACTTACGACATCGCCTTCGCCAGCGACAAGCCCGTTGCCGCTCCCGGCGAGGGCGTTGGCGGCAACGCGTAGTTCGTCCACTGGATCACCGCCGGGGCGACCAACAAACCGGCGGACAGGCGGCTGGTCGATCGATCGAATCCTGACTTCCCTGGCTTGTTCGCACCGGTCTGGCGGACGACGTTCAGCCGCGACGGCTCAGACGGCGGCGTCGCGGGCGTCGACGCGTCGTGGGTCGGCAACATTCAGAACGGCGGCGTGATGCTGCCGCCGGACCCGGTTCTCGGCCACCTGCCCAGCCCGTGGCTCCAGACCCATCGCCGCCACGCCCACACCAGCACGGTGACGACCGACGCCCAAGGCAACCTGTGGCTCGTCTTCGGCACCGACAGTGGCTTCGAGGTTTACAACGAGATCTACTACACCGGCGTCGCCGTCACGCTGCAGCCGGTAGAGTGACCGGTCGGGTACGGTCGTTGGGCGTCGCGTTTGTGCCGTTGGCCTTCCGCGATTATCGTGCGACCTGCTGCCCCGGGTGGGGTGGGAGTTGTGAACCATGACCGGGGCCGGGCGATTTATCTTCTTGGTGTTGCTGACCGTCGCCGCGTTGCCGGGGGTGGCGTTGGGGCAGGCGCGGGGTGGGGTGACGGGGATCGGACTGGACGGGGTGTATCGGGCGGGGAACTGGACGCCGCTGCGGGTGCGGATCGACGGGGCGCCGCAGCCGGGGGCGTACCAGATCCGGGTGGAGCAGCGGGATCTGGACGGGCAGCGGGTGTTCTACACCACCGACGTCACGCTGACGGCCGGCGGGAGCCAGGCTTTCGAGGTGTATTTTCAGCCGGACCCGGTGGTGGGGTTGCCGGACAATCCGCGGGAGTTCGTGGATCAGTTTCGGGTGACGCTGGTGGACGAGGACGACAACGCGGTGCCGCTGAACGTGGGGCAGCCGCCGACGAACGTGGAGCGGTTGGGCGGCACCGACCGCGGCATCCGGCTCGTCCCAGTCGTATCGCCGCGGCGGGCACCGGACGGCGACTACAACGACCCCCGGCTGCGGGGCGTGGTCGAGACGACGCTGATGCCCACGGTGCGGCCGGACCAGTTGCCGTCGTCGATGCTCGGGTACGAGGCGATCGACGCGGTGCTGTGGGGTGATTACCCGCCGGACGCGCTCTCAACCGATCAGCGGCGGGCGCTCGGGCAGTTCGTCGAGAACGGCGGCCACCTCGTCCTCATGCAGCGGCCGGCGGAGTGGCAGACGATGCTCGGCTGGGGCGGGCTCTTGCCGGTGAACCTCGCTGCCCCGACGCGGGAGGGTGGCGGCGGGCCGTTGCCGGGTTGGGCCGTCGAGCCGCCGGCGGAGTTCGACGAGTTCAACCAGCGGCTGCGGAACCCGTGGCAGGGTCTGACCGGGCCGTTCGTGGTCGGGTCGGCCGAGCCCAAACCGGGAGCGAGCGTGCAGGGTTGGTGGGACGTGGAGGCCGAGCGATCGGAGCGGCCGTACCTGGTGCGGCAGGCGGTGGGCCGGGGGGCGGTGACGTACGTGGGGCAGGATTTAACCGACCCCGAGTTGGTCCGCGGCCGCAACCTCGGGTGGAGCGGCGTCTGGGCGGAGGTGTTCGGCTGGGGCGACACGCCGGAGTTTTTGCCGGGGCAGAGCCAAAACCAGCAGATCCGCGACCGCGGCCGGCGGATCGCCGAGCGGTGGAACACGAACACGCGGCGGGACCTCGGCTTCATGGTGCTGGAGCAGATGAAGCTCAGCGGCCGCAGCGCGACGCTGGTGCTGGTGGCGCTGGTGTTCTTTGTCGCCTACTGGCTGCTCGCCGGACCGGGCTTGTATCTGTGGTTGGCGGCGAAGAAGCGGACCGGGGCGAGCTGGTTCCTGTTCGGGGCGGCGGCCGTGGCGGCGACGCTGCTCACGCTCGGCATCGTTTGGCTCGCCCTCCGCGGCGACCCCCAAGCGGCCCACAGCACCCTCGTCCGCGCCGACGCCACCGGCAAAGGCAACGTCACCAGCCGCCTCGGCCTCTACATCCCCAGCGACGGCAACCAGGCAATCGCGTTAGCCGACGCCGATGAGTTAATGCCCTCGCCGATCTCGCCCTACGTCGGCGACCCGGCCCACACCGACGAGGCCAACCGCCGCGTGCCGGGCGAGTACGAAATCCCCGTGCCCGAGACCGGCACCGTCGCGGTGGAGGTGCCCTACCGCAGCACGCTCAAAAAGCTCGAGTTCGATTGGCACGGCGACTTCGGCGACGTCGAAGATCTGGGCGGCATCGCCGGGGCGGCCGACCTCTACCCGCCGGGCAGCCAGCCCGAGGGGCAGGCGGCGCGGCTGATCGACTTGCGGGGCACGCTGGTCAACAACACCGGCCGCGACCTGACCCGCGTCTACCTTGTCTTCGGTGCCCGGCGGTTCGGCGGGTGGCAGACATACATGCTGTACGTGCCGCAATGGCGCGACCGAGCGATCCTCGACATCGCCCAGACGACCCATGGCAACGGCACCGAGGAGCTGCCCGCCGCCCGCCGGTTCGTCGGCAACCGCCGACCCACCGCATTCGGTAACGAGCGCATCTTCGGCCGCATGAACATCCGCGCCGAGTGGCCCGAGGCGATCATGAGTCGGCTGCGCGGCAACAACCTTGCTGGCAGCCAGAAGTTCGACGACGTGCGGGTGGCGGTGCCGGTGTTGAGCTTGTTCGACCTCTTCCCGCCGCTGCAGAACGAGCAAGGCGTCAGCGGCAGCCGGGCGGAAGTATTGCGGCGGGACTCGCGCGACTTCGCCGTCTCCGCGGCCGTAACCGCCGGGTCGCTGGTCGTCGTCGCCGAGTCGGCCGACCCCGCCCCGCTGCCGGGCACGATCGAGGTCAACGGCGAGGTCCCCGAGGCCAGCGGCCAGATTATCTACCAGTTCATCCTCCCCATCGACCGCAGCCGCATCAGAGCCGCCGAAGCCCAGGCCGAGGCCAGCGGCGAGTTCTGGGATGATCAGTTCGACGAGGAAACGCCTGCCAACTGATTCCGGTCACTCATCACTCGGCCACTCATCACTCATCACTTCCGCCCATGTCCGCCGTCATTAAAACCGTCAACCTGACCAAGCGCTACGGCTCCCTGGTGGCACTGTCGAACCTGAACCTGGAGATTCAGGAGGGCGACTGCTTCGGCTTCATCGGCCCCAACGGCGCGGGCAAGACGACGACGATCAAGATCCTCGCCACGCTGCTGCAGCCGACGTGGGGCGAGGCGCGGGTCTGCGACCACGTCGTCGGTTTCGAGAGCCGCAAGATCCGGCCGCTCTTGGGCTACGTGCCGGACTACTTCGGCGCGTACGAGGACATGGTGGTCAAGGAATACCTGGAGTTTTTCGCCGCCGCGTACGATTTGAACGGCAGCGTCCGCGAGAAGGTGGTCGGCGACGTCTTGGAGCTGACCGACCTCGCCTACAAGATCGACGCCCCGGTCGACGGCCTGTCCCGCGGCATGAAGCAGCGGCTGTCGATCGCCCGCGTGCTGCTGCACGACCCGAAGGTGCTGCTGCTCGACGAGCCGGCCGGCAACCTCGACCCCCGCGCCCGCATCGAGCTGCGCGAGCTGCTCAAGACGCTGCGGGACATGAAGAAAACGATTATCATCTCGTCGCACATCCTGCCCGAGCTGCAGGACTTGTGTAATACGGTGGGCATCATTGAGCAGGGCGAACTACTGTTCAGCGGCCCGTGGACCGACATCGTGAAGAAGGCCCGCACCGGGCTGATCGTCCACGTCGGCGTCGCCAGCAACGCCGCCGCCGCCGCCGCACTTTTATCGCAGGACGAGAATGTGACGGACGTCAAGACGCCCGACCGCCCCGACAAGCCGCTGGAAATCAGCCTCCGCGGCGGCATGACCGACTACAGCTTCATCGCCCAAAAGCTTGTCCAGGCCGGCTACAAATTGACGTTTTTCCGCGAAGAAGAGGTGAACCTCGAAACGGCGTTCATGCGCCTCACGAAGGGCATGGTGCAATGAGCGCCGAAGACCCCGCCGTCCCCTACGCCACGGCAACGACGGACTGGCAACCCAGCGGGTTGGTGCCGTTGTGGTGCGGCATGGGGTTGATCGTCCTCGGCGGCGTGATGCTCATCGCCGCCACTTTCGCCGCCGCCATGGGCGTCGACACGAACGACGCGATGAACTGGATGCTCGTTCTTATCAGCTTCACTGCTGTTCCCCTGCTGCTCTGGGGTTGCTCGTTGACGTGGCGAGCGCTGCGGCGGTTCAATTTGTGACCTGCATCATTGGGGTAGCAGACGATGCCCGACAGGCGGAGCAAGCTCCGCGGCTACCCCAGATCGAGGCGAGGCCACCCGATTGCCTCGGGGACCTGTCGCGTCACACGTTGTAGACCGACAGGTCCGTGTTCAGCACCGCCAGCACGATCGCGGCGAAGGACATCAAACCCACCACCACCAGCCCCGGCCAGCGGCGGCCCTTTGCCAGCTTGTTCGCCCACAGGCCCAGCGGGGCGAGCAGTGTTAGCAGGGTTGCCAGGTAGAACGCCAACGCCGGGCCCGGCGGTTCCAAATACGGGTCAGGCTCGCCGCCCCAGCTCGCCCACAATTCCATTAGCGGCGGATCGAACGAGCTGCGGGCGACTTGGGCGTGAACCACGGCGAAGCCGATGACGGTCAGGTACGCCGCCACCGCGGCCGACGGGCGGCGGGGTGCAATCAGCAGCACGCTCAGCACGACGAGCAGCGCCACCGTCGCCAGCGCCGCGTTTTCCAACCCGGCGAACATCGTCAACATCGCCGCCGGCACCAGCGGCAGGATTGCCGCCGCCCCCTCCCACGCCGACACGGGCCACGGCTCGCCAACGTCCCGCCGCCCCAGCGCCGGCAGCGCCAGCCACGGCACGAAGGCCGCCGCCGTCCCGAGCCACCGCGTTGCCGCCGAATCGACCGGGGCGAACGACCCCTGGAACACGATCAAGCTCACCACCACCGCCGCCACGGCGAGGCCG
>CAYLSV010000009.1:40737-43039 GCA_964386435.1 uncultured Tepidisphaerales bacterium
CCACCACCCCGCCGGCGATCAAGCCGGCCAGCACCAAAAATCGCCACCCGCCGTCCGACTCCAACAACCACGGCCCCACCCCCAGCAACACCACGAGCGGCACCAGCCAACCCCGCCACGCCGCCGGCAGCTTCCACAGCGCACCCGCCGCCACGACGCCCACCACCAGCGGCACCGCCGCCGCCCAGATCGCGTTGTCGAGCATCGCCTGCCACATGGGAAGCCTTCACGGGTGAAGAAGCGCCGGTAGCTGCGACTCCGCGAGTCGCAGTTCGGTGAAACCTCGCGTCCGCCCGGACTGCGGCTCGCCGAGCCGCAGCTACCCCGCGTCGTTGACGATCAAGGTGCTCTGGATCTCACGGAGCGTGAACGGAATCTCAGCCCGCCACGCCCTGCAAACCGACCATGAGCGTGACCTCATCGCCCAAGCTGCCGGCGTCGACGCCCTCGGTCATGCCGAAGTCGCTGCGGTTGAACGTCAGCGTGATGTCGGCCCCGACCCGCTCGCCACGCGGCGTGCTGCCGGCGTTGATCTGGTGCAGCGTCGCCTCGACCGACTTCGTCACGCCGCGCAAGGTGAGATCGCCGGTGAGGGTGTGGGTGCCGTCGTCGTTGGCGGTGACGCCCGTGCTGACGAACCGCAGCTCCGGGTGCTGGCGGGCGTCGAAATACTCCGGGGCCATCAGGTGGCGGTTCCGCTGGGCGTTGTGGGTGTCGATCGAGGACACCGGCACCGTCACGTCGCAAGCGAACGTCATCGGCTCGCCGCCGTAGCTCATGCTGCCGCTGAACTCGGTGAACTGCCCGTAAAACGGCCCCATACCGTTCCACTGGATCTTGAACACGGCCGCGGTGTGCACCGCGTCGACGTTGTACGACCGCGACTCCTGCACCGCCGCCGCCGCCGCCGCAGGTTCCACCGGCACGGCGACATGCACCACCCCAGACACGGCAACGGCGAACAAACCAACAGCAGCAAAACGGACGAAACGGCTCATGAGAATCTCCGGGAGTGAATGCGGCACGACGAGTACCTGTTGCAACAGGCTACCGCAACGAACGGATGTTGTCAACGCTTGTTCCGCAGCGTCCCGGCGGAAGATGAGCAGCCGCGAGTTAATCCGCCACGTCGCCCACGCGGTGCCCGGCCAACGACGCCAGCGGCACCTCGCGAGGCTCGTCTTCAAGCGTCGCCGGCACGATCAGCAGCTTCTGCCGATCACCGGCGACGGCGGCAATCTGCCCGCCCTCGGCGGCGACGGCCCGTGTGCCGCCCGCCACCGGCAAACGCCGGGCGAGGCCGTCATCGGGGCCGAACAACTCGACGCCGGCGTCGGTCGCCAGCACGAGTCGCCCCGACCCGGCCAGCGGCAGCACCGTGGCGTGACGCACCCGGCAGCCCGTCGCCCGCTTGCCCTCGGGGGCAAGCGTCGCCCCGTCGTAAAGATGCACGTCGCCCGCCGCCGTCACGGCAACCAGCCGACGGTCCAGTGGCAGCAGGGCCACGCCCTCGATTGGCAGCAAGTCGATGAGCTGCACGTCGTCGCCATCCACGGCGACGAGTTGGTTGCCAGCTAGTAGCGCGAGCCGCCCGTCGTTGAGCGGCAGCGGGCAGCGGGCCGAACCGCGCAGGCGGTCGACGCCCACGGTCTGCGGCTGGTTGCCGTGCCACACGGTGAGGCCGAGCTTCGAGTGGGTCGCCACCACCCGCCCGGCGGCGTCGCGGCAGGCGGCGTTGAAGCCGGCGGCGTCGTCCGTTTCGATCGCCAGCGGCGTCGGCTCGGCGTGCCCCTCGATCAGCCACACCCCGCCCCGGCAGCCCACCGCCAGCACGTTGGCGTCGAGCCGGGTCACGCTCCGGGCCGGCCCCAGCGTCGGCGGCAACCGGCGGATTCTCGGCGGTTCTTCACCAGAAACCGTCAACAACGCATCGCCCGCCACCGCGACGAAGCTGGCGTCGGTAACCGGCTGGGCCGAGAGCAGCGCGCCCACCACGTCGCCGCGGACGTCGTCGGCGAGGCGGTCGATGAGCACGCCGGCCGGCACGTCGGGGGCTTGTTGCCGGGCATTCGCGAACAGTTGAAGCACCTCCGCCGCCCGCCGCAGCGTCGGCGAGTCGAGCCGAAGCTCCGCCGGCGGCAGGATCTCGATGCCCAGCCCGAACGCCGCGGCCTTGACGGCGTCGGTGAACGCCAACCGCATCGACTCCAGCGACGGCCCGATGGCCGCCTCGGCGTCAAGCGTTTTTGCCGCCGCGGTAATGGCGGGCATCGCTTTGTCCCGGAGCGTCGCCGCCACCGTC
>CAYLSV010000009.1:43112-43400 GCA_964386435.1 uncultured Tepidisphaerales bacterium
TGCTCGGCGAACACCGCAGCATCCGCCCGACTGTCGGCCGGCCGCGCCCGCACCGTCAGCGTCGCCTCGAGCCCGTGCCCGTCGGCGGCCACCAGATCGACAAAGTGCAGCGGCAACCGCATGGCCGCGCCGCCTTCGACGCGACCCGCAGCACGTTGGGCGAAAGCCGTCGCGTGGGCCATGCGAGCATGATACGGGCCGGCCCCGTTCCAGCGTCGGTCTGAGTTTGGAATGGCGACTCCCGCCTTCATCGCGCGTCGCCGGGCTCCCCCACCGCCTCGTAGAGGC
>CAYLSV010000009.1:43410-47791 GCA_964386435.1 uncultured Tepidisphaerales bacterium
GGCGGGGCTACGCCTGCGTTCGGAGCGGCTAGAAGTTCGTGTGTAGCCCCGCCTCTACGAGGCGGTGGGGGTTTCAGCGACGCCCGCTTCCCCGATCATGCCGCACTCGGGGCACGTGGCCTGCCCGCCGCTGCGCAGGTTGTAGCCGCAGACCAAGCACTGTCCGGTTTCCAGCCGACGCGCCACCCGCCACCGTCGGCGGCAGCGCACCAGCCGAAACGTCGGCAGGATCGCCAGTAACACCAGCGGGCACCACGCCGGCACCGTCAGGCTCCGGTCGCCCCCGGTCAGCGGCGGCAGGGCCGGGTCGAACTGCCGGTAATCGCTGACGCGGGACCCGAACTGGAAGCCGGCGAAGTTGGCATGCTCATCCTCCACACCCGGCGGCGGGTCGGGGTAGATCGGGTAAATCGGGTTTGGCATCACGTGATGCTCGAGCGTGTGATCCGGCTGGATGTCCGGCTCGTGCCAGAAGTGGTACGTCCCGTTGGTCCAACCCCAGCTGTGTTCGACGAAGAAGCCGCCGCGGGCGGTTGCGACCATCACGTGGTCGTGCCGGTGCCAAATGTCGGCTTTTTTCGGCAGCTTTGGATGTGACGCGATCCTGTTCCAAGTCAGCGAGTGCGCCCGCACGAAGCTCACCAGCATGGCGGCGGCCACGATGACGAACAACAGCAGCGACACGCCGCTGCCGAGCGTAAACAGCGGGCGGAGCCGACGCATGCGATACAGGTTACACGATGCACGCAAGGCCGGGTTGCGCACCGGCTTGACCCTTCAAAACCACAGTGTCGCCAAAACCCCCACCGCCGCGTGGCGGCGGGGCTACGCCTGCGGTCGGAGCGGCTAGAAGTTCGTGCGTAGCCCCGCCGCTACGAGGCGGTGGGGGTGTCGAGCGACGCCCGCTACTCGCGGACATGGCCGTTGCCGGTGACGATCCATTTGCTGGTGCACAGGTCGGCGGCGCCCATTGGGCCGCGGGCGTGGAGTTTGTCGGTGCTGATGCCGATTTCGGCGCCGAGGCCGTATTGGCCGCCATCGGCGAAGCGGGGGCTGGCGTTGAGCATCACGCTGGCCGCGTCGACGCCGGCGAGGAAGGCGTCGGCGGCGGCCATGTTCTGCGTGACGATCGCGTCGGTGTGGCGGCTGCCGTGGCGGTTGATGTGGGCGATGGCCGCCTCGACGTCCGGCACCACGGCGACGGCAAGGTCCAGCGACAGATACTCCCGGCCCCAATCCTCCTCCGTCGCGGCGATGGCGTTCGGGTGAAGCTGCCGGGCCGCGGCGTCGGCGTGCAGCGTGACGCCGGCTTCGGCGAGTTTCTCCAGCAGTTCGGTCGCATGCGGGTAGTCGGCGTGCAGCAGCAGCGTTTCGATCGCGTTGCACACGCCCGGCCGGCTGGTTTTGGCGTTGAGGGCGATGTCGGTTGCCATCTGCGAATCGGCCGAGGCGTCGATGAACAGGTGGCAGTTGCCGTCGAAGTGTTTGAGGACCGGCATCGTTGCGGCGTCGACCGTAGCGCGGATTAAAGACGCCCCGCCGCGCGGGATGGCCAAATCGATGAACTCGCCCAGCCCCAGAAACTGCGGGACCAGCGCCCGGTCGGTGTTGCGGACTAGGGCGGCCGAGGCCCGCGGCAGGCCGGCCTTCTTACAGGCGGCTTCGACGCAATCGGCGATGGCGGCGTTGCTGTGGCGGGCCTCTTTGCCGCCGCGGAGGATCACGGCGTTGCCGCTGCGCAGGCACAGGGCCGCGGCGTCGGCGGTGACGTTGGGGCGGCTCTCGTAGATGAAGAACACCACGCCGATCGGCACCGCCCGCTTCTCCAGCCGCCACCCGCCGGGCCGCACCTCGCCGTGCAGCGTGCGGCCGACGGGGTCGCTTTGCCGCGCGATCGCCCGCGCGCCATCGGCGATCTGGGCGATTCGCTTCGCGTCCAGCCGCAAGCGGTCCACCATCGCCGCCGGCAAGTCGGCCGCCGCCGCCAGGTCGTGGCCGTTCGCCTCGACGATGACATTGGTGCGAGCCACCAGTTCGTCGGCGAGCAACTCGATCGCCGCGGTCCGCTGCGCCCCGCCGCACCGGGCGAGCACGTCGGCGGCGGCACGGGCGTCTTGTGCAATGGCGCGGGCGTCGGTCATGCGCCGGACGGTATGGGCGGGCGGGAGTCACTTTCGCGGGATGTTCGCAGCAAGTTCCGCGACCCGCTCTTCGGGACCTGTAGCCTCAAAGCCTCCGCCAAAGAAGCCCCGTCTATCGGTAGTTCGTGAACTGCAGCGGGACGTCGGGGCCGTCCTCCTTGAGGGCCTTCATGACGGCTTGGAGGTCGTCGCGTTTGGCGCTTTTGACGCGGATCGATTCGCCGTCGATCTGGGCGTTGACCTTCAGCTTCTGCTCGGCGGCGACTTCCTTGATCTTCTTGGTGATCTGCTTGGCCGTGTCCTTGTCGAGGCCGCTGCGGAGCTTGACGAGCTGCCGGACGGTGTTGTGGGTGGCCTGCTCCATCTTCTGCGGGTCCATCGCGGACGGCTCGATGTTCCGTTTGATGAATTTCTCAACCACCACCTTGCGGACAGCCTCGAGCTGCACGTCGTTCTCGGCGGTGAGGGTGAGGGTTTCGTCCTTGCGGTTGAAGTCGACGGCGGCGGTGGTGCCGCGGAAGTCGTAGCGGGTGCCGATCTCCTTCTGGGCCTGATTGATGGCGTTGTCGACTTCCTGGAGGTCGATCTCGCTGACGACGTCGAAGCTGCTGTCCTTGGCCATGCCGTGAGATTAGGCCGGGTTGCCCTTTTCGCCACCGACTTCCGGGGCCGTGGGCTCGAACTCGGCGTGCTCGTCCGGCTCGATCCGGCGGCCTTGACCGCGCACAATCGCCTGGGTCAGCTCGGCACCGAAGAACAGGATGACCGTCGAGTAGTAAACCCAGATCAAGAGCGCGATCAGCGACCCGGCCGCCCCGTAGGCGCTGCCGGCGCCGCCTTGGGCGAGGTAGATGCCGATGGCGAACTTGCCGATGAGGAACAGCACCGCCGTCACGGCCGAGCCGACGAGGACGTCCTTCCAGCCGATGCGGACATCCGGCAGGAACTTGAACATCAACACGAACAACACGAAAAAGACGATCAGCGAGACGACGGCGTTGACGATCTGCCAGATGACGCCCGCCGCCTCCTCGACCGGGGCGGCCCCGGTGGCGTTGGTGACCTGGTTTCCCGCCGCCGAGAGGAAGCTGGTGGCGACGACCGACAGCAGCAGCAGGAACAGGATGACGAAGATCATCCCGACCGACAGGAACCGCTTGCGCAGCCACCCCCAGACGCCGCTGCCGGGGGCGGCCTGGACGTCCCACATGTGGTTGAGCGCCGCTTGAAGCTGGGCGAAAACGCCGCTGGCGGAGAACAGCAGCGTGGCGAAGCCGATGAGGCCGGTGAGGCTGGTGAGCGTCGGCGTGTCCTCGTTGTTGGCGATCATCTCCACCGCCCCGCCGGCCGTGCCGCCGACGAAGTTGTTGATGGCAGCGATGAGCTGGTCCTCCGCCCCCTCGCCGAGCGTGCCGACGAGGGTGATGAACAAGAGCAGCAGCGGCGCGAGCGACAGGGCCGAGTAAAACGCCACGGCGGCGGCGAAGGTCATCGCCCGGTCGTCGGAGAAATCGGAGACGGTTTTCTTCAGGATGGACCAGATGTTCGAGACGCTCATCGTTCAGAACCTAGCAAAGGCCGGGCCGAACTCGGATGCAGACGTGGGCCGCTGGTTGAGGAACTTGTTGACCTGGGCCGGGTGGGTCAGGTTGACCAAATGCTTGCCGCCCTCGACCAGGTCGGTGACACCGGGCTGGTCGGGCGGGATGACCTTATCGGCCGTGCCGTGGAGGTGGCGGATGGGGCACGGCACCTCGGCGTCGTGGGCCCCCTGCCACGTCGCGATGGCCCGGCCGCCCCACCGGAGCAAATCGATGTCGACGCATTTGGCCACATCGCGGATCAGCGTCGCCGACTCGCCGCGCAGCGATTGGTTCCACGCGAAGATCGGCCCGACCACGGTGCCCAGCGCCCACCGCGTCAGGAACTTGGGCACAACCGGCAGCAACCGGGCGGCGACGCGGAATGGCTTGGTCACGGCGTCGGGCGAGCGGCAGCCGCCGATGAGGACGACCTCTCGGGGCGGCGGCGACAGGTGCCGGGCGGCCTCGGCGGCGACCATGCCGCCGAAGCTGATGCCGCCGATGGCGTAGTCGTCGGCGAGCCAAACCGTCTCCTCGACGTGACGGGCGAAGCGGACCGCGTAGTCGTCCAGCGATTCCAGCGGCAGCGGCGGCAGCCAGGTGGGGACGACGACGTCGCCGGATTGACCAACCGGACCTCCGGCGCGTGGCGGCGGG
>CAYLSV010000009.1:47801-51312 GCA_964386435.1 uncultured Tepidisphaerales bacterium
CCTGAAGCGGGTGCGTCTCGGACTGCGGGCTCAGCCTCGCCGCCACGCGGCGGAGGTCCGGCCGGGTCGGATTGCACCTGCGGCACGTACAGCAGCCGGTTCGCGCCGAGCCCGGGGATCAGCACCAGCCGGGCCGGCACCCGCTGCTCCTCGCGGCGCGACGGCACGCTCGGCCAGCGCTTGGCGATGGTCGTCGGCGGCTCGCCGGGGTTGGGGCCGGTCACGGGTTGTGGGTTGGCGTCGATGCGGTCATCATTCGCCGGTGGCCGCCCCGAACGCAACTCCTGCCGAAGTCGAGCCCGTCGATGCCGACCCCACGGATGCCGAAGTCGAGACTAATGAGGCCGACGCCGGGGCGGCGGGAGATGCTGCGGCCGGCGACGATTTCCAGGCCGCCCCGCAAGACCCCGGCGAGATCGTTGACCGGCTGCGGCTGATGTGGGGCGACTTCCTCGAGCTCGTCCCGACGCTCATCATCGCCATCGCCGCCCTGCTGCTGTTCGCCGCGGCGGCGAAGCTGGCGTCGGTGTTCATCCGCCGGCTCGGCAAGCGGGTGCGGGTGCGGCGGTCGCTGATCGACCTCTTCGCCCAGCTGGCCTACATCGGCATCTGGGTCATCGGCCTGCTGGTCGCCGCGACGATCATCTTCCCGACCGTCACCCCCGGCCGACTCATCACCGGTTTGGGCATCGGCGGGATCGCGCTGGGGTTCGCCTTCAAGGACATTATCGAGAACTTCATCGCCGGGGTCTTGATCCTCTGGCGGTTCCCCGTGGAGATCGGCGACTTCATCGACTGCGACGGCATCACCGGGCGGGTCGAGGAGATTACCGTCCGCAGCACCCTGCTCCGCCAGGTCGACGGCGACCTCGTCATCGTCCCCAACAGCAAATTGTTTCTCAACCCGACGAACAATCTGACGAACCTTCCCGACAAACGCATCACCGTCATCGCCGGCGTCAGCTACGACACTGATCTGGAGGAGGCCCGCAAGGTGCTGCGAGAGGCGGTGAAGAGCTGCGACACGGTGCGGAAGAAGCCCAACCGGCCGATCGAGATTTTCGCCCAGGAGTTCGCCGACAGCAGCGTGAACTTCGAGGTGACGTGGTGGACCGGCAGCACGCCGCTGGAGACCCGCCGCAGCCGCGACGAGGTGGTCCGCGAGATCCACAAACAACTCGGCGAGGCCGGCATCGAGATCCCGTTCCCGTACCGCACCCTCACCTTCAAGGAGCCGCTGCCGGTGGTGGGGGTGGGGGCGGGGGCGGAAGGGACTGAGGGACAAAGGGACTGAGGGACTAAGGTGGAACTCAAGACTCGGCCACTTGGTCTTTTTGTCCCTCTGTCCCTCTGTCCCTTAGTCCCTTCCGCTAACAGTTCGGAATTCCGAACCCCGCGATTCCCCCGTTCCCGGCGGCCGCCCAGCCGGCTATCTTCCGGGCCATGGAAACCCAAGCCGCCGCCGATCGGTTCATGAAGACGTTGCAGCAGGCCGAGGCCGACGGCGACGTGCAGCCGCTGGTCGAGTTGTTCGCCGAAGGCAGCAAGCTGCACGCCCTAACCGAGCGCCGCGAGCACGGCGGGCCCAGCGGGGCCGAGCAGTTCTGGAGCGAGTACCTCGGCCAGTTCAGCGAGGTCAAAAGCGAGTTCGGCCACGTCGCCACCGAGGGCAATCTGGCCAACTGCGAGTGGGTCAGCCGCGGCAAGCTCGACGGCGGCCGCGACATCGAGTACAGCGGCGTGAGCCTGCTGGAGTTCGACGAGAACGGCAAGCTCAGCCGCTTCCGCACCTACTACGACTCGGCGGCGTTCCTTGACGTCAAGAGCGACTGAAGGCAACGCTTCCCCGGAACCCGCCATGAAGATCAGCATCGTCGGCATCGGCAAGGTCGGCGGGGCGATGGCGTTCGCCACCGTCATGAAGGGCATTGCCTCCGAAGTCGTTCTCGTCGGCCGAGACGTTGAGAAGGTTCGCGGCGACGCTTACGACTTGCTCCACGCCTCGGCGTTCATCCGGCCGATGAAGGTCATCGCCGGCACCGCCGAGGACACGGCCGGCAGCGACATCATCTTCATCTGCGCTGCCGTCCCGACGCCCGGCGTCACCGACCGGCTGCAAATGGCCCAGCCCAACGCCGAACTGCTCAAGCAGCTCATCCCGCCGCTGGCCAAGGCGTCGCCGAGGGGCGTGTTCGTCGTGCTGACCAACCCGGTTGACGTCGCGACGTACCTGACGATGAAGATCGGCGACCTGCCGCCGAGCCAGGTGCTGGGCACCGGCACGCTAATCGACACCGGCCGGTTCCGCGCCCTCTTGAGCCAGGCGACGGGCATCAACGCGCTGGACCTCCGCGCCTACATCCTCGGCGAGCACGGCGAGAGCCAGTTCCCCGCCCTCTCCGTCGCCAGTGCCGGCGGCGTCAAATTCAAGCAGGGCAACCAGACGGTCCTGAAGCTCTTCGAGCAAGCCCGCCGCGGCGGCTGGCAGGTGCTCAACCACAAGGGCTACACCAACTACGCCGTCGCCTCGTCGGGCCTCTTGATCGCCGAGGCGATCGACGACGACTCCAAGGCGGTGATGCCGGTGAGCACCTACGTCGACGGCTTCCGTGATTTGCCCGACGTCTGCCTCAGCCTCCCCTGCGTAGTCGGCCGCCGCGGCGTGGAGCAGGTGCTGCCCATCGACCTCGACGATCAGGAAACCCTCCAGCTCCGCCAATCGGCCGCCATTCTGCGGGAAACGCTGGACTTGCTGAAGTTCTGAGGGCGAGTGACGCAGTTCGGAATTCCGAACTTCTAAGGCCCGGCGATTGCTAATCAATCGGCATGCTGCTGATCTTCTCCAACCGCCTGGGTTGCCTCGGGTCGCTGCTGATCACGCTGATTGGAAGCGCGATCTTGCTGCTGATCATGGCGTTGTTGAACGGCTGGCTGTAGACGCCAAATCGGCCAGCTCCGCGGGGGTGAGGCTGCGGAAGCGGCCGCCGGAGCTGACCGCCAGTTGCTCGGCGACGCCGTCGAGGGAATCGCCGCCGATGGCGACGACGTCGATCGGGGCGTCCACGTGCCGCAGGGCGTCGGCGGCGAAGGTGGCGGGCAGCTGCCAAGCTTTGCCGGTCAGCAGGACCAGGCGGGCATCGGGGTCGCCCTCGGCGTCGTCGGCGGCTCGGGTGAGGGCGGCGAGGAGGTCGGTGCTGCCGCCGTCGGCGGTGTTGAACTGCTCGTCGAGCAGCCGCAGCGTTGCCTGCGTCGGGTGGCTCGGGCCGACGGGGAAAACGACCGACGGGCCGTCGGCGGTGGCGAAGACGACCTGCAGCCGCTTGTCCTCATCGGCCGCGGCCATGATCGCGCGGCGGATGTGGCGGAGGTGATCGGCCGTCGATTGGCCGCGGTCGACGACGTAGATCGTCGTTTCGGCCGCCACGGGATCGCCGAGGAACGTCGCCGGCGGGATCGGCTCGCTGCCGGTCGACCACAGCAGGGCGGACACGGTAATCTCGTTGTAGGCGGT
>CAYLSV010000009.1:51341-64755 GCA_964386435.1 uncultured Tepidisphaerales bacterium
AGCATCAGCCCCATCAAAATCGCCGGCACCGCGACGCCCGCCCCGATTACCGCCCACACCCACGGCGGCATGCCGCGCTTGACCTCCACCACCGGCGCGGTTTCCGCGGCCGCGGGTCGGGGAGATTGTCGCAGCCGCCCGGCGTGCAGTCCGCTACTCGTCACCGCTTCGCCAAGGGCTTCGAGGCCGGTGCCGCTGCCGGCGGGGCGGTGCAGCACCTTGCCGCCCATCGGCCGCGGCTGCGGCCGAGGCGTGGCCGCCGCGTCGGCGTTGCCGGCAAGGCGTTTGGGCACCGTCTGGATCGTGCCGCAGTGCCGACACCGGCACACCCCGCCGGCGAACCCGTCGTCGATCCGCAGCGTCTCCTGGCACTGGTTGCACGTGAGCTCGATCACAGGACACCTTACGGGTTCAAGCCGGGACGCCACAGATAATGGAACCCCGCCGGCAGCGGCTGCAGGGCGGCGGGGAGGTTCGACTCCGTGCGCGGCGTCACGTCGTGGCCGGCGGCGTAGATGCTGCCGCGGTAGCCGAACGGGCGGGTGTAGATCACGGCCCGCGGATCGTCGCTGTCGGCGAGGACGGCCGCACGATCGATCGCGTCTTCCAGCATGCCGAGCCCGTCCACGAGGTTCAGGCCGTGCGCCTGCTCGCCGCTGAAGACCCGGCCGTCGGTCGCTTTGGCGAACTCGTCGCTCGGCACGTCACGGCGTTCTTTCACGAGGGCAGCGAAGCGCTCGAAGTAGGTGTCGACCAAACCCTGCAGCACCTCGATTTCCCCCTCGTCCAACGGATCCAGCGGCGAGGCGAGGTCCTTCAGCGGGCCGCTGGTCAGGGTGCGGGTTTTGAGGCCGACCATGTTCAGGGTGCCGCTGGCGTCGAAGGTTTGGATCAGCACGCCGATGCTGCCGAGGACGCTGGTCGGTTGGGCGAGGATCTCATCTGCCCCGAGGGCGACGTAGTAGCCGCCGCTGGCGCCGACCTCCTGGATGCTGGCGACGACGGGCTTGCCGGTTGCTTGGCGGAATCGGCGGACCAGCTCGTACATCGTGTCGCTCGCCGTGACCGTGCCGCCGGGGCTGCTGATCCGCAGGACCACGGCCACCACCCGCCGATCCGTCGCCGCCCGGTCAAGGCGTTCCTGCAGCAGCGACACGTCATTCTCGGCCCCGCCCAGCACGCCGCCGCCGGTCCGGGCGTTGACGATGAGGCCCTCGATCGGAATGACGGCGATCTTGTCCCGCGAGCCGTCCCGCACCCGGTGCTCCTCGAGCCCCGCCGGGTCACTGATCGGCGTCACGAGCAACGACGGCAACGAACAGCCGGCAACACACAACAGCAGCAGGGCGGTGAGGCGGATCACGGCCCCAGCATCGCCGATGACCCGGCGGCTCCGCAAGGGGCGGGGACTGATAATGTGTCGCCATGGTCGAGGTCAGCCGAGCCGAGTTCGAGGCGATGGTGGGGCGGGTCGTCGCGACGCTGCCCGAGCAGTTCGCCGCCGCGCTCGACGAGGTCCGCATCGAGGTCCGCGACCGGCCGACAAGCGAGCTGCTGACCGACATGGGCATGGCCGAGGACGAGCTGCTGCTGGGGCTGTACCAGGGGGTGCCGCTGACCGAGCGCAGCGTCGACGGCCCGCCGACGTTGCCGCCGGTGATTCATCTTTATCAGGAGGACATTGAGGACGCCTCGGCCGATCGCGACGAGTTGACGGAGCAGGTGCGCATCACGCTGCTCCACGAAATCGGCCACCATTTCGGGCTCGACGAGGACGATTTGGAACGTTTGGGCTACGACTGACGTATCCAATGGCGGCCGGCGCGCCGGTTGTCGTACCAAACTGTCGCCCGATTGTGGAACTTCTGCCGAACCTGCCGATGCAACACCTCATGCCGATCGCACCGACTCGCCGCCGCAAGTTCTTGCCGCGCCTCGCTTTGCTCCTCGCCGCCGCCGCGGTGCCGGCGATCGCCCTCACCGTCGAGCCGACGGCGGCGGTGGCGGCGACGGCGGCTGGGCAGGATGAAGTCGTCACGGTCAAGGCCCTGAGCCACCCCGACGAGGAGCTGCAGCTGTCGTTCCCGACCCGAGGCCGCGTCGGCGAGGTGAACGTCAAGTCGGGCGAAACCGTCAAGGCCGGCCAAGTCCTCATGCGGCTCGACGACCGCCGCGAACGAGCCCAGTACGAGATGGCCAAGATGGAGGTGGAGGTCGCCGGGCCGACGAAGATTAAGCTCCGCGAGGACCAGGTCAGCCTCGCCCGGAATGAGTTCGACCGCAAGCAGGACAACCCGAGCTTCACCACCGCCGAGAAAGAAGAAGCTCAGATGAAGCTCGCCGAGGCGACGACCCAGCTCGAGCTCGAGCGGGTCAACACCGAACTCAAAACGGCTGAGATGGGCATCGCTAAGGCGACGCTGGGCATGATGGAAATCAAGAGCCCGATCGACGGCGTGGTCCGCAAGGTCGAGCTGGGCGTCGGCGAGGCCGTCACGGAGCAGTCGGCGGCCCTCACCGTGGTCAGCATCGACCCGCTGGAGATCCGCGTGCAAACCCTCGAGCCGGACCAGGTCGCGCTGCTGAGGATCGGCCAGAAGATGCAGGTCCGCTACGCCACCGGCCAAGGCGTCGACCAGGGCTGGCGGGACGCGACGATCACTTACATCGACCCGATGGTCGAGGGCGGCAGCCAGCGGCACCGGGTGAACCTGGAGCTGCCCAACCCCGACGGCATCGCACCAGGCCGCGAAATGGAGCTGCGGCTGCCGTTGGAACTGGCTGAGCTGTCTGATCGGGCCAACCGTCGATTCCGCTAGGTTGTTCGCGTTGAAGCAGCATTCGACAACGCTAAACTGCCGACCTTACCCGCCGCCGTGCCAAGTGCACCGCGGCACTTTTTCCCCGAACTCCGCCGCCTAACAGGACTCCGCCTTGGCCACCGTCGCCCAACCATCGAGCACCAAGACGTTCGAGGAAGAACAGCAGCAGCAGACCCAGCAAATCACCAACAACCGCTTGGTCGAGCGGCTTTTGGGCAGCGGGGCGAACTTGCCGGCGTTCATGGCCGAACTGGCCCGGACCCAGGCGGCCGTCGTCGCCGGGACCGAGGCCGCCGCGTTTGTCATCGAACCCGCGCCGGGTCAGCAGGGGCCGCAGCTCAAGCTCGTCCAGCACATTCGCAACGACTCGGCCTCCCAGGATGTCCGGCAGCGGGCCCAGGAAGCGTTCCGTCAACTCGTCGGCCGGTTCGTGCAGGAAGGCCGCGACGGGGCGGTGGTGGTCGGCGAGGCGAAGAACGAAAACGACCCCGAGGGGCCGCAGTTCGCACTGATCACGCTGCTCCGCAACGAGTCGGCCGTGGTCGCGGCGAGCTGCGTGATCTGCCGCTGCCGCAACGATGAGCTGGCGTCCCAGCGGCTGCAGGCGATGCAGCTCGTCGCCGGCTACTTCGACCTTTACACGCTCCGCCGCAGCCACGACCAATCCAAGGCCGTCGCCAAAAGCCACCAGGACGTGCTGCAGCTGGCCACCGCCTTCGGCACCGGCGAGGGCTTCAAAACTGCCGCGGCCAACCTGTGCAACGAGCTCGCCACCCGGACCGGCGCCAGCCGCGTCGCCCTTGGGTGGCTCAAGGGCGTGCTCCGCGGCGACGACATCGTCGTCCAGGCCATCAGTCACACCGAGGAGTTCGACAAGAAGCAGGAGCTGACCGTTCAGCTCGTGAAGGTCATGGAGGAGGCGTACGACCAGAACGAGGTCGTGCAGTTCGACCCCGCCGGCGGCAGCACCGACAACGTCTGCCGCGAAGCCCAAAAGCTGTCGCAGATGGAGGGCGGCAACCGCGTGTTCAGCCTGCCGCTGCGGCAGGAGGACGACGTCAAGGGCGTGCTGACCCTCGAGTTCCCGTCGGAGAAGCCGGCCACGCAGCAGGAGGCGACGATGCTCGCCGTCGCCGCCGATCTGCTCGCCCCGCAGCTCAAGGACCGCTACGACAACGACCGCTACCTGCCGACCAAGGCGCTCTTGTCCGGCCGCGAGTTGGCCGCCAAGACGGTGGGGCCGAAGCACATGCTCGGCAAGTTGATTGCCATCGCATTGCTGACGCTGCTCGTGCTGCTGATCCTGCCGCTGGGCACGTACAAGATCCCAGCCCCGTTCGTCGTCGAGCCACCGCCGGAGGCGACCCGCGTCGTCTCGGCCCCGCTGGAAGGCGTCATCAAGAGTGTCATGGTCCGCAGCGGCGACACCGTGGCCGCCGGTGATGAGATGCTGGCCTTCGACGTCACTGACCTGCAGAACCAGTTGCTGCAGGCCGAGCGGAGCGCCGCGAGCAAGATGATCGAGGCCCGCAACGAGTTCGACCAAGGCAACAGCGGCCGCGGTCTCCAACTCGAAACCCAGGCCGAGGCCGACGCATACCAGGCCGCGTTCCTGCGAAGCCAGATCAACCGGGCGACGCTGCAGGCCCCGATCGACGGCCTCGTGCTCGAAGGCGACTTCCAGGAGCGGATCGACGACGTGGTCCAGAAGGGTCAGCAGATGTTCCGCCTCGCCGATCCCGCGGCCGGCAAGATCGCGGTGCTGCGGGTCGATGAGCGTGACATCCAGCGGTTCGACGTCGGCGCCGAGGGCCACCTCGCGACCAAGGCCGAGCCCGGCACGTACTACCCGTTCAAGGTCACGAAGATCAGCCCGATCACCGCCGCCGCCGAGGGCAGCAGCCGCTACGAGGTGACGGCCGAGCTGATGCCGATCCTCGACGACGACGGCCAAGTGCTGCACGACCCGAACGACCTCCCGTACAACCAGGAGGGCCAGGCCAAGATCACCCAAGAGGGCGGCCGCGTCAGCTACGGCTACATCTGGACCCACCGGTTGTGGGACTACCTCCGCGTCAAACTCTGGCTCTAGGACAGAAGTGATGAGTGGAAGAGTGATAAGTGATGAATAACACGCTCGCTCCGCCACTCATCATTCGGCAACTCATCACTCATCACTTCCGCCCATGACTCTCCAACTCCGCCCCACGTTCAGCGAGAGCTGGTACCGCGTCAAGGATTTGCGGCTCAAGCTGCGGGCCACCGCACAGATCAGCCGCCAGTACTACCGCGGCGACCGCTGGTACGTCGTCCGCGACCCGGCCAGCAACCAGTTCCACCGCCTCTCCGACCCGGCCTACCGCTTCGTCGGCCTGCTCGACGGCACGCTGACCATCGGCGAGGCGTGGGAAATCGTCGGCGGGCAGATGGCCGACAACGCGCCGACCCAGCCGGAGGTCATCCAGATCCTGTCGCAGCTTTACGCCGCGAACCTGATCGAAACCAACATCAGCCCCGACGCCCAGGTCCTGCTGCGGCGGCACAAGAAGCAGCAGCAGAAAAAGCTTCAGCAGCGGTTGATGAACCTGCTGTTCCCCCGCATCCCGCTTTGGGACCCGGACAGCTTCCTCAAGACCTGGATGCCGGCCATCGGCCCGCTGATCAGCGTCGTCGGGGCCGTCATCTGGCTCGCGGTGGTCATCGGCGCCATCGCGCTGGTGCTGCCGCAATCCGACAAGCTTGCCACCAGCACCGGCAACCTGTTCGGCAGCTCGGACCCGATCGTCTGGCTGCTGTTGGGCGGGTCGTTCATCCTCACCAAGTTCATCCACGAGATGGGCCACGCCTTCAGTTGCCGAAGGTTCGGTGGCGAATGCCACGAGGTCGGCATCATGTTCCTGGTGCTGTTCCCCTGCCCCTATGTCGACGCCTCGACGGCGTGGGGTTTCCCGAGCAAGTGGAAGCGCATCTTCGTCGGCGCGGCCGGCATGATCGCCGAGATCTTCGTCGCCGCCGTCGCCGCGTTCGTCTGGAGCATGACCAGCAACGACGAGCTCGTGAACCAGCTCGCGTACAACGTCATGCTCATCGCGTCGGTCAGCACCGTGCTGTTCAACGCCAACCCGCTCCTGCGTTACGACGGCTACTACATCCTGTCCGACTACCTCGAAATCCCGAACCTCCAGCAGAAGAGCCGGGACTACACGCTGGGCTTGGTCCGCCGGCACATCTTCCGGGTCAAGGAGCAGCGGCCGCTGCCGCCGGTGGGGCAGCGGTGGCAGCTGGTCGTCTTCAACATCACCAGCACCGTCTACCGCATTTTCATCGGCTTCGCCATCATGCTGATGGTGCTGTACCAACTGCCGGACGTCGTCAAAATCGTCGGTTTGTTCATGTTCGCCGGGGCGGCCGCGACGTTCTTCGTCGTGCCGATTTTCAAGCTCATCAAGTACCTCCTGACCGACCCGGAACTGCACCGCAAACGGACCCGCGCCTGGCTGTTCACCGGCGGCGTGACGGCGCTGCTCGTCTTCGGCTTCGGCCTCGTCAGCTTGCCGACCTACGTCCGGGCCGACGCCATCGTCGAGCCGGAGACGCGGTCGTTCGTTCGCGTCCAAACACCCGGCGAGGTGAGCGAGATCCTCGTCCGCGACGGCAGCACCGTCGAGCCGGGCGACGTGCTCTTGCGGCTGCGCAACGACGAGATCGAGCTCGCCCACCGCCGGGCCTTGGCCGAGCGGGACGCGGCGCAGATCAACCTTCAGCGTGCCCTCACCGCCGAGCGGCCGGAGGAGGCGGCGCTGGCGAGCGTGGCCGAGCAGGAGTTGGCGATTTACACCGACCGCCTCGAAGAAGCCGAGCGGCGGCGGGCGGAGCTGGTCATCACCGCTGAGACCGGTGGCCGATTCGTCGCCCCCGGCTTGGCGGCGATGCGCGGCGCGTTCCTGCAAACCGGCCAGCAGATCGGCCGCATTGATGACGCTGCCCGGTTGGAGGCGATCGCCCAGCTCGACCAGCAGCAGGCCGAGCGGCTGCGGCGGCAGTTGAACGCCACGCCCGACGCCGCCGACTTCGTCGAGCTCCGCCTCGGCAGCCGGCCAGGCCTGGTGCTGCACGCCGACGACATCCAGCTCAGCGACGCCGCCAGCCGCCAAGTGCGCAGCCAAACCCTGACCACACTCGGCGGCGGCGATATGACCCCCGACCCCCGCAGCCAGGACGGTCGCGGCACCGTCGAGAGCGGCTTCGAGCTCCGCGTCACCTTCGGCAACCCGGCCGCCAATCCGACCGACGGCGACGCCGAGAATCTTGACGTCGTTACCGGTCAACGCGCTTACGTCCGCAGCCGCATTGGCGAGGAACCGCTGCTCGCCCAAGGCTGGCGGAAACTCCTCCAAGTCGTCCAAGCCAACAGCACCCCGGGCGCGGCGGGAGGATGAGGCGGAAGTGATGAGTGATGAGTTGCTGAATGACGAACTCGGGAACTTATCACTGCTCAATTCATCACTCATCACTTGCCGCCACATTCGCTATACTTCCGCGAAAGCTTCCCATGACTTCCCTCGGCACCACCGGCGAGCTGCACGACGTCTTCCACGCCCGGAAGGTCAAGGCCCCCGAACTGAAGGGCCTCGACACGATCGCCAACGCCGCGCGGGGGTACGTCAAGAACCGCATCCCGGTCCTGCCGGGGCTGAAGAAGCAGGCCGCCCGCGTGACGGCGCTGGAGCCGAAGGTCCGCGACCTGGGCAGCACGCGGTTCCAGGAGGAAGTCGCCGACGTCCGCGCCGCTGCCAAGCTCGGCAAGCTCGAGGGCGAGCAGCTCGACTACGGCGTGGCGTTGGTCCGCGAGGCCGCGCTGCGCACGCTCGACAAGCGGCCCTACGACGTGCAGATCATGGGGGCGATGGCCATGTACCGCGGCTACGTCGCGGAGATGGCGACCGGCGAGGGCAAGACGCTCACCGCCGCCCTGACCGCCGCCCTCTGGGGCTGGATGGGCAAGCCGGTGCACGTCATCACGGTCAACGACTACCTCGTCGCCCGCGACGCCGAGTTGAACCGCCCGCTCTACGAGATGCTCGGCCTTAGCGTCGGCAGCGTCACGCACGAGACGACGCCGCCGGAGCGCATGGACATTTACCGCCGCGGCGTCGTGTACGTCACGAGCAAGGAACTGGTCGCCGACTTTTTGCGCGACCAGATCATGCTCGGCACGATGAAAACCAGCGCCCAAACCGCCATCGCCCTCCTTCAGGGCGGCCAAGCTGGGCGGACAATTGTGCCGGGGTTGCACCGCGCGCTCATCGACGAGGCCGACAGTTTGCTGGTCGATGAGGCTGTCACGCCGCTGATCATCAGCAACTCGCCCAACGACAACCCGAACGAGGAGCTGTACCGCGCGGCCAACGAACTGGCCAAACACCTGGAGAAGGACAAGGATTTCAAGGTCGACTCGCAGGTCCGCCACATCGACATGACCCAACGCGGCCGCCGCCGCCTCGCCGAGATGGCCGACGACTCGGGCTTCTGGAAAGGGGCCCGCCGCCGGGAGGAACTGGTGGTGCAGGCGCTCTCGGCCCAGCACTGCTTCCACAAGGACGAGCATTACCTGGTCGATCCCGAGGGCAAGATCGTCATCATCGACGAGTTCACCGGCCGCACCATGGCCGACCGGTCGTGGCGGGGCGGTTTGCACCAGGCCGTGGAGATCAAGGAGGGCGTCGAGGTCACGGCCGACAAGGAGAACCTCGCCCGGCTCAGCTTCCAACGCTTCTTCCGCCAGTACCCCAAGATGGCCGGCATGACCGGCACGGCTTGGGAAAGTGCCCCCGAACTCTGGCAAATCTACCAGCTCGCCGTCGTGCCGATCCCGACGAACAAGCCGTGCATCCGCGAGCAGTTGCCGCTGCGGTTCTTCGGCAAGGCCGACGAGAAGTGGGACGCCGTGACCGAGCGGATCCTGGAGCTGCACAAGAAGAACGTGCCGATTTTGGTCGGCACCCGCAGCGTCTGGAGCAGCGACGAGGTGAGCAAGCGGCTGCGGGCCAAGGGCGTCGGGCACAGCGTCTTGAACGCCGCCCAGAACGCCGAGGAGGCCGAGATCGTCGCCCGCGCCGGGCAGCCGGGGATGATCACCGTCGCCACCAATATGGCCGGCCGCGGCACCGACATCGGTTTGGCCCGCGACGTCGCCGACATGGGCGGCCTCCACGTGATCGCCACCGAGCCCCACGGCAGCCACCGCGTCGACCGCCAGCTCTTCGGCCGCGCCGCCCGCCAGGGCGACCCCGGCAGCGCCCAGATGTTTGCCAGCGCCGAGGATGATCTGCTCGTCCGCCACACCCCCAAGCTCCGCCACCGCTGGCGGACCATCGGCGGCGCGAGGCTCATCAAAATGGCCCAGAACCGGGCCGAACACATTGCCCGCTTCAACCGCAAGCAGGTCCTGCGGGCCGACGATTGGATGGACCAGTCGATGCCGTTTTGATTATGATCGCCGTCATGGCGATCATCATCGAACTCGACGAAAATCTCGAAGCCCAAGCCCGCGCCGACGCCAAAGCCGCCGGCTGCGCCAATCTGAGCGACTACGTCACCCGCCTGCTTATCCACCGGGAGACCCACCCCCTACCCGACGAAGTCACCGCCGAGCTACGCGCCCGGCAGGATGACCCTCTCGAAGACTCGATCCCGGCCGACGAGTTCTGGGCGAACTTCCACGCCAGGATCGCTCGAAGGCGTGACGAACATGCCAGCCGTCTCGCGGCTGACGCGGATGCTCCGTGAGACGCGGATGCCCACGTGGCGGTGCGCGTCGCAAGTCGAATGGTCGACGGCAGCTACGGGCGGGCAGCGTCAGACGATGGGACATCGAACCTGCGGCACGTGGTGCCGCGGCTACCGCGGGCCGACCACAGTGTTCTGCCCACGGTAGCCGCCACACCACGTGCGGCAGGTTCGGGTCGACGCCCGCGTGTCTCAACGTTCGGGCTGTTCCGATCCTTTCGCTTCGCGCAGGTATTGCCGTGACTTTTCTGCTTCGGCCACCTGCCCAAGTTGCTCGTAGAGGGCGGCGGATTGTTCGAGTTGCCGCATGGCCGCTTCGACATCACCGGTGCCGGCGAGGCTGCGGCCGAGGTTGCGCTTGAGCGGCGGCAGCAGCGGGACATAGCCTCGGGTCTCGCTGATGGACACCAGTTCGGCGTACTCGGTGGCGGCTTCGGCGAAGCGGCTCAGATTGAGCAGCGCGAAGGCGCGGTTGTTGCGGGTAATGAGCGTGGACGGGTGCTCGGGGCCGTAGAGGCGGGCCTGGCTTTGGGCGAGCTGCCCCAGCAGCGGCAGGGCGGCGGTGGGGTCGCGGTGGCCGATGACCGTGGCGTGCAGCGTGCGGGTTTCGATGCCCAGCACGCTGTCCTCGCCGAACACCTTCGCGGCGGCGGCGGCGTTGGCTGCGATCTGGTCGACGAGCTCGGCCGGGGCGGGGCTGTCCGGCCCGGCACCCGCTTGTTTCAGCAACAGAGCCGATCGATTGTGTCGCAGGCGGATCGTGTCGGGGCTCTGCTCGCCAGCCCGGCGGACGACGCTCGCGACGGCCTCGTCGTACAGCTTGACGGCCTCTTCAAACTCGCCCCCGGCGGCGAGTGAGTCGGCCAGCTGCGTGCGGGCTTCCTGCAGGATCGGCGTGTCGGCGTCGACCCGCCCGGCCGCCGCGGCCAGCGCCCGTTCGACGGCCGCCCGTGACGCCGCCGTCTCGCCCAGACCTTCGTGTGCTTGGGCAAGATTCACGCCAACGTGTAGCAGCGAGATGGCGTCGATTGGCTTCTCGGCCTCAACCTGGCGGCGGAGCGCGGCGAACAGTGCCGCCGCCTCGGCGAAGTCGCCGGCTTGCAGGTGGGCCCGGCCCAACTCGTTTCGCAGGTTCCGCAGCCACACGTGGTTGGGCACGACGCCCACAAGGTCGTTGAGCCGCACCCGTTGGGCCGATTCGGGCAGCTGCTCAATTATCTCGATGAGCCGCGAGAAGCCGATGACGGCCGACGCGCTATCGCCGGCCATGAGTTGGGTGGCGGCCCGCTGCTGATCGACGAGCAGCCGGAGCTCGTCCGTCTCCAACCGGTCGGCGGTGGCGGCGGTGAGCCGCTCGACCCAACCGCCGGCGGCCTCGACGTCGCCGACTTCGAGCAGCGCGTCGACCATCATCGCCGCCGCCGACAACGCCGGCTCGGAGTCTTCGCCGAGCGAGTCGGCGGCCTCGTCGTACGATTTTCGGATTTGCGTAAGCGCCTCGTCGTGGGCGCCGAGTTGGGTAAACATCCACGTCAGGTTCGCCCGAGCGTTTGCGGCAACGTCTGGGTCGTCGCTCAGTTCGCGGTCAATGGACTCGGCAATGCCGCGGAGGCGGAGCAATTCGGCCTCGTCAAGGCGGGGGATGCCGGCGGTGGTGGCCGGGGCGATCATCGCCTGCAGCACACCGTTGACGCGTTCGGTGCGGGCCTCGCTGGCGAGGGCGAGGTTGCGGGCCTCGACGGCTTCCTGGCGGGCACGCTCGGCCTGGACATAGCCCCAGGTGGCCGCCGTCGCCGCGCCGGCGAGGCTGAGGACAAAGATGCCGGCGACGGTCAGCAGCCCGCTGTTGCGGCGGGCGAACTTTTTGAGCAGGTACGTCCGCGTCGGCGGTCGGGCCTCGATCGGCTCGTCCCGCAGCCACCGCCGCAAATCGTCGGCAAGCGCCGCGGCCGAGGCGAACCGCCGCTCCCGTTCCGGCTCCAGCGCCCGACCGATGATGACGCCCAAATCGCCGCGCAGGGCCGGGTGCTCGACGGCCGGGCGGGCGGCTTCGAGGCGGCGCAGGGCCATCGGCAGTGTGCAGTCACGGACGTCAGCCGGCGTGCGGCCGACCAGCAGTTCGTGCAAGAGCACGCCTAGCGCCCAAACGTCGGTGCGGACGTCGATCTCGTCGTCGCGGCCGGCGAGTTGTTCGGGCGACATGTAAGCAAGCGTGCCGAGCAACAGGCCGGTGGCGGTGCGGGTGGTTTGGGCGAGGCCGGGGTCGGTGATGCGGGCGATGCCGAAGTCGAGGACCTTGGGCCGGGCGTCGGCGGCGGTGCCTTCGGCGAGGACGTTGCCGGGCTTGAGGTCGCGGTGGATGACGAACTTCTGGTGGGCCGCGTGGACGGCGTCGGCGACGTCGGCGAGCAGCCGCACGCGGCGTTTGGTGTCCAGCGTGTGGCGGTCGGCGAAGTCGGTGATCGGCTCGCCTTCGACCAGCTCCATCGCGATGAACGGAACCGGCCCGGCCTCGCCGCTGTGGACGCCGGCCTCGTGGATCTGGGCGATGTGCGGGTGGCGGAGCAGGCCGAGCGCGCGGACTTCCTGGCGAAACTGTCGGCGGGCGTCGACGGCCAGGGCGTGGCCGCGGAACACTTTTACGGCGACGATCCGCTCGGGGTCAATCTGCTTCGCCCGGTAGACGGCGGCGAGCGCGCCCTCGCCGATGACGTCGAGCAACTCGTAGCTCCCGATACGGCGGCCGGCCATCAGTCGGGGTTCTTCGCCGGCAAGGCCGAGGAAGCGGTCGGCGGCAGGGTTCAGGATGGCCGTGTCATCAGCGGCGGCGTCGACGAGTTGGGTTGCCTCGATGAGCAAGTCGGTGTCGCCGGCGGTGGCGTCGCGGAGAAACGCGCGGCGTTCGGGCGCCGGCTGCTCCAGGGCGTCCGCCACGAGTTGCTTGAGCCGCTGCCAGTCCGCCATGAAGTGCTTCCAGGGTGAGTCAGGGGGACATGCGAGGTCGGGGGCGGGGCGGGGCCAACGGGTTTGCGGGATCCGGGGACTTGCCGCGCTCATCCCTCGGCTTCTCGTGAATGATGACGGCTTCGAGGCGATTTACTCGAGGTTGTCTCCCAACTTGTGCGCCAGCCACGCACGGGCGACGCTCCATTCGCGCTTGACGGTGCGGGCGCTCATCTCCAGCGCCGCGGCCGTCTCCTCCACGCTCAGGCCGGCGAAGTAGCGGAGCATGACGACGTCGGCGAGGCGGGCATCGGTGTTGCGGAGTTCGGTGAGGGCTTCGTCGAGGGCGAGCATGGCCAGCGGAGCGTCGTCGGCCCCGGCGACGTCGGCGGCGTCGAGGTCGACCCGCTTCCGGCCGCCGCCGTGCTTGGTGGCGGCGTAGCGGCGGGCCCGCTCGATCAGGATCCGCCGCATCGACTCCGCGGCGGCGGCGAAGAAGTGCCGCGGGTTGTCCCAAGTCGCCGACTCGTCACGCATGAGCCGGACGTAGACCTCGTGGACGAGGGCGGTGGCCTGCAACGTTTGGCCCGGCTTCTCGCGGCGCATCCTGCTCTCGGCGAGGCCGCGGAGCTCGCCGTAGACGCGCGAGAACAACTCCGGCGTCCCGCCGCCGTCGGGGGTCGGGGCGTCATCGGCGCGGGCGGGCTCGTCATCGGTATCGGCCACTGTTGATGACATCATGCCACACATGTGCGGCGGGGCCAAGCAAAAGTCGGGGGGTCGGTCAGGTGAGAAGCTCAATTTCGTGGGGGTAGCTGCGGTGCAACGCACCGCAGTCCGGACTGCGGTGCGTTGCACCG
>CAYLSV010000010.1:0-1350 GCA_964386435.1 uncultured Tepidisphaerales bacterium
TCTTCTCCCGCAACCGGTGCCGGCAGACGTGCAGCACCTGCGGCCGGGGGCGGACCGGGGTGAGCGCCTCGATCTCCGAGAGCGTCTCGGCCGGCACGTTCTCGAACTCGAACGTCACGGCCGCCACTCGGTTGGCGAAGTTGCGGGCGGCGTCGATGTCGTCGTAGGGCCGGTTGATTTCCACGTCGGCCACCTGCCCGGCCGGGCAGTCGAGCGAGGGGTCGAGCGCGTGAACGCGGTAGCCCATCCGCCGGGCGGCGATGCCGAACATGCGGCCGAGTTGCCCCCCGCCAAGGATGCCGATGGCTTGGCCGGGCAGAATCGGGTCGCCGCGCGTCATGCCACCAGCATACCGCCCCGGCCTGCGATTGCTTGACGCACCAACCCGACGGACACGCCGATGATCACGACTTTTTCCGCAATTCGCTGTGGCCTTTGAGCACGCGGTCGCCGTCGTCCTGCTCAATCATGCACGCCGGGTCGTCGTTGCTGGCATCGCGGGTGACCTCGTTGCCCTTGATCGTGCGGGTAACTTTGTCGGTGAACTTCTCGGTGATCTTGCCGTCGGCGGTGCCGTTGCCCCAGTCCCACTCGACCTTGTCGCCTTTGTTGTAGGTGTCAGCCATGCCGGTCGCATGCAAGCGGCGCGCCACCGTCAGGCGTAGTCCTCCATCGGCGGGCAGCTGCAGATGACGTGGCGGTCGCCGTGGACGTTGTCGACGCGGGCGACGCTGGGCCAGAACTTGTGCCGCTTCGTGTGCGGCAGCGGGTAGGCGGCCACACTGCGGGGGTAGGCGTGGGGCCAGTCGTCGGCCGTCACCTGCTCGGCGGTGTGGGGGGCGTGTTGGAGCGGATTGTCGTCCTTGTCCCACTGGCCGGTCTCGATCTGTCGGATCTCCTCGCGGATGGCGATCATGGCGTCGCAGTAGCGGTCGAGTTCGGCCAGCGGCTCGCTCTCGGTGGGTTCGAGCATGAGCGTGCCGGCGACGGGCCAGCTCATGGTCGGGGCGTGGAAGCCGTAGTCCATCAGGCGTTTGGCGATGTCCTCGACGCTGACGCCGGCCGACTTGTCGAACGGGCGGCAGTCGACAACGAACTCGTGGGCGACCCGGCCGCTCTCGCCGGTGAAGAGCACGTCGTAGTGCCCCTCGAGCCGCTTGGCCATGTAGTTGGCGCTGAGGATCGCGACCTCGGTGGCGTGCCGCAAACCCTCTGGCCCCATCATGGCGAGGTACATCCAGCTGATCGGCAGGATGGCGGCGCTGCCGAACGGGGCGGCGCTGACGGCCCCGCCGTCGGGATCGAGCGGGTCGCCGGGGAGGAAAGCGGTGAGGTGCTTGGCGACGCCGA
>CAYLSV010000010.1:1360-24028 GCA_964386435.1 uncultured Tepidisphaerales bacterium
TGCCGGGGCCGCCGCCGCCGTGGGGGATGCAGAAGGTTTTGTGGAGGTTCAGGTGGCAAACGTCGGCCCCAAAGTCGCCCGGTCGGCAGAGGCCGACCTGGGCGTTCATGTTCGCCCCGTCCATGTAGACCTGACCGCCGTGGTCGTGGACGACTTGGCAGACGTCCTTGATGTGGGCCTCGAAGACGCCGTGGGTGCTGGGGTAGGTGACCATCAGCGCGGCGAGGTTCTCCGGGTGCTGCTCGGTTTTGGCGGTCAGGTCGGCGAGGTCGATGTCGCCGTTGTCCTGGGTTTTCACGACGACGACCTTCATGCCGGCGATGATCGCGCTGGCCGGGTTGGTGCCGTGGGCGGAGTCGGGGATCAGGCAGACGGTGCGGGCGTCGTCGCCCCGGGATTCGTGGTAGCGCTTGATGGCGAGCAGCCCGGCGTACTCGCCCTGACTGCCGGCATTAGGCTGGAGGCTGACGGCGGCGAAGCCGGTGATCTCGGCGAGCCACGTCTCCAGCTGCTCGAAGAGTTTGCCGTAGCCTTTCGCCTGGTCGGCCGGGGCGTACGGGTGCAGCCCGGCAAATTCCGGCCACGTCACCGGCAGCATCTCGGCGGCGGCGTTGAGCTTCATCGTGCAGCTGCCCAGCGGGATCATGCTGTGCGTCAGCGACAAGTCCCGGCCCTGCAGCGTGTGCAAATATCGCAGCAGCTCGTGCTCGCTTTGGTGCGTGTTGAAGACCGGGTGCGTGAGGAAGTCACTCGTCCGGCGGGGCAGGCGGCTGTCGGTGAGGGCTTCGCCGGCGAGCTCGTCGACGTTCGAGCGGAACGTGCTGCCGCCGGCGAAGCAGGCGACGAGGTTCTCGACCTCGGCCCGATCCGACTTCTCATCGAGGCTCACGCCGATCGTGCCGTCGCCGAAGTCGCGGAGGTTGAAGCCTTGGGCCGAGGCGGCGTTCAGTACGGCGTCGCTCGGCAGGCCGACGACGCGGACGCGGACGGTGTCGAAGAACGGCCCGCCGACAATCTCGTGCCCCGCCCGCTGCACGCCGACGGCGAAACCGGCGGCGAGGGCGTGAACCCGCTCGGCGATCTTCCTGAGGCCGATCGGCCCGTGGTACACGGCGTACATCCCGGCCATCACGGCCAGCAGCACCTGGGCGGTGCAGATGTTGCTCGTGGCCTTTTCCCGGCGGATGTGCTGCTCGCGGGTCTGGAGCGTCAGGCGGTAGGCGGTGTTGCCGGCGGCATCTTTGGAGACGCCGACGAGGCGGCCGGGCAGTTTGCGGGCGTGTTTTTCGTGCGTCGCCATGAACGCCGCGTGCGGCCCGCCAAAGCCCATCGGCACGCCGAACCGCTGGCTGTTGCCCACGGCGACGTCCGCCCCCCACTCGCCCGGCGGTGTGATGAGCGTGCAGGCGAGCAGATCGGTCGCGGCGACGACGAGGCCGCCGGCTTCGTGAACCCGCTCGGCCGTCGCGGCGTGGTCGCCGGTGGTGCCGTCGGTCGCCGGGTCCTGGATCAACACGCCGAAGCAGTCATCAAGATCGGCCGTCGCCGGGTCGGCGACGACGAGCTTGACGCCCATGAAGTTCGCCCGCGTCGAGAGCACGCCCAGCGTCTGCGGGTGGCAATCGGGCGAGGCGACGAACGTGTTCTTCTTCTTGCCGGCGATGCCCTTGGCCATGGCCATCGCCTCGGCCGCCGCCGTCGCCTCATCGAGCAGCGACGCGTTCGCCAGCGGCAACCCGGTCAAGTCGGCCACCATCTGCTGGAAGTTCAAGAGCGCCTCCAGCCGCCCCTGCGAGATCTCGGCCTGGTACGGCGTGTACTGCGTGTACCAGCCCGGATTCTCCAGCACGTTCCGCAGGATCACCGCCGGCGTCACCGTGTCGGCGTACCCCATGCCGATGAGGCTCCGCCGCACCTGGTTCTTGTCCGCCAGTTCCCGCAACGCCGCGAGCGCCCCCGCCTCCGACCGCGCCCCCGGCAGCTCCAACTCCCGCCCGAGCCGAATGCTCGACGGCACCGCCTGATCGATCAGCTCCGAGAGCGATTCGGCCCCGATTGCCGCCAGCATCTGCTGGACCTCGGCCGCATCTGGCCCCACATGCCGATCGACAAATTGATCCCCCGCCTCCAGCACGGCAGACACGGCATCCCGACCATCCACGACAACCTCGGCGAGTTCAGGCACGCCGAATTCTACGTCGGCGATCCTCAACGGTTTCACAACCGGCTAACCTCCGCGGCGTGCACGTCATCAGCATCCGCCGATGCCGCGAGTTCTGGGAGTCGGACCGCCGACACGCCGAGGCGGAGGTGCCGATGCGCGCGTGGCACGCCGTGGTGGCGGCCGCCCGGTGGCAGTCGTTCGCTGACGCCAAAGCAACATTCGGCCGCCGCGTCGACGCCTTCCCCCTCGGCGGTGACAAACCCACCGCCACCGTGTTCGACGTTGCGGGCAACAAGTACCGCATCGCCACGTTCATCGACTACGACAAAGCCATCGTCTTCATCAAGCGGGTCATGACCCACGCCGAGTACAACCGCAAGCGATGGCACGACGATTTCTACGACGAGGTCTGAACCGAGTAAGATGCCTCAACCGGAGACGCCGATGACCCTTACCCATGCCGCCGACGCGCCGACGGACGAATACCTCGATCTGATCCGGCTGTTCCCGCTGCGGCGGGTGCGGGGCGACGCCGAGTACGACGCCGGGGCCGAGATGCTCGAAAAGCTCTCCCGACGCGGGCACCTCTCCGACGACGCGCAAGGCTACCACGACGCGCTGCTGCTTCTGCTACGCGAATATGACGAGCGGGTCGGCGACTTGCCGCGGCACGAACCTTTGGCGGCTCGGATGCAGGCATTGATAAACGCCGGCGGAACAGACGCGGCCCACCTCGCCCAAGCCGCCGACGTCAGCGACAGCCTTGCCAGCGACGTGCTCGCCGGCCGTCGCGGCTGGACGCAGCCGCAGATCCGCCGGCTCGCCGACTACTACAAACTAGATGCCGCCTACTTCATCAACGAGGCGTGACACCGTGCGGCGCGTCTGCTTCGTCACCGGAACCAGGGCCGAGTTCGGGCTGATGGGGTCGACGCTGGTGGCGTTGCGGGAGCAGCCGGGCGTCGAGCTTCAGCTTGTGGCGACGGGCATGCACCTCGATCCGTCGCGTGGGCAGACGGTCGAGGAGATTCGGCGGCAGGGGTGGGCGGTTGACGCCGAGGTGCTTTGGCCGCCGGGGGTGGGGGCGGGGCACGTGGCACAGGCGACGGGAATGGCAACGGCCGAGATGGTGGAGGTGTTTGAGCGGCTGAGAACGGACGTCGTCCTCGTCGTCGGCGACCGGGTCGAGGCGTTCGCGGCGGCGACGGCGGGGCATCTTTCGGGGCGAATTGTCGCCCACGTCCACGGCGGCGATCGGGCGCAGGGGCAGGCCGACGACGCGCTGCGGCACGCGATCACCAAGCTCGCCCACCTCCACTTCGCCGCGACGCAGCAGTCGGCCGACCGCCTCCGCAAGCTTGGCGAGCAGGACTGGCGGATCACGCAAAGCGGCGCGCCCGGCATTGACGGCATCCACGCCGCGGCCGATCCGACATTGATCGACGGCGCGTTCATCTTGATAATCTACCACCCGACCGACGACGACCCTGTGGAGGCCCAGCACATGGCCCAAATCCTCGCCGCCGCCGAGGCCGTGATCGAACGAGGCCACGCGGACCGGGCGGTGGCCGTCTACCCGAACAACGACCCCGGCTCCCACCACGTTGCCGCGGTCCTCGACCGACTCTCAGGGCGCTCCTGGCTCACCGCCCATCGCGATCTGCCCCGCCCGGCGTTTCTCGCCCACCTCCGCGACGCCGCCGTGCTCCTTGGCAACAGCAGCAGCGGCATCATTGAGGCCGCCAGCTTCGGCACGCCCGTCCTCGATGTCGGCCCCCGCCAAACCGGCCGCGAACGTAGCGGCAACGCCGTCCACCGCGAATTCGACGACGACCTTCCCGCCGCCCTCGCCACCCTCACCGCCATCGGCCCCTGGGACGGCCCGAACGTCTACGGCGGCGACGGGGCGGGACAATGTATTGCCCACACCCTCGCCACAACCGAGCTGACCGACACCGTCCGCCGCAAGGTTATCGCTTACTGAAGCACCGGCCGGCCGGCATTTGCAACGCGTCGCCCGCCGGGTAGGTTGGCCGGGGTGCCGCTGGCCCGGGTCGACAGTTTCCTGCTCGCGGGCATTGACGCCCAGCACTGCGAGGTCGAGGTCGACGTGACCGACCGCGGCAGCGCCCACAGCCTAATCACCGGGCTGCCGCAGGCGGCGGTGAAGGAGTCGCTCGAACGCGTGCGGCGGGCGACGCTCAACACCGGCTTCCCCTGCTACCCGCACAAGCTGCTCGTCCACCTCGCCCCGGCGGGCGTCAAGAAGGACGGGCCGGCGCTGGATCTGGCCATCGCCATCGGGCTGCTGCGGGCGACCTACTGCGTCGACCACGACCGGCACAAGCATTACCTGATCGCCGGCGAACTCGCCCTCGACGGCCGGGTCCGGCCGATCCGCGGCGGGCTGGCACTCGCGGCGCTGGCGGCGCAGATGGGGCGCGACGTGATCCTGCCGCAGGACAACGTTGCCGAGGCGGCGGTGGTTGAGGGCACCCGCGTCTTCGGCGTCGGCACGCTGGATCAGGCCGTCAGCTTCCTCAACGGGCAGCTGCCGCTGGAGCCGGCGCAGCCGGGCGCGGCGAGCCTGGCGTCGGCCGATGTGCCGGATTTCGCCGACGTCCGCGGGCAGGAGATGGTCAAGAGGGCGGCCACCGTCGCGGCAGCCGGCGGCCACAACCTGCTGCTCATCGGCCCGCCGGGCACGGGCAAGACAATGATCGCCCAGCGATTACCGGGCATCCTGCCGCCGCTGTCCCGCCGGGAGTCGCTGGAGACGACGCGCATCTACTCCGCCATCGGGCAACTGCCGCCGGGCGTGGCGCTCTTGACGCGCCGGCCGGTGCGAACGCCCCACCACTCGGCCACGGCCCAAGCGCTGGTCGGCGGCGGGACCGTGCCGCGGCCGGGCGAGGTGTCGCTGGCCCACCACGGCGTGTTGTTCCTCGACGAGTTACCCGAGTTCGGCCGGGTCACGCTCGACCAGCTCCGCCAGCCGATGGAGAGCGGCAGCGTGACCATCGCCCGGGCCAGCGGCAGCGTGAAGTTCCCGGCGAAGTTCATGCTCGTGGCCGCCATGAACCCCAGCGTCGCCGGCGGCGGCGACGTGAGCGGCAAGAGCAAGGGCCCCACCACCCGCGATCGCGACAGCTACATGGCCAAGCTCAGCGGCCCGCTCTTGGACCGCATCGACCTTCACGCCGAGGTCGGCCAGGTGCCCCACGCCGAGCTGATGCAAAAGGGCCGCGGCACCGACACGGCGACCATGGCCGAGCAGGTTCGCCTCGCCCGCCGCCAACAACGCGACCGCTTCGGCGACGACACGATTAACGCCCGCGCCACCGGCCGCCAACTCGACGAATTCTGCCACCTCACCGGCCCAGCCAAGCTCATGCTCGAACAGGCGATGAATGAGCTCGGCTTCAGCGCCCGCGCCTACGACAAAATCCGCCGCCTGGCCTGCACGATCGCCGACCTCGACGCCGACCCCGAGGTCAACGAAGGCCACCTCGCCGAAGCCATCGGCTACCGCCTGCTGGACCGCAAGCATTGAGCTCGCCCAATGCAACGCGGGGCAGGCCCCGCTGCTACTGCACAACAAGACACATTTTTCGCAAGATCCGACGCGCGGGGCAAGCTCCACGGCCACACCAGAATGCGGCTGGCACCCCCACACGATCCGACATGAACCCGCGGGTCCGGCTCACCGGCCGTTGGTGGTCCAGTAGTCGGTGCGCTGCAGCGACTTCAGCTCGTACGTCTGGCGGCCGTCGTTGCTCTCGAAACTTACCATCACGTGCAGGCGGTCGGTGGCCATCGTGAACAAACCCAACGGTTGGTTGCCGGCGGTGACGACGATCTGGTGGCCCTCGTCGGACGTGCCGACCATTCTCGCCGTGGCGTCGACCGGCTCGTGGGGCGTGGTGCGGTTGCTCTTCTGGTCGGGCAGCAGGTAGAAGTCAACCTCGCCGCCGGTCTGGAAGTCGAAGTCACGGAGCCACAGCGGCAGGGCATTGAACGCGACGGTCGGCTTGTCGTCGTCCGTCTCCACCATTGCCTCCACCCGGCCGCTGCCGGGCATGTAGCTGAACTGGAAGAAGTCCCACGCGTTCTCGCCGTCGGCCTGGTACTGCTTGAAGCTGGTGCCGCAGAACTCCTGCTCGCTGACGTCCAGCCGCGTCAGGCCGAGGCCTTCGGTCGTCAGGTGGCTGGTGGCGACGAACTTGTAATCGTAGTTGGGCGTCGGGATGACCTCAATCTGGTTGTGCTTCCAGACCTCGGCCGTAATCGCGCCGCTGCCGGTGGCCTTGGTGAGGGTGTCGATGGCGTGCTGCTCCTTGTTCGTCAGGAACACTGCCTCGTATTCGCGGTCGCGGCCGTAGATCTCGCGGGTGGCGGTGTAGGTCGCCTTCTCGACGAGGCCGTCGTACCACACCGGGTCGGCGGCCCAATCGGCGTCGGACGCCTGCCCGGCAGTCGCGGTGGCGAGGCCGGCGGCGAGGAGGGTGGTGAGGATCATGCATTATCCTACGCCCACCGGACGATGCCTGTTCCGACGAATTTCCGGTTCTCCCACAGGGTGATGGGGAGCCTCACCGCCGGCGGATCAGTCCGAGCGTTCCGGCGGTCAGCAGCGCCAGGCCGGTCGGCTCGGGGATTTGGTAGCGGATCGCCACGCCCATCGACGTCACCTGCTCATCGCTAACGTCGTCGTCGCCGTCGAGGTCGGGGACGAGGATCTCGGCGAAGATCTCCGGGTCCGGGCCGCTGCCGTAGTCGAAAAGGCTGAAGCCGGCGGCGGGGTTGTCGGCGAGCGTGGTGCCGCCGGGCACCTCGAACTCCTGCCCGTCAACGGTGAGCAGGCCGGTGACCTCGAGCGTCGACACGTCGATCGGCTCGGCCACGTCGATGCCGTCGAACGTGCCGAACGTGGCCAAATCGGTCCCGAACGCGGCATAGAGAAACAGCGGTGCCACGCCGCCGAACGTCGCGCCGTCGGGCACCAAACTTGCGGCAGTGGTCGAGAGGACGATGGTCGCCTCGTAGGTGGTGCCGTCGAAGGTTTCGGAGGACGCCACCGTAACCGGCACGCCCAGCGGGGTGGTGTAGTTGCCGTCGGTGCCGAAAATCGGCTGCTCGTCGAGCTGCAACTCATCTGCCCCGCCGGTGCCGTCGGGGGTGAGGCTGAACAGGGCGACGCCGAACGGGTCGTCGTCGACCACCTGAGCCGGCGCATTGGCGACAACGGCAAACGAGGCGGCAGCCACGGCGAGCTTTATCGACTGAGGCATGAGATTCTCCAAGCAAGGCACGAGCGCGGCGGGCATGATACATCAATCGCCCGAAATACAAGCACGGGTTCAGACCCATCGCCGCCGCAGCAGCAGTGCCCCACCGGCGAGGAGCAGCGACAGTGTCGCCGGCTCCGGCACCACGCCGCCGCGCGTCACCATCGCGCTGGCCTGGATCGAGCCGGGCAGCAGGCTGGCGAAATCGATCGGCACCTGCCCGCCCAGGCCGCCGCCGGGATTCAGATCCACCAGCGGCAGATCGGGCGCATCGAACGTGAGGCCAATCGAGCCGTCGCGGGCGTCGTAGGTGAAGAAGTCCACGGGTGCCTCGGCGAAGTCGGTGAGGATCGGGAAGATGTCGCTGCCGATCTCCGTGTCGACGCTGGCGACGAAGTAGTTCATGCCCAGAATGCCGTCGAGCGTGATCGGCACGCCGGTGTCGGGGTCTTCGAGCACGATGTCGAGCACGAGAACCGGCGCGCCCATGAAGTTGACGTGGTTCGGGTCGTCCGGGTCGGCGGCGTCGCCCTCGGCGGTGCGGAGCAGCAGCTCGTCGGCGAAGAACCCGGCGATTTGCGTCGGCACGCCGCCGATGCCTGAGATGGTGAGCGAGAACTGCCGGTCCATTGGCACGCCCTCGAGCAGGGGGTTGTCGCTGCCAATGCCGGCGTCGTCGGCGTAGGTGACGCCGAGGTCGGCCGCGGTGTCGCTGCTGACGAAGCTGGCGGCGGCACCGGTGTCGAACAGCCACGAGCCGTCGCTACTCTGGTCGCCCAATTTGATGCGGACCGGCGGCGCGTCGCCACTGCCGTCAATCGGGCTCGGGCCGATCATCGGGTTGGCCCGGCTGTCGGGCCGGATGCCGCCGGGGGTGATTTGCGTGTAGCGGTCGAAGTCGACGAGCGTGGTCTGGATCGTCACGTCGGCCGGCGGAATGCCGGGGGAGGCGCGGTTGGCGTAGAAGTTCGTGCCGGGGCGGTGGGTGCTGGTCCGCATCTGGATGTCGAGCTGCTCGGCCGTGAGCTCTTCGCCGTCGAGCAAAGCGATGTAGGCGTCGAGGTAGCCGTTGGTCGGGCGGGCGTCGAAGGTAAGGACCTGCCCCTGCATGGCCGGCACGCCGACGACGTTGATCTCGCCGATGCCCGGGATGCCCACGCCGCTGCCCACCGGGCCGATCTGCGTCCGCACGGTCTGCGTCGCCTGGCGGTACAGGTTGCCGGGGAACAGGTCCGGGTCGCTGAGCTGCTCGGCCCGCTCGTCGGCCTGATCCGGGAACCCCAACGCGTCGGCCGTGTAAAGCACGAGCGGCTCGGAGACGTTGAAGTTGATCACGCCCGTCGGCGAGACGTCGCCGAAGACGACCCGCTCGCCGTTGAGCGTTTGCCGCTGCACGCCCAGCACGTCCATCGTCGCCTCACCGATAACGACGCCGCTGGCACCGGTGTCATAGAACGCCTGCACCTGGATCGATTCGCCGCCGAACAGCGACTGCCCGGTGAGCACCGGCCCGCCCGGCCGCGACATCGCCAGATTTACCCGCGGCTGATCGACCGCCGCCGTTTTCGCCCCAGGCAAATCGATGGCCAACACCGGCGACACGGTCGCACAAGCGGCAACAAGAACCATCACGCGATGCATGGGCAGACCTCCGGACAGCGACACGCCCACCGCGGAGCCGCGGCGGGTTGGGGCCAGTCTACCACATGTCCAATGCCACAAATTACACGGTTCTTGCGGCACCCGCGGCCATGTCGGCCCGGCGGAGGGTGACGTGGATGATCTCCGCTGGGGCGAAGGTGCGGATCGGGAACCAATTGCCGGTGCCGTTGCTCACGATCACGCCGTTGCCCCGGCCGTCGCCATGCAGGCCGGACCAGTAGCGGTACATCAGCGGCCCGAACCCGACGCCGCCGGGCAGCATGAGTTGCCCGCCGTGCGTGTGCCCGGCCAGCGTCAGCTCCACCCCCGCGTCCGCCGCCGCCTCGAAGGCGTGCGGGTGGTGGGCGAGCAAAATTGGGTAGCCGCTGGAGTTGGCACGCGCCGCTTGCATCTCGTCGAAGCTGTCGCGGATCGCCGCGTCGCTCCGTTGGTACCCGCGGCTCTGCTTCGCCCCGCCGCGCGGCCCGCCCCACTGCAACCCCATCACGTCGACCAACTGCCCGTTGATCGTCACCTGCCGCGTCTGGTTGACGAGCAAGTCGATGCCGAGGTCGCGGGCCTTGTCGTCGAACTTCTTCCACCCCTCGAACAGATCGTGGTTGCCCTCGATGCACAGCACGCCGTGGCGGGCCTTCATCGCCGCGATCATCTCCGCCGCCGCCGGCAGATCGCTTAGGCTGTGGTTGATGAGGTCGCCGGTCAGCACGGTGAGGTCGACGTCGAGCTTGTTCGTCGCCTCGGCGATCTCGCCCAGCACGTCGCCGTGGGTGAACTCGCCGACGTGGGTGTCGGAGACGTGGGCGAGCGTCATGCCGTCCAGCGCCGCCGGCAGGTTGGGCAGCCGCACGGTAATCGGCCGCACGCGGAAGTGCTCGGTCTGCCACACCCCCACGCCCGCCGCCGCGAGCGTCACCGCCGGGGGCGCGACGGCCAGCGTCGACAAAAACGCCCGCCGCGTCGGCCCCGCCTCCACCTCCGGCTGCTTCGGCCGCGTCAGATACACCGCCGGCGACAGCAGCAGGTAAATCACCAACGACAACGGCAGCAAAATCAAATGCCAGATCAGCACCGTCGCCTCGAACAACTTCGGCAACGGCAACGTCGGCCCCAACCGGTCGACGATCACTATCGCCGCGAGCACCAACTGCAGCACCGCAAACCCCGCCACCACCCGCCGCGGCCACTTCCGCCGCCGCACCAACCGGTCGGCGACAAACCACCAAACCAGGTCCAACCCGATGATCGTGCCAAGGACGACGAAGAACACGCGGTTACTGTAGGAGCGGTCAAAGAAGCTCCCGAACCCGACCGTGAAGGTAGCTGCGGCCCCGCCGAACCGCAGTGGCGAGGCTCGATCATGAGGAGAGCTTGACACGTCACCGTGTTGCCACGCCTCCACGAGGCGAGGGCGGCCTCAGCGATGTCGATGAGCAGATGAAGGTCACCGCGCGTCACGCCGCCCACTCGCCAACACTGCCGGCAGTGCGTGTTTTGTTCGACCGCTTCTGGTGGTGGCCGTTGCCGGCGATGCTGGTGGGGTTCGCCGTGGCCGCGCTCGCCGTGGTGCAGCGGCCGGCGGTGGTGGATCACATGGAGCAGCTGTCGCTGGCCTCGAGCCAGGAGACGTGGCTGCGGCTACACGATCCGGCGACGCTCGCCGGCGGCGATATGACCGAGGCTTGGTTGGCGGCGCTGTCGACGAACTCGCCGATTCTCCGGAAAGATGAGCCCGTTTGGCTGATGCCGTCGCTGAACGGGGTGCCGCGGGTGTTCAAGCCGCCGCTGCTGGTGTGGGCGAATCTGCTGGCGTGGGCCGACCTTTCGCCGGCGACGTCGACGCCCGCGGATCTCGCATGGCGGGCGCGGCTCGTGGGCATCGGGTGGCTGCTTCTGCTGATCGCCGCGACGTGGTGGGCCGGCCTCACACTCGGCGGCCCGGGCGTCGCCCACGCGGCGGCGGCGGTGGTCGGATCGTGCTTTTTCCTGATCCGCGAGGCCCACCACGCGACCTACGACTTGCCGCTCACCGCCCTGCTCATGCTGGCGACGGCCGCGACGTTGGCCGGGATGCGACGCAACAGTCGTCGGCCGTGGCTCGCCGCCGGCGCGGCGCTGGGCCTCGCGCTCATGGCGAAAAGTTTGCCGCTGGCGCTCGTGCTGTACCTGCTGCCCACCCTCGCCGCGGCGGCGCTCTGGACCGACCGCCGGCGCGGCGTCTGGCTCGGCCTCGCAGCCGTCGTCGCAATCGGCTTGCTCATCGCCGGGCCGTGGCATCTCTGGATGCTGGCGCACTACCCGACCGGCGGCGGCGAGCTCGTCGGCGAGTGGCGGGCCGGGCGGAGCAAGTCGCGCGGCGTGTTCTACTACGTGCCGGTGATCGTGGCCCTTGGGCTGCCGTGGTCGACGTGGCTGGGGCTGGCGCTTTGGGAGCCGTGGCGGCGCGGCAACGACGCGGCGACCCGCCGGGCGGCGCTGGCGGTTTGGGCGGGTTTCGCCGGGATTTTCCTCATGTTCTCGCTGCACCCGGCCAAGAGCAACCGCTACCTGCTGCCGGCGCTGGGCCTGTGGGCGCTGCTGACGGCGGTGACGGTAACGACCCGCCTGCGGCAACGTCGGGCGACCGACGCCGGTCGGGACGTAACGTCGCTGCACTTTCCGATCCTCGGCGTCGTGTCGCTCGCGCTCGCCGTGCTGCTGGCCGTGCCGGGGAAGAACGGGGCGAACGTGATCGGCGGGCCGATGGTGCCAATCGGGTGGGCGGTGGCGAGCGGCGTCGTGCTGCTGGCCGTCGTCGCCGCCGGCATCATCGTGTACCGCCGCCACGCGATCGGCCCGATCGTCGCGCTGACCACGATGTGGGGCCTCATCGCCGGCCCCCTCGCCTTCGGTAATTACTACGGCGGCGAGCGCGGCGTGATGCCGAACCGACCGCTCGCCGACCGCCTGCACACCGAGCCGGCGCCGGCCGTAGTTGTGTGGCCGGATCAAGTTCAGCCGCCGCCGGAGGTGAACGAGGGCTTGCTGTTCTACGGCCGCCGGGTGGTGCCGACGGTGACGGGTGACGCGCCGGGCTCCTGGGTGCTGGAGGCGGGCGAGGGGGACGAGCTGCGGGTAATCGCAGAACCTTGAGGTGGATCGGAGTCGGACCTGCCGCACGTGGTGCGGCGGCTACCGTATTCCTTGTGCTCCCGCTGCTGTAGCCGCCGCATCACGTGCGGCAGGTCCGGTCGGATCAAACTCCGATCTCGACTTCGAGAAACGACGTCGCATCCTTTCGGTGAGCCGCCGCCAGCGCGTGCAGCGTCTTCCAGCGGGTCGAGTGCGTCGGGTTGTCGAGCTGCGGCATCTGCTTCGGCAACGCCAGCAGACGGTCCTTGCGGACGACCATCGCGCGGAGCTTGTGCGTCCGCAGATCGCCGGCTTTTTCGTTGGTCAGGGCGATGAGGTAAATCGCGGTCGTCGTCGGCAGGCCGAGGTCCTGGCGGAGGAACGCCTCGCTGAACCGCTCGCTCAACTCATTCAGCACGCTGTTGAGCACCAACCAGCGGTCGGCCTCGGGCAGCGGGACGAGCGGGTCGGCCTCGGTCGTCTTCTCCGCCGCGGCCAACACGCGGGCGACCGCCTCCTGATTCAGCAGCACGCGAACCGCGTCATCCTCCAGCAGCGTGCGGATGCGCAGCCGCTGGGTCGGGCCGTTCTCCAGCGGGTTGGCGATCGGCTCGATGAGGTTGAGCGAGACGTTCAGGCGGTGCAGGAAGTCCCGCCGCCGCCACTTGCGACGCTCGCGGTACTTGCCCCACGCCCACCCGGCCGCCAGCCCGATCAGCGGCAGCAACGCCTTAACCCAGTGCTCGCGGGCGAGGTCGAGGAGGTTGGCCATCAAGTCGCTCATCGCCTCATCATTCGCCGCCCGATCAGGCGGGCGGGATCAAGTCTCGACCAGCGGGTTGTAGAGCGTCGGGTCGTCGAACCCGGCGATCCACGCCGCCGCGGCGTGGCAGGTGGCGGTAGTTGGCGGCACGCGGATCACGTACTGCCGGGCCGTGCTTGGGCATAGCACGCTGACGCATACAAGGTCCTCGTCGCCCTCCATCGGCACCTTGAACAGCCGCCGCTCGCCGCCGGGGTCGGTGTCGGTATCGAGCACCTCGGCGTGGGCCTGGTTCAGGAACGCGTCGTAGCCCATCCGCTCGAGCATGACCCGCCGTCGCTCGGCGTTGGGCTCGGCGAGAATCTCTTCGGCCGTGATCGTCTCCGGGTCGAACGCGATCCGCTGATCCACCGCCACGCCACGCCACCGCAGCGGCACGTCGGCGAGCGACTCCGGCAGCGACCGCACGCGGGTGCCGGCAATGTCGATCCACGAAGTGACTCGCAGCCCGTCGGGTAGCTTCCGCAGGTTCGCGCAGTCGCGGAGGTCGAGCTGCGAAAGCGTGCCGAACCAATTCGGCAGGTTCCGCAACTGCCCGCAACCGCGGAGCGTGACCCGGCCGACGTCGATTTGCCCGCGCGCCGGCCACTCGTTGAAGCCGGTGCAGTCGGTAAGATCGAGAAAATGGCATGTCAGCCCCTCGGGCAGCCGCTCCAGCGACAGGCAGCCGCCGAGCCGCAGCACCGGCACGTCCAGCCCCGCCGGCAGCTCCCGCAGGGCGGTGCAGTTGGAGCAGTCGAGCTCGTGCGTCACCCGCAAATCCTCCGGCAGCGCCTGCATCTGGCAGCCGACGAGCGACAACTTGAAGATGCTCAAGCCGACGAGCAAATCGGACGGATCCCAAGCCCCATCAAGGATCAGCGTCCGCACCCCGGCAAGGTCCGGCAGCGTCCTTGTTCCGGGGCCGAGGGTGAGGGTGGCAGGGTTGGACTGGCTCATGGCGCTGAGGTGTAATCTGATTGAACACAAGCTTCGAGCGGACACGCTCGACGTCAGTCCACGATCCGCCGGATCTCCTCCGGCGAGTACTCCCGCTGCATCCAGAAGCGGAAGATGCCGCGGGGCACGTGGATCGGGGCGTGCTCGTCGTGGATCAGGCGGGCCGAGTCGCTATTCACGCGGACGTAGCCGATGCCTTCGTAATCGAACAGTTGCACATCACCGGCCACCTCGAAGCGGTGGCTGTGGCCGGTGGCTTCGCCTCGGGCGAGCGTGCCGCCGGGCCGCGGCGTCGCCTGCTCGGGCACGGCGTCAGCGGGGGCGACCATCACATCTCCATGTCGGTACATTGTCGGGTTCCTTCTTGTTGGGAGCCCGTACATTACCCGATCGTCACGACGGCCGCAAGGCGCTTTTTCAACGCGGGCAGTTCGGCGGCGTCAACGGCCTGCAGGCCGAGGGCGCGGGCGGGTGCGAGGTCGCGGATTGGGTCATCGCCGATCATCCACGCGTCGTTCGGCTCAGCGTGCAGCAGCCGGAGGGTGTGCCGAAACGCGGCAAGGTCCGGCTTGCGCCGGCCGGTCTCGCCGCTGATCTGGATGACATCGAAGGTGAGCCCGAGGCGGGCGAGCTTGCCCCGCTGCGACCGCGAGCCGCCGTTGCTGAGCAGGCCGACGCGGACGCCCCGCCGCCGCAGCAGGTGGACGATGTCGGCACCCTCGGCAGGCGCCGTCGCCGCGACCACCGCCCGCCGCCACGCCGCGGCCGTCACGCCGGGCAGGTGCCGCAGCGTCTGCGGCGTGGTAAGTCGACCGTGCGGGTCAACGTGCAGCAGCGATCCGCTGTCAACCCCCCGCCGCCGCCCGGCGGCAACTAGGGTGGCAACGCGATCCACGAGCGTGCCGTCGAGGTCGAAGATCACAGCCCGCGGCAAGTCCACGGCGGCGATGCTACATCTCTTCGTTCTGTGTCTGGAGTTGCACCTCGAAATCTTGTTCAAGAAGCCGCGGGATCGGCATAGCGAACACCCGGGTCCCGCGGATCAAAGAGCTTGCGGGGGCAGTCGATCCGGGGATTCGCTTCGCTCATCCCGCGGCTCCTTTCCTTCGGTGCGCGGGTGAAGGAGCACGCGACGATGCGGGCTACTTTTCGCAGGATGTCAGAGCGGTCGACGGAAACAGCAGAAACTAGCCGCGGGGCCTGCCCCGCGTTTCGGACATTGTTGGTCTGCAAAGCGCGGGGCAGGTCTCGCGGCTACTTCTTTCGACGCGCCATTCGCCACAGGTCTTCGTCCGTCTTTTCGGCGTGCCGCGCAGCAGAACAGCCGCCCGGCGAGTTGATTCGCCGGGCGGCTGCTTGGCTGGAAGCAAGCTCAGTGCTTACTTGTTATCCGGCACCTCGGCACCGCCGCGGCGTTGCGGGTTGTTGAGGTCAACCACGTTGGTCGGCTCTTCCTCGATGACCGGATCGTCCAGGAACGGAGCGTTCATCTCGATGCGGAACGACCGCTGGCCGGCCTCGACGGCGCTGACGGTGACCCGCCACTGGGCCGTTTCGCCCGAAGCGATGGCAACCGGGGCGAACGTCACCGCGCGGTTCTCACCGCGGACGTCGCCGGCACCCTCGCCGCTGACGAACGACAGCGTCTGCGGCAATATGGCGTTGAGTGCCACGTCGCGGATCGTCTCGGTGCCCTCGTTGAGCACTTCGATGATGTAGACGGTTTGCCCGCCGACGCGGACCGGGTCCTGCTCATCGATCACTTCGATCTGGATGGCCTGGATCGGCAGCAGGGCGGTGACCAGCTCGGCTTCGCTCGCCTCAACCTTGCTGCAGAACGGGGCGACGGTGGCCGTCAGGCGCATCTCGCCGGGGCGGGCGGCGGAGACGAGGTTCACCGGCACCGTGACCTGCTCACCCGGCTGGATCACCGGCACGGGCCGCTCCACGGCCTCCATGTCGGCACCGGCGGCGGTGATGCTCATTGTCGTCGCCCGGCTCGGGGCGTCGCCGGTGTTGGACACGATGACGGAGTAATCGACATTCTGTCCGACGTACTCGATCTCCGGCCCCTCGATGCTGGCCTCGAGCGTTGCCTCGCGGATAATGGTCTGCAGCTGCTCGCTGCTCACCTCGTCACCCTCGGACGTGGCCGTGGCGGCGCTGGCGTAGGTGCCGGGCTCAAGGGCCTCGACAGGCACGGTCAGCTGGCGGCTCTGGTTCGGGCCGAGCTCGTCGACGCGGCCCTGCACGGTGCGGCTGGTGGTGCCGACGCGGACCAAGCCCTCGGGCAGCTCGTCGCTCACAACGACGTTGCGGGCGACGCCGGTGCCGGTGTTGGTGACGGTGTAAACGTACTCGAAGGGGTCACAGAAGATGGCCTCGGCCGGGCCGCGCTTGACGAGCTGCAACTCGGGGTTGACGACGTTCGTCTCGATGCAGATGGCCGGGTTGTACGACAGGGCTAGGCAGTTGCGGACGGTTTGCTGGCCGTCGAGCTCGATGGCGACGCTGTCGCTCTTGCTCTCGCCGGCGGCGAGCGTGCCGACGTCCCAGAGGGTCGTTGCCTCGGCACCGCTGACGTTCAGCACCTGCACTTGGTGGGCCGGCTGATCGCTGTTGTTGGTGACGGTCAACTCGTACTGGGCATCTTGGCCGGCACGGACGGTGGCCGGGGCGTTGACGCTCAGAACGACGTCGCGGCCGTCGGCGGCGCTGAGGCGGTAGTTTTGCGTGCCGGCGGCGGCTGCGGCGCGGCGGTTGGCCCGGTCGCCGGCACGGTTGCCGTCGCGATTGAGGTCGCGGTCGGTGTCGGGCTGGCTGACGTCGGTGCCGGGCCCGGCGTTGGCCGTGTCACTGCCGCCGCCGTCGCCGAGGCGGGGCAGGGTATTGTGGCTCGTCGAGGCCGGCTCGGCATCGTTGTTGGGCTGGCAGCCGGCGAGCGTGAAGCAGAGCGCCAGTGCGGCGAGGCCGCCGAGGGCGCGGCGGGAGGTTGCGATCATGGGTGCGGACCTTTCGATGGTCGTGCGGGGGTTGAACGGATGACCTGCCGCGAGTGCGGCGGGCGTTGGTTCAGCATCTTGCAAAGGCCGGGCCATGCGTCAAGTCGGCGGCGTTGAACCCTGCTGCATCATCTCACGACGCCGCATGGGCATCGCGTCGATCTGCCCGAACAAGGCGGCCAAGTCGACGCTGGAGGACGAGCGCCGCTTCTCGCCGCCGTCCTTCCCGATGAGGATCGCGGCGAACGCATCGCCCGCGACGCCGAACTGTTGCCGCAGCGCGTCGGCCGCCCCGGCTTGCTGCGGCCGGCCGTCGACCGTGACAGTTTGACCGACAACCCGCACGATCACCATGTCGCGGTCGGCCAAAGCGTCGCCCCGTGCCCCGAGCTGCGTGTTCTGGCGGGCGAGCTCCAGGTCATCCGCTCCCGCCGCGAAGATCAGCAGCGGCCGGTGGGTCCAGCGGTAGTCATCGAGCAAGAACGGCACCGCCTCCGCCATGGCAGACGGCGTGCCAAGGGTGACGAGCAGCAGGTTGAGCGTGGCAAGGGTCACTGGCTCATCTCCTCAAGCCGTTGAGCGGCGTCGGTGGTTCGTGAGTCGCGAAGCTATCGAGAATCACCGGAGCTACCTCTGCGGGCCCGACCTGACGTGATGTGGTGTCACCAGTCGAGAGTGCCACGCCACGCGTTTTTCATCTCGTCGACGGTCCACGTTTGGTCGCCGAGGGTGAGGGTTCGATCGGCGGTGACTTGGCCAAGGGGGTCGAGGCGACAGCCTGGGGGTGGGGTGAGGCGGGTTTTGCTGGTGAAGATGTAGCCGGCGTTGAAGGTGGCGTGGGGTGGGACGGGGAGTTGGTCGAGCTTGGCGCCGAGGTGGCCGGCGATGCACATCTCGGCGAGGGCGACGAGCGTGCCGCCGTCGCTGATGTCGTGAGCGGCGGTGGCGTGTTGCACCATGATCTGGGCGGCGCGGTGGACTGCCGCGAGGTCGTTCAGCGTCGGTTCGTCGCCGGCTGGGCGGAGGAGGTAAATGTGGTCGCCGGGCGTCTTGAAGTCGCTGGTGCGGCAGTGCTCGGCGCCGTCGGTGACGCCAATGGCGCTGATGAGCATGGTCGGCGGGATCTTGATGACCTGGCCGGTCTCGGCGTGGGTGAATTGGTTGTGCAGGCTGTCCTTGCCGCTGATGAACGGGGTGCCGAGGACCAAGGCGTAGTTGTGGCACGCCTCGCACGCGGCGACGAGGGTGCCCATCGACTCGGGGGTGTCGACGCTGGGCCAGCAAAAGTTGTCGAGCAGGGCCAAGCGGCCGAGATCCGCCCCGACGCAGATGGCGTTGCGGACGGCTTCGTCGATGGCGGCGATGGTCATCTGGTAGCAGCCGGGCACCTCCGGGGCGATGCCGACGGAGAGGACGACGCACTTGTCGCTGCCCGGCTTGGGCCGCACTACGGCGGCGTCGGAAGGTCCGAGTTGGCGCGACCCGATCAGCGGCTTGACGACGCTGCCGCCCTGCACCTCGTGGTCGTACTGCCGGATGAGCCAGTGCTTGCTGGCGATGTTGGGAAGGGCGAGGAAGTTGATGAGTGATGAGTGATGAGTGATGAGTTCCGGATCCGGATTCGGCAACTCATCACTCATCACTTTCAACTCATCACTCTCGGCCTCCGCCTCTCTCGTCGGCATGGGGATGCCGTCGTGGAGCAGGCTCATCGGCAGGTCGCAGACTTCTTCGCGGTTGTACTCCAGGACCAGGCGTGGGGCATCGGGGTCGCCCTCGCCGAAGGTGCCGATGACGGTGGCCTCGACGTCCTCGCTGCGGGCGAGCTTGAGCAGCGCGTTGACCTTGCTCGGCGGGACGGCCAGGACCATGCGCTCTTGGGCCTCGCTGATCCAGATCTCGTCGTAGCTGAGGCCGTCGTATTTCAGCGGGACGTGATCGAGGTGGACGCGGGCACCGGTGGCTTCGCCCATCTCGCCGACGGCGCTGGACAGGCCGCCGGCGCCGCAGTCGGTGATGGCGCTGAACAAACAGCCGCCCTCGGCATAGCGGGCCGCCAGCACGAAGTCGGCGACCTTCTTTTCCGTGATCGGGTTGCCGATTTGCACGGCGTGGCCGAACTCCGTGGCGTGGGTGTCGGTGAGTTCGGCGCTGCTGAAGGTTGCCCCGTGGATGCCGTCGCGGCCGGTGCGGCCGCCCAGCACGACGACGGCGTCACCCCGCCGCGCCGCCTTATCGACCTTGTCGCGCGGCAAGAGGCCGGCACAGCCGCAGTAGACCAGCGGGTTGCCAACGTACCGCTCGTCGAAGATGACCGCGCCGTTGACGGTCGGGATGCCCATGCGGTTGCCGTAGTCGGCGACGCCGACGGTGATCTGCTCCAGAATCCGCCGCGGCGGGATGACGCCCGGCGGCACGTTTTTCATGTCCGGCGGGGCGACGCAGAAGACGTCGGTGTTGGCAATCGGCTTGGCCCCCAAACCGGTGCCCAGCACGTCGCGGATCACCCCGCCGATGCCGGTGGCCGCCCCGCCGTAAGGCTCCAAGGCCGAGGGGTGGTTGTGCGTCTCGACCTTGAAGCAGACGGCGTCGGTGTCATCGAACGCGATGACGCCGGCGTTGTCGACGAACACGCTCAGGCAGAAGCCGTCGTCGCGCTGCTGCATGATCTGCTGCGTGGCGGCGAAGATCGTTTCCTTGATCAGGTTGCCGTAACGCTTGACCTCGACGCCCGCCGAGTCGCGGACGATCACGTTTGCCTTGAGCGTTTTGTGAACGCAATGCTCGCTCCACGTCTGGGCGAGCGTCTCCAGCTCACAATCTGTCGGCTCCCGGCCCTCGCCCTTGAAGTGGTCGCGGACGGCCCGCATTTCCTCGAGGCTGAGGAAAAGGTGGCCACGGCGGCTGAGCTGTTGCAGGCCGTCGTCGTCCAAATCGAGCAGCGGCACCTCGCGCAGCTCGAAATCGTACCGCCGGCCATGGGGAAATTCCTTCGGCCAAAAGACGCCTTCGTGGACGTCCTCCACCACGCCGTTGGCCCGCTCGGCGGCGGCGGGGTCGCCCGTGAAACTTTGGCCGGTGCGGACCTCGCGGACGCTGAGCCCCAGTTGCCGCAGCGCCTCGGCGGCCGAGAGCGCGGCCGGGTCCATGACGCCGGGCTTGGGGTGGATCTCCACCCGCTCGCCCGCCGGTGGCTCGCCGAAGACGAGGCGCTCCGTCACCGCGTCAACCAGCAGCTCGCCCGCAACGGCCTTCACGCGATCGGCATCGTCCGGCGAGTCGATCAGGTACACGCGGCCGCCCGGCAAGGCGTCGTCGCGCCGCGGCAGCACCTCGATGCGGTGAATCATGGCGGGAGCGTAGGTGTTGGGGGCGGGCGGATGTCAGGGGCCCTTTGTCCTTGGTTGTTTGTCGTTTGTCCTTCGTTCCAATCAGGCGAATCCGCAGTTCCGCTCACGTCAGTAACGGGCCCGCGACTAAGGACAAAGAACTAAGGACGAAGAACAAAGGACCACCGCCGCCCGTTACAATCCGCCGAATTCCCCCGGTCCCCCCTTGCAATCTTGGGCCAAACATGGCATTCATACGGCCGATGGAGAAGCAAACGTTCTGGTCGATCCTCGACACCGCCCTCTCCGAGCAGCCCGGCGACGCGGCCGAGCGGCGGGAAATCGTCATCGATCAACTGTGTGAACTGTCGGCCCACGACATTCTCGGGTTCGACCGACTCTTCAACGAAAAGTCGACCGCCGCTTGCACCTGGGACTTGTTCATGGCTGCCCACCTGATGAACGGCAACCGCCTGGACATCGTGGAGTTCGAGGGTTTCCGCGCCTGGCTCATCAGCCGCGGCGAAAGCGTCTACAAGGCCGCCCTCGAAGACCCCGAAACGCTCGTCGAGTTCTGCGGCAAAGCCAACCCCGATGGCCTGTGCGTCGCCCCGGCGTGGAGCCAGTGCGCGGCCGAGGCGTACCAGGAAACCGAGGGCCACGCCATGCCCGAGGGGTTGCCCAACCCGATCGAGCCGCTCGGCGAGGAATGGGACGAGACCGACGACGCGCTCAAGGCCCGCCTGCCGAAGCTGTACGCCAAGTGCCGGGGCTGAGCACCGCCCGCTTCCCCGGACAGGGTCACGCCAATTCGTCCAGCAGCTCCGTCGGTTCCTTTCGGACGCCGGTAAGGATCGGCGTGTCGCGCAGCGTGTACAAACTGCCTTGCGTCTCGCGCAGATCCTGCACGAGGTCGAGGAAGTCTTTCATCTCATCGGTCTCGAAGGCGACGACAAACTCCTGATCGTCGAGGCCGAAGCTGTAGGTCGTGTTGAGCTTCACGCTCGGGTACTTGTTGCCGACCTTGATGTGCTCGTCCATCACGGCCTGCCGCTCCTGGGGCGGGAGCAGGTACCACTGGCGGGTCTTGAGGAACGGGTAGACGAAGATGAACCGCCGCTTGCCGGGGATGAGCACCGTGCGGCTCTCGGCGGTGTGGAACGGGTCGACCTTGTCGATGTACTGGCTGCGCTTGGTCATCGAGAGGAAGCTGTGCCGCACGCTCAGCCAGCCGCCCAGCGTCGTGCGGTTGACGGCGGCGGCGTGCTGCTGCACCGCGTCCGGGCCGGCGGTGCCGATGCGCCACAGCAGCAGGTCGGCGTCGCCGCGCATGCCGACGGTGGAGTAGGCGTTGAGGATCAAGCCCTCGGCGGGCGTTTGCAGCAGCTCGGCGAACTCGTGCTTCGCCGCCGCCTTCTCCTCGGCCGGTAATCGGCGAAAGGCGGGGTCGAGTTGGTACGCCTGGAAGCTGACGATTTGGCGGGGCGGCGGGCTCTGGCTCATGGGGCCGACGATAAGCCGGCCTCGCAGATGATGCGGTCGCTTGTCGCGGTGAGCATCGACCCGTCGTGCCCGCCCCACAACGCCGTCGGCCCCAGCCCGGCCAGCCGCAGCAAGCGGATCAACTCGCGCGGCATGATCCACGCCAACTCAAATGCCCGCTCGGATGTGTGAAGTTCGTCGCCCTCGAACCATTGATACTCGTACCGCACGTGCTGCACCTGCCGGATCAGGTCGCTCTGCACGCTCGTCGTCTGCATCACGCTGCGGCCGTCGGCGGCGCGGAAGAGCTTCGGGTCCAGTTCCTCCGCCTCCTCCGTCCCGGCGAGGATCAGCTCGAGGTTCGGGTTAAACATGTCCAGCCACAACCGCCCGCTTGGCCGCAGCAGCTTGGCAGCGGCGGTCAAGAACGCCTCCTGCTGCTCCGGCTCGTGGAGCGCGAGGAACGTGTTGAAGAACACGCCGACGCGGTCGAAGGTCCGCCCGCCAACGGCGGCCACGAGGTCGCCCGCCGCGTCGGCTTCGATCAGCTCGCAATCCGTGCCTGCCTCGTTGGCCAGCCTGAGCATCGCCGGCGAAGAGTCGACGCCCACCACGCGGTGCCCGGCGGCCAGCAGTTGCCGCGCCACTCTTCCGGTGCCGACGCCGACTTCCAGGATATCGAGCGGCCCGCCCGGCAAATGCTCCAGGAAAAACGGCACGTCCTCGGCAAGCATCGCCATGTCCGCGTACTCGGCGTCGTAGAACGCTGCGTCTTCGGGCAGGTAGGAGTCGCTCACGAGGGGAAGGTAGCACGTTGCTTGACCGACCGGACCTCCGCCGCGTGGCGGCGGGGCTGCGCCCGAGTCACAAG
>CAYLSV010000010.1:24038-38014 GCA_964386435.1 uncultured Tepidisphaerales bacterium
CCGCTACGCGGCGGAGGTCCGGTCGGTCGATTGGTCCGTCAGCCTTCCACCACCAACTCCAATCCGTCGTACGCCAACCGTACCCCCGGCGGCAGCTTCGGCTCGTCGCGGGCGTGCAGGACGCCGTGGGCCAAATGCGTCAGGTATGCCCGCTTCGGTTTGATCCGCTCGATAGCCGCCAGCGCCTCATCGATGTTGAAGTGCGTCGGGTGCTTGTGCCACTGCAAGCCGTCCAGCACCAGCGTGTCCAGCCCATCAAGCAGCGGCCAAGACGACTCTGGGATCTCGCTGACGTCCGTGCAATACGCCAGATCGCCCGCCCGGAAGCCCAGCACCGGCATCCGCCCGTGCAGCAACGGCACCGGCGTCAACGCCAGCTCGCCGATGCGGAACGGCCCCTCAATCACCCGCGGGACGATGTGCGGCCGGTACACCCCGCTGTTCGGGTCCGGCACCCGGAACGCATACCCGAAACACTGCCGCAACGTCTCGAACGTCGCCGAATTCGCCCAGGCGTCGAGTGCCCCGTTGTTGGCCGTGTTGAACCGCCGAATGTCGTCCAGGCCCATGATGTGGTCGGCGTGGGCGTGCGTGAACACCAACGCGTCGATACGCTTGAGCCCCGCCGCCACCGCCTGCAGCCGCAGCTCCGGCGTCGTGTCGATCAGCACCGCCGTCGCCCCCCGCCGCAGCACCACGCTGCACCGCATCCGTTGATCCCGCGGATCACCCGACGTGCAAGTCTCGCACGCGCACCCAATCATCGGCACCCCGGCACTCGTCCCCGTCCCCAGAAACTGCAGCCGAGTCGCCGACACGAACCACCTTAGCCCGCCCCGACCTCACCCGAACAACAGGTTCATCAACGAGTACGGCAGGCTGCACAACGCCAACACCAACGTGATTCCATTGACCACCCGCAGCGGGTTGTCGTCCCAATCCCGCCAGATCGCCATCTGAGCCACCGGCAGCGTGACCGCCGAGGCCAGCGCCAGCGCCGCCGCCGGCAGCACCCACTCCCCCGCCGACGCCGACACCCCGAACGCCAGCAACCAAAACAGCGCCAAGCAAGTCGCCGCCACCACCGGCAACCACACCGGCCCCCCGCCGTCCCACCGGTAACGCCTCGAACTGACATACTCCAATGGCTCAGCCATCTCGCTCACCCCGCGATCGTGCAACAACTCAACGGCCCGCTCACGAACGTCAGGCCCAGCACCACATTGTTCGCCACCTCCAGCGGATCGTCCGCGTCGGCGTGCCAATCCCGCCCCGCGAGCATCGGCAACGCCAGCGCGCTCAGGTAACACCCCGCCGCCAGCACGCCCCGCCACGAACCGACGAGCCACGCCGAGGCCTCCAGGTGCAACAGCCAATACCCCACCAGCGCCGCCGCCGCCAAAGCCACCAGCATCACCGGCCGCCGAACCTCCACGGGCCGCTTCGGATTGGCGTAGTCAAGAGGCTGGGGCACGCTCGAGGCCGATCATGCAACCGAACAGCCCGACGCACAACCCTTGACCCGCGGTAGACTCAACGCCTCCTGCCCCGCGGCGGCCCGGGGCGATCTTGCCTCACCCGATGTCGCACGCCTCCGGCGGCATCCAGTGGGCGTCTTGGCCGTCCCACTTGACGTTGCAGCCGATCGGGTTCGTTACCGGCGTCCGCACCGCGCGGTTGGCGAGAAGGTCATCCACCGCGTCGCGCAGCTCGTTCGTCGTCTGCTTCGATGCGTCCCGCGGCGAATCGTCCATCCGGCCGGTGTACGCGAGCTTGCGGTCCTTGTCGAACACGTAAAAGTGCGGCGTCCGCAACGCCCCGTACGCCTTGGCGACGTCCTGGCTCTTGTCGCGCAGGTAATCGAACTGGAAATTCTTGTCCTTCGCCCGCGTAACCATGTGCTCCAGACTGTCCTCGGCGTAGGTGTTCTCGCTGTTGCTGTTGATGCACACGAGCTGCACGCCTTTCTCCGCGTAGCCGGCGTGGAACTGGTTGATGCGGTCCTCGCTTTGGATGACGTACGGGCAGTGATTGCAGGTGAAGCCGACGACGAGGACGTCGGCGTCGTAATCGGCCAGCTTGTGGTCGGTGCCGTCGGTGCCGGGGAGGGTGAAGTCGGGGGCGGGGTCGCCGGGTTGCAGGGTGAAGGCCATGCGGCGAAGGTAGCAGCATGCGCGTCCTCGTGGCACCCGATAAATTCAAAGGCACCCTCACCGCCGACGGGGCCGCCGAGGCCATGGCCGCGGGCGTGCTGGAGGCCCGGCCCGACGCTCTCGTCACCCGCTGCCCGATGAGCGACGGCGGCGAAGGCTTCACCCGGATCATGGCCACCGCGCTCGGCGGGCGGCTCATCACGCGCGACGTCCACGGCCCGCTGCCGAGCATGCGCGTCGACGCCGAGCTGGCCGTCTGCGGCGAGTTGGCCGTCATCGAGATGAGCGCCGCCGCCGGGCTGGCTTTGGTGCCGGAGCAGCGGCGGGACGTGATGGCCGCGACCACCTTCGGCGTCGGCGAGCTAATCCGCTACGCCGCGGCGATGGAGTGCCGGCGGGTGTTGCTGGGTTTGGGCGGCAGCGCGACGAACGACGCCGGCCTCGGCTGCTTGCAGGCCATCGGCTGCCCGATCACGCTGACCGACGGCCGCGTCGTCACCGCCGCCGACGCCCCGCTCGCCGGTCGCGATCTGGCCACCGTCGCCCGCATCGGCCGGCCCGGCTTCGCCGACGGCTTGCACATCGACATCGCCTGCGACGTCACCAACCCGCTCCACGGCCCCGCCGGTGCGGCCCACACCTTCGCCCCGCAAAAAGGAGCCACGCCCGAGCAAGTCGCCGCCCTCGACGCCGGCCTCGCCCACCTCGCCCACATGCTTGACGGCGACCCCACCCTGCCCGGTGGCGGCGCCGCCGGCGGCATCGGTTGGGGCCTAGCCACCGTGCTGAACGCCACCCTTCGCCCCGGCATCCACCTCGTCGCCGACGCCGTGCAGTTGTCGCAGAGAATCGCCGCCGCCGACCTAATCCTCACCGGCGAGGGCAAGCTCGACGCCACAAGCCTGCAGGGCAAAGTCGTCGGCCACCTCGCCCAACTCGCCGCCACCGCGCACGTGCCGCTGTGGTGCGTGTGCGGCGACGTCGAGACCAAGGCCGGGCAACACCAGGTGTCGCTGCTGGACCGCTTCGGCCACCGTGCCCTTGCCGACCCGGCCACCTGCCTGCAGCAAGCCGTGACCGACGCGCTGCAGGAACACGCGAAGCAGCTTGCCCGTTAGCCTGCCCCTCCAAACCACCGAGGCCCCACCGCCGTGGTGGCGGCGGGGCTTCCCATGCAGCGAACGACTCTCGTCACGGGTGTAGCCCCGCCGTCACCACGGCGGTGGGGGCCTCAGCGATATCCATGCGCCAAACGAGCCTCAAATCCTTCAAGATGCGACCTGGCAGCTTGCATGTTCATGTCCACGTCGGAGAGGCAGAATCGGGAAGTGGAGTTCATGGTGCACGCCGTTCAGATCATGGGCGGGATCCGGCCGCGTCGGCAAAGCCGCCTCTGTGAGGCGGAGGCGGTCTCAGCGACGCGGCGATGAGATACCATGCCCCATGCTGCTGAGCCTTGCCGTGTCGGGGGAGTTGCGGGCGTCGCTGCCGCGTGTGGCCAAACTTGGTGTGCATGGCGTGACGCTCGTGTCGACGTCGCCGCGGCTCGATTTGCCCTCGCTCTCGGCCAGCGGGCGGCGGGAGCTGCGGCACCTGATCGCCCGGCAAGGCCTGCGGCTTGCGGCCGCTCGGCACGCTTTGCCCAAGCGTGGTCTGCGGCCGGGGGTCGATCTGGACGCCGTGCTCAGCGGGTTTCGTGACGCATTGGCGGCGGCGCGGGACGTTGGGGCCGAGCGGTTGCTCATGGACCTCGGCCCGCTGCCGCCGGTGGCGCGGGCGGCGGTGAAGACGCCAATCGGGCCGGTGGCCGGCGGGCTGCTGGTGATGCCGACGGCGGCCGACATCGCGCAGTTCACCACCGCCCCGGCCGAAGCGGTGGCGCGGGAGCCGGACTTCGAGGCGTCGGTGGACGAGGCGTTGCGCGTGCTCGGCGAGGCGGCCGATTTGGTGCAACTACCCGTCGCCCTAGGCAGCAGCCTGGCCGACGCCGCGGCGTTGGGGCGGGCGCTGGACGCGGCCGACTGCCAATGGTTCGGCGCCGACCTCGACCCGTCCGCCGACGACGCGGCCGCGTTCCTCTCGGTCCACGCCAATCGACTGCTGCACGTCCGCGGCCGCGACGCGCGACGCAGCGGGTCGCGGCACGAATTCGTGCCGCTGGGCGAGGGCGACGTCGATTGGTCGGAGCTTCACGCCCTGCTCACCGACGCGAACTTCAACGGCCCGCTCACGATCAACACGGCCGCTGCGCTGACAACTTTGCGCGCCGCCGGGTTCGGCTTATGACCGTCAGCCGCCCCGCAGATGGTGCAGGAAGATGCCCGCGGCCACGGTGACGTTCAACGAGTCGACGCCCGCCGCCATCGACACCATGGCCCGCACCCGGCAGGCCGCCGCGACATCATCCGGCACGCCGTGCGCCTCGTTACCGACAACCACCACGGCCGGCCGATCCGTCGCCACCTCGGCGAGCCGCACCGCGTCGTCCGCCAACACCGCCGCCACGGCCGTGCCCTTCGTTTTCCGCAAAAGTTCCGGCAAATCGGTTGTTCGATGGATCGGCAGGCCGAGCGCGTGGCCCATGCTCACCCGGATCACCCGCCGGTACAACGGGTCGTGACACGAGCCGTCCAGCCAGACCGCCGAGCAACCGAACGCCGCCGCCACGCGGATCAACCCGCCCAGGTTCTCCGCGTCCTCCACCCCGGCCAGCGCCAGCACCAACCCCTTCGCCGCCGGTGGCTCACCGAGCGGCTCGCCCTCGCCGATCGCGACAATGCCGCGGTGGAAATCGAAGCCCCGCACCCGCCGCATCACCGCGTCGTCGGCGACGAACACCTCCGCCCCCACCGCCCGCTCGGCCAGCGACAACTTGTTCGCCGACGCCAGCACTGCCCGGCAGCGGAACCGGCTCGACAGCAGCCGATCCACCACCAACGGCCCCTCCGCCACGAACCGCCCCGTGGCCCGCAGCTGCCGCTCCTGCTTCACGTGGAACTGGGCAAGCCGCGGGTCATCCGGCGACGCCACCTCAATCATCGTCCTCCTCCTCCACCGCTGCCTCGACCTCCTCGGCCCGCTCGGCGAACATCCGCTTCTGCTCGGCGTGCTTCTTCCGCCGCGTCCCCTCGCCGATAAGCCGCACGCTGCCGGGGCCGAGCACCGTCTCCAGCGATGCCTGCAAGTCGAGGCTGGGCAACGCCCCGAACTGCTTGTCCAGCTTCAGCGTCGTCCGCCCACCGTCAGCTTCGGCCACCCGTGCATAAACCTCGACCCGCCCGGCATGCTCACCGAGCACCGGCTTGATCTGCCGCAGCACCGCCGGGTCGTGCCGGGTTCGATCCAGCTCCAGCACCACCGCCGTCGTCAGCTTTTTCGCCGCAGCCTCCATCGGCAGCACGTCGATCACCCGCAAACAAGGCGTCTCCCGCCGCCGGTCGACGGTGCCGTGGACGAAGACGATCGCGTCCTTTTCCAACGCCTCCGGCGATCGTTCCATGATGTCGGCGTACGTCTCGGCGAACACCATGCCCTCGATCTTCCCGTCCAAATCCTCGAACTCCACGATCGCCCACTTCTGTCCCGCGCTCCGCCCACTCTTGGCCACCCGACTACGGACCGCGGTGACGAGGCCACCCATCCAGACGTCGGTGCCGTCGCCGAGTTCTTTGATCCGCGCCGTCGTCGCCGTTGCATAGCTTTCCAGCGCGTCCTCATGTTCCCGAAGCGGATGGCTGCTGACGTAAAAGCCGAGCAGGTCCTTCTCCATCTGCAACAGTTCTGACTGCGGCAACTCTTTCACCTTCGGCAACGCCGCTGACGCGGCCTCGGCCGGTTCGGCATCGCCGCCGGAGAAGAAGTTCATCTGGCCGCTCGCCACGTCCTGCTGGTGCTGCTGCCCCATCTCATAAGCTCGCTCGAACGCCCGAAGCTGGGCCGCCCGGGTGCCGCCGGTGCCGCTCATCGCACCGCACCGAACCAGCGCATCAACCGTCGACCGCTGCACCGCCTTGAGATCGACGCGGTCGCAGAAGTCGTACAAACTCTTGAAGTTTCCCGCTTCTGACCGCTGCTCAAGAATGGAATCCACCGCGTTATGGCCGACCCCACGAACCGCCCCGAGGCCGAAGCGGATAACCTCCTGCTTCGCCTTTCCCTTCCCCTGGACGGCCGGGGTGAAGTCCCGACCGCTGGCATTCACATCCGGCGGCAGCACCGGCACCCCAACCCCGCCGTCCGGCCGCCGGACCCGCTGGCACTCATCCAGGTACTCGATGACTTTCTCGGTGTTGCCAGCTTCGAACGTGAGAAGCGCCGCCATGTATTCTGCAGGGTGATATGTCTTCATGTACGCCGTTTGATATGCGATCTGGGCGTACCGGGCACTGTGGCTCTTGTTGAAGCCGTAGCCGCCAAACTTTAGAATCAGCTCGAAAATCTCTTTCGCCTTCCCGGCATCCAAACCCCGCTGCTCGGCACCGGCGATAAATTGTGGCCGGAACTTGTCGATCACGTCGGCCTTCTTCTTGCTGATGGCCTTGATCAGTTTGTACGCGCTCGCCAATTCGATGCCGCCAAGGTCGTTGAAGATGCGCATCACCTGCTCCTGATACACCATGATGCCATAGGTCTCCTCAAGAATGGCATCCATCGCCGGGTGGACCCTCGGCACGGTCGCCCGGTTATGTTTGCGGTCGCAGTAGTCGGGGATCAGCTCCATCGGCCCCGGCCGGTACAGGGCGTTGGCGGCAATCAGATCTTCAAGCCGGTCAGGCCGCATTTTCTGCAAAAGGTCCTGCATGCCGCCCGATTCAAACTGGAAGATGCCCCGCGTCTCGCCGCGGCGGAACAGGTCGTATACGGCGTCGTCTTCGTACGGCAACTTCTCAGCGTCCAGCTCCAGCCCCTTCGTCTCCTTCACCAAATCAATGCTGCGTTGCAGTGTGGTCAGCGTCCGCAACCCAAGAAAGTCCATCTTGAGCAAGCCACACTTCTCGGCGATCGGACCTTCATACTGCGTCAGGATGTTCTTGTCTTTATCCAGATACAGCGGCACCAGATCATCCAACGGCTGATCCGCGACGATGACACCGGCCGCATGGCAACCGGCGTTGCGGCAAAGACCCTCCAACTTCTTCGCGATGTCGATGACCCGGGTCAGCTGCGGCTCGTTCTCGTACAACTCGCGCAGCTCGCGGTTCTGCTTCATCGCCTTGTCGAGCGTCATGCCGGGGATGGTGGGGATGAGCTTGGTCATCCGATCCGCCTCCGACAGCGGCAACCCGAGCACGCGGCAGACGTCCTTCACCGCCGCTTTGGCTGCCAGGGTGCCGAACGTGATGATCTGGGCGACGTGGCCGTACTTTTTGCGCACGTACTCGATGACCTTTGCACGACCGTTCATGCAGATGTCGATGTCGATGTCGGGGAACTCGTTGCGGCTCGGGTCCATGAACCGCTCGAACAGCAGCCCGAACTGCAGCGGGTCGGTGTCGCAAAGCCCCAGCAAATACCCCACAATCGTCCCGACGCCGCTGCCACGGGCACCAACCGGGATGCCCTGGTCTCTCGCGTGGTTGCAGAAGTCCCAGACGATGAGGAAGTACGAGGCAAACCCCTTGCCGACGATAACGGTCAGCTCCTTCTCCAACCGCTGCCGCACCTCCGGCGAGACGTCGCGGGTGCCGTACCGCCATTCGAGGCCGTCCTCACAAAGTTGCCGCAGATACCGCTCGTCGGCGGCCATCTGCTCCGTCGCCGCCACCGCCGGGTCCGTCGCCACGGCCGGCACGTCCTGCCGCAGTGCGCTGTTGTCGACCTGGTAGACCGGGGCGTAGGTCTTGCCGAAATCCAGCTCGACGTCGCACATCGCCGCGATGCGGTTCGTGTTGTCGGCCGCGCCGGGAAAGGCCGCCAAGCCGTCGTGCATCTCCTGCGGCGTCTTGAGGTAAAGGGCCGTCGGGTATTTCAGGCGGTTCTCGTCGTCGGCCGTCTTGCCGACGCTGATGCAGCAGAGGCAGTTGTGAGCGAAGTGGTCGCCCTCGTCCAGGAAGTGGACGTCGTTGGTCCCGACGACGCCAACACCAAGCTTGTTGGCGAGGCCGACGAGTTCCGGGTTCACCGCGTCCTGCTCGGCGATGCCGTTGTTCTGCACCTCGACGAAAAAGCGATCTTGTCCGAAAATCTTGGCCATCCGCTCGGCCGACTCCCGCGCGACCTTCGGCTTCTGCTTCATGAACCCGTCGGCGACCAGGCCGCCCAGACACGCCGACGTGCAGATGAGGCCCTCCGACAAGCCGCCCTCCAGCAGCTCCCAATCGATCCGTGGCTTGTAGAAAAAGCCCTCCTTGTACGACAGCGACGAGAGCTTGAGCAGGTTGCGGTAGCCCTGGATGTTCTGGGCGAGCAGCACGAGGTGGTACGCTGACTCGCCGGCCTTGGTCGACTTGTCGGTTCGGTGCTGCGGGGCCATGTACGCCTCGATGCCGAGGATCGGCTTGATCCCGGCGTCGCGGCAGGTGTCGTAGAAGTCGATGACGCCGAACATCGCCCCGTGGTCGGTGATGGCCAGGCTGTCCATGCCCAGCCGCTTGGTTTTCTGCACGAGGTCCTTCACCCGGCAGGCCCCGTCGAGCATGGAGTAGTGGGTGTGGACGTGAAGGTGGGTGAATTGAGGTTGGGCGGCCATTCCTCACATCTTACGAACGCGGCGGGTCGGCGTTCCCGACGTGGGGCAACAGCCGGCCGCCGATAACCGACGGCGTGAGGCAGATCACACGCCCACGGTGCGGCGATTGCTATGTTCGCGGCATGAGCAAGCAGGCGGAGCTGGTGAAGCTCTTCGACACGGCGGCGAAGATCCTGGACCTCAAGGGCGAGGTGCCGTTCAAGGCCATCAGTTTTCAGAAGGTCGCCCGGCTGCTCAAGGACGGCGAGGTCGACGTCGAGGCGGCGTACGCCGCGGGCGAGTTGGAGAAGGTCAAGGGCATTGGCAAGTCGTCCGCTGAGATGATCCGCGAGTACCTCGACACGGGCCGCAGCACGGATTACGACGAGTTGGCGGCGAGCATTCCGGCAGGGCTGGTGCCGATGTTCGCGCTGCCGGGGATGGGGCCCAAGACGATCAAGCTGCTGTGGGAGGAGCGCGACGTCAAGAGCGTCGAGGAGCTGGCGGCCGCGATTGATGGTGGCAAGCTGAAGGGGGTGAAGGGCATCGGCCCGAAGAAGATCGAGCAGCTGAAGGAGGCGATCGACCTCGCGAAAAAGGCCGGCGGGCGGCGGGGGATTTGGCAGATCGAGCCGGTGGCCGAGGGGCTGGTGAAGGCGGTGGCGTCGCTGGTCGGCGTGGCCGAGGCACAGGCGGCCGGCTCGCTGCGGCGGCGGCAGGAGACTTGCAAGGACCTCGACATCATCGCCAAGCTCGAGCCCGAGGCCGACGGCGACGCGGTGACCGGAGCGTTCGCCGCTTTCGGCGAGGTGGAGAAGGTGCTGGTTCGCGGCCCGACCAAGTGCAGCGTGCTGGTGGCCGACGGGTTACAGGTCGATTTGCGGTGCATCCCGCCGCAACACTTCGGGGCGGCGCTCATCCACTTCACCGGCAGCAAGGATCACAACAAGCGCATTCGCGGGTTGGCGCTCGACAAGGAGCAGACGCTGAACGAGTGGGGCTTGTACAAGTCAATTGATTGGGAGAAGGCGGAGCGAAAAGCCGGTTTTCCGCCGGACAACGTCAAGCCGGTGGCGAGCGAGACGGAGGCGGCGGTGTACGAGGCGCTGGGGCTGGTGTGGGTGCCACCGGAGTTGCGGGAGGATCGCGGCGAGGTCGAGCAGGCGGCGGCGGATGAGTTGCCGGCGCTGATCGAGGCGGCCGATCTGCGGGCCGATTTGCACACGCACACCGTGGCCAGCGACGGCCGGGCGAGCATCGAGGAGATGGCCGAGGCGGCGAAGGCGCTCGGGCACGTGGTGCTGGGCATCACCGACCACAGCAAGAGTCAGGCGATCGCCAACGGCCTTGATGCCGACCGGCTGATGAAGCACGTCGAGGCGATCCGCGGCGTCAACGAGAGGGTGCGCGGCATCACCCTGCTCGCCGGCAGCGAGGTCGACATCCTGGCCGACGGGTCGCTGGATTACCCCGACGACGTGCTGAGGGAGCTTGACTTCTGCGTCGCCTCACCGCACGTGGCGTTGCGGCAGGATCGGGAGAAATCGACGGCCCGGCTGCTCCGCGCGATTGACAACAAGTACGTCACGATCATCGGCCACCCCACCGGCCGGTACATCAACAAGCGGCCGGGCCTGTCGCCGGACATGGCGAAGATTTTCCAGGCCGCCGCGGCGAGTGGGACGGCACTCGAGATCAACGCCAGCTACCCGCGGCTGGACCTCTCCGACAATCACGCCCGCCAGGCGAAAGCGGCCGGCGTGATGCTGAGCATCAACACCGACGCCCACAGCACCGACGGTCTGCAAGGTGCCCGTGGCGGCATCGATGTCGCCCGCCGGGCGGGGCTGACGAAAGGCGACGTGCTCAACACGCGGACGCCGAAGCAGATTCTGGATTTCATCGCCAAGAAGCGGAAGTGATTGTTGCGGAAAACGACCTCGCGTCACGCAACCTGCTTCAGCAAATCGAGCGCCATCTGGACCGGGAGGCCGATGATGGTGTCGTTGGCGCCTTCGATGCGATCCAGGAACGGGTCGCCGTGTTGCAGGCCGTAGGCGCCGGCTTTGCCTTGCCAGTTGCCTGTCTTCAAATAGGCGGCGAGCTCGCGCTCGGGCATCGGGTGGAGGGTGACGTGGGCGACGTCGTGGTTGCTGGCGAGGCGGTTGCCGTGCATGGCGGCGACGCCGGTGATGACGCGGTGGCGGGTGCCGAGGAGCTTTCGCATGATCCGGCGGGCGTCGGCCTCATCAATCGGTTTACCGAGAAGTTCGTCGGTCTCCGTCGCGACCACGGTGTCGGCGGCGAGGATCAGGCGGGCCGGGTGGCGGGCGGCGACGGTGCCGGCTTTATCCCGCGCCAAGTGCTCGGCAACTTGTTCGGGCGAGAGACCCGGCGGCAAATCGTCCTCATCGATGTCGGCCGGCTCGACGTCGAAGGCACAGCCTGCGGCCGCGAGCAGGTCGCGGCGGCGGGGGCTGGCGCTGGCGAGGATGAACCGCGGCAAAGGCATCAGCGGGGCTCGAGCGTCACGCCCTCGTCGGCCGGGAAGTAGACGACGAGGTCGCCCGCGGCAATCGGGCGGTTGCTGCGGGTCACCTCAATGAAGCTGCGGCGGGTGCCTTGGTTGAACACGGTTCCCAGCCCCAGCGACGAGCCGTCGGTGGCGACGAACTGCACGATCGCGTCGGCCGGCGTGTCGAGGGAGTCGATGGCTGCGTAGTTCTCGCCGCCGTCGGTGAACACCTGCGTCACCGCCTCCACGACCACCCGCGGCTCGTCGCGGAGCAAGCTCGCCCGCAAATCGTCGGCCGCGGCCTGGGCGCTCACCGGGTCGGCGGACGGCGGCGGCGTGGTGGCGTCATTGGCGGGTTGACTCGTCGCGCAGCCGGCGACGACGAACAACAAGGCAACAACGGCGAGTTGGGCGGTGCGGCGCATGGCTGCAAGTAGAGCCGCAACAAGCGGATTGGGCAAGTGCCGGCGTGCGACGCGTTCGGATTATCGGTCAACGTCGGACGACGCGGCCGACCGATGCTTTGATGATCGTCCCGCGCGGCGTCGTGCCGCGGTTTCGCCCGATGGTCAGGAGTGAGTTGATGAGCGTTTCAGCCGATAATCCTTTGCCGTTCCTCGAGCATTGTCCCACAAGCAACAAGTACGTCCGCCGCTGGTTGGCCAAGGTGTTCGACGTCTGCCAACCTGAGCGGGTCGAGTTCTGCGACGGCTCGGACGACGAGAAGGAACGCCTGTTCGCCCAGGGCGTTGAGGAAGGCGTGTTCATCAAGCTCAACCAGGACAAGCTGCCCGGCTGCTACCTGCACCGCAGCGACCCGAACGACGTCGCCCGCGTCGAGAAGCTGACGTTCATCTGCACGCCCAGCGAGGACGACGCCGGCCCGACGAACAATTGGTGGCACGACCGCGACGCCCGCCGGCGGCTGCGGGAGTGCTTCGACGGGGCGTTCGCCGGTAAGACGCTGTACGTCGTGCCGTTCGTCATGGGACCGATCGGCAGCCCGCTGGCGAAGGTCGGCGTGCAGATCACCGACAGCATCTACGTCGTGCAGAACATGCGCATCATGGCCCGCATGGGGCAGGTCGCGTGGGACGAACTTGGCGAGGGCGACGAGTTCACCCGCTGCTGGCACAGCGTCGGGCAGCTCGACCCGAACGAGCGGTTCATCACGCACTTCCCGTTCGACAACGAGATCATGAGCTTCGGCAGCGGCTACGGCGGCAACGCGCTGCTGGGCAAAAAGTGCCTCGCCTTGCGGATCGCCAGCTTCCTCGGCAAGCGTGAGGGGTGGATGGCCGAGCACATGCTCATCATGGGCGTCACCGCGCCAAGCGGCGAAAAGACGTACGTCACCGGCGCGTTCCCCAGCGCCTGCGGCAAGACCAATTTCTCCATGCTCATTCCGCCGGAGCGCTACCAGGAGGCCGGGTGGAAGGTCACGACCGTCGGCGACGACATCGCGTGGATGTGGGTCGATGAGCAGACCGGCAAAATGCGAGCCATCAATCCGGAAAACGGCTACTTCGGCGTCGCCCCCGGCACCAACGAGCACAGCAACCCCAACGCCTCGAAGGCCATGGCGAGCGACACGATCTACACCAATGTTGCCCTCACAGAGGACGGCGACGTCTGGTGGGAGGGCAAGACCAAGGACGTGCCGTCGGGCAAGATCATCAACTGGCTTGGCAACGAGTGGACGCCCGACTCGGACGAGAAGGCGGCCCACCCGAACAGCCGGTTCACCGCGCCGATGCACAACAACCCGGCCCTCGACGAGGCCGCCGACGACCCGGCGGGCGTGGAGATCAAGGCCATTATCTTCGGCGGCCGGCGGTCGGAGACGATCCCGCTGGTGTTCCAATCCTTCAACTGGGTCCACGGCGTCTACATTGGCGCAACCCTCGGCAGTGAGGGCACCGCCGCGGCCGAGGGCAAGCTCGGGACCATCCGCCGCGACCCGATGGCCATGCTGCCGTTCATGGGTTACAACATCCGGGATTACCTCGTGCATTGGTTCCGCATGCGGAAGAAGATGATGGACTGCCCGCGGATTTTCCACGTCAACTGGTTCCGCCGCGACCCCGAGACGAAGCAATTTTTATGGCCCGGCTTCGGCGAGAACCTGCGGGTACTCGAATGGATCGTCGGCCGCTGCCACGGCCACGCCCACGCCTACGAGACGCCGCTGGGCTGGATGCCGGGGCCGGAGGATTTGGACATGCGGGGCCTGAAGGACCCCGACGGCGACGACTTCGACGCCGGCGACTTCCGCGCCCTCGCCCGCGTCGACGAGGAGGCTTTCAAGGCCGAAATCCTCGGCCACCAGGAACTGCTGCTGCGGATCGCCAGCGACTTGCCAAAGGAGATGATCTTCCAGCGCGAACTGCTCATCAGCCGGCTGTGACATGCCCACGGGCTGTCGGCTTGAGGTGCGGCAGAAGGACACGCCGCAAAACCTGACGTGTTCATCCGATATAGACTGCAGCGAGCCAGCCGGAGGAGGCGCGGCGCGTCCGGCGGGCGGGCGCACATCTGGTCAGGAACATCATGCACCAAGAAGCCCAACAGATGCGGGCGCAGGTGGCGGCGTCGATCGACGAGTTCGACTCCATCGAGATTCACAAACGGATCGCACGCA
>CAYLSV010000010.1:38114-59111 GCA_964386435.1 uncultured Tepidisphaerales bacterium
CGGCCAACGTCGGCGGCATGGGCACGCCCATCGGCACGCCGCCCAACGCGGTCGCCTTGGGCTACCTCCGCGAAATTGGTGTAAACATCGGATTTTTGGAGTGGATGGTGATTGCGGTGCCGCTGGCGATGGGGCTGCTGGTGCTGGCGTACGTGGTGCTCATTTCGCTGTACCGGCCGCGGGCCGAGGGGTTGAACCTCACGCCCGAGGCGGGCCGGATGAACTCGACGGGCGGCTACGTGCTGGTCATCTTCGGCCTCACCGTCATCGGCTGGCTGACCGGGCAGTGGACCGGCTTGCCTTCGGCCGTGGTTGCTTTGCTGCCGGCGGTGGCGTTCACGGCAACGGGCTTGCTGAACCGGGACGATCTGAACAACCTCGAGTGGAACGTGCTGATCCTCATCGCCGGCGGCATCGCCTTGGGCAGCGGCATGCAACAGGTCGGGCTCGACGACGCGATCGTCACGCTGCTCCAGGGGCAGGGCGGCTGGTTGGTGCTGGCGGGGCTGATGCTGGTGACGTTGGTGTTGAGCAACGTGATGAGCAACACGGCCGCGGCCAACCTGCTGCTGCCGATTGGCGTGGCCGTCTTCGCCGCCGCCGGCGATCTGGCCACGGCTCAGGTTGCCGTGGGCGTCGCGCTGGCGGCGAGCCTGGCCATGTGCCTGCCGATGAGCACGCCGCCCAACGCCATCGCGTACAGCACGAATCAAGTGGTGACCCGGGACTTGGTGGTGGTGGGCGCGATCGTCTCGGCCGCGGGCATCGTGCTGGTCATTCTCGGCGGCGGGCCGATCATTCGGTTCTGGCACAGCGTGATGAACGGGTGAGGGCTCACATCCCAAGCTTCCACAACCGGGCCGTTTTGTCCATGGAACCGCTGAGCACCCAGCGGCCGTCGGGCGAGAAGCACGACGAGACGATCGGCCCGCCGTGGCCGGCGAGCACGTGGATCGGGCGGCCGGCGTCGATGTCGGTCACGCGGAGCGAGCGGTCCCAGCTGTGGGTCAGCACCACCTGCCCGGTGGCGTCAAAGTCGCTCATCTTGAACCACCCGAAGTGCCCGGTGTTGACTTGTCGCCACCCGGCACGGCGGTCGGGCGGGAGGCGGCGGACGTGAATCGGATCGGCCCAGTACTTGGTCAGCAAATGGCGACGCTGCGGGCACAGGCGGAGCTCGTCCGGCTCCACGTCGTCGGGCAACGGGGGACAGAAGTCGCCGACGAGCGTCAGCCGGTCGCCCTGCCGCTCCCACGTCTGGACCGGGTGGCTTTCGCGGTGGACGATGTAGCGGGTGGCGTCGCCATCGTGATGCAGCACCTCGCCCAGCACGTTGCAGTAGTCCTCCTCCGGGAACGGCATCCATTCCGACGACGCCAGAACGTCCCAGGGTGACGATTTGAGTTCGAGCCGACCGCGGCCGTCCTTGATCTGCATGGAGAACGCCCGCGGCGGCTTTGCGGGCGGTGTCCGAGCCGGCGGCAGCGGCCAGAGGTCGTCCGTGGATCGGACCCACGGGTTGGCCGCTTCGTCGACACCAAGCTCGTCGATCGAGTTGTCGGCATCCCCAAGATCGATGCGGTGCTCGGCGACGGCCGCGCCCGAGGCGAGGTCGATGACGCGGACGAAGCCATCCGCCGACGCCGTCACGGCGTGGCGGCCGGTGGTGGAGAAGGCGACGCGTACTTCCGCCTCGTGAACGCTGATCACGGTGCCCGCCACCGTCCCGGCATCGGCGGGACAGTACCGGCCGGCCGACCTCAGCTCATCCGGTTGGCACTGCGCAACGGCCGCTTGCAGGGCGGCGTCGTAGGCGGCGCGGTCGAAGGTTAACGCGTCGTGCGCCACGCCGTCGATGACCAGCGGCGCCTGAAAATCGTACCATTCTACCGCATCGTTTGTCACCCGGATCCGCACGTCCCACGCGTCGCAGCCGGCCATGCAGTTGTCGCAGATGGCGACCGGCGTGTAGCCGCAGCGGTGATCGCGGTAGGCGTCGGTCAGGTCCCAGCCGTAAAAGTGCGTCGACGGCGGCAGGCACTCCAACCGCACGCCTCCGAGCCCGCCCCGCAGCAGCGACAGCAACGGCCGCCCCTGCACGATCGAGTGCACCTGCGCCTGCCCCGGCTTGTCGCCCCACCGCCGCACCTCGAATCGAATCTCATGCATGGCCGCACGATACGACGAATCAGACCGTGTCGGACGCGTCATCCGACTCATCGGAGCCGTCGACTTCGTCGACCTCGTCGGCCTCCATCAGTTCGGCATCGGTCGGCTCGATCGGCACCCGTGGCACCCGGCCGCCGACGTGGCAGAGGATTTCGTACGGGATCGTCTGCGCACGCCGAGCAAGGTTGTAGATGCTCGCCGGGCTGCCGGGCTCATCGTCGATGACGGTGACGAGTTCGCCGACGGCGGCGTTGGGGGCGGGCGTGAGATCAATGGTCAGGTAATCCATGCTGACCGTGCCGACAATTGCGCAGAACGTCGGCCGGCTGGAGCCGCCCGCCCCGCCGACACCGACGACGGCGGCCTTACCCCGCCGGTCCGGCACGCCGGCCAGCCGCGGGAAGCCATCGGCGTAACCCACCGGCACGAGCCCGATGCGGGTCGGCTTCTCGGCCATCCACGTCCGGTTGTACCCCACCGTCGCCCCGGCGGCGACCTCGCGGATCGCCATGATCGGGGCCAGCAGCTTCAACGCCGGCCGCAGCGGCAACGCCGACATCGGCCGGCCGACGGGGTGGATGCCGTAGAGCGCGATGCCCGGCCGGATCAAGTCGTAGCCGGCGAACTTGCGGTCCTGGTTCAGCGAGCCACCGCTGTTCTCGGCGTGGCGCAACACTTCCGACGGCAGATGGCTCGTCTCGTCGTCGAAGCATTCGAGCTGGATGTCGGTCATCGGCTCGCCGGGCCGCTCGCTCTCGACGAGGTGGGTGCTCACCGAGTGCAGCCGGAGCTGCGGCATGCCTTGCACGCGGTCGAGCAGCGCCCGGAACAACTGCCGCGGCACGCCCTCGCGGTTCATGCCGGTGTCCATGGCGACGCAGACGTTGGCCCGCTTGCCCACCCGCTCGGCGACGCGGGCGAGGTCGTCGGCCCCGGCGGCGTCGATGAGCGACAGCACCCAATCCCGCCGCACCGCCTCGGCGAGCAGCCGCCGCGTCCGCCCGGCGAAGGCGTTGGCCACCGGCCGCAAAATCAGCACCGGCACCGGCGGCCCGCCCAGGGCGATCGCCTCGTCCAGGCTGGCCACCGCAAGCATCGCCGCCGCCGGTTCGGCCGGGCCGTCGGCGACCATCAATGCGGTGAGGGCTTCGGCGACAATGCCCGCACCGTGGCCGTAGGCGTCGGCCTTAACCACGGCGCACAGCTTCGCCCCGCCGGCCGCTTTGCGGAGGATGCGGGCGTTGTGCAGCAGGGCGGCCCGGCTGATGGTCGCCCGCGCCTCGCTGGCGAATGCCGCCGGATCACTCGGCAAATTGGGATATTGGCGTCGCGGCGGCAAGGTCACGTCGGCCCAACATACCCGCGCCCGCCGGTTGCTGCGCCCGCCAAAAAGCCGAACCCACGAATTGAACACCGCCGAGGTCCCACCTCGGGCCGTGGGTCCGATATTGCCGGCGTACCCTGTCGCGTGAGCGCCGCCACGACCACCGGCAACCTGTTGATCGTCGGCTGCGGCATGCTCGGGGCGAGCGTGGGCCTGGCCGTCAAGCGGGCCGTGTCGAGTCTGACCGTCACCGGCTTCGACGTCCGCCCGGCCGCGGCGCGGGAGGCGATGAACCGCGGCGCCGTCGACCGCGAAGCCAGCTACCTCGATGCCGCCGCCGAGCGGGCCGATCTGATTGTGCTGGCGTTGCCGGTCGATGGGGCCGAGGACGCGCTGGAAGAATTGGCCCATGCCGAGACGCCGGCCCGGTTGATCACCGACACGCTCAGCACAAAGCGCCGCGTCGTCGCCCTCGCGGGCGGCCTGCCGTGGCTGGAACATAGATTTGTCGGCGCCCACCCGATGGCCGGCGGCGAGCAGAGCGGCCCGGCGGCGGCGCGGGCGGATCTGTTCGACAACGCCCCGTGCTTCATCACCCCCACCGCGCAGACGCCGCCCGAGGTCGCCGAGGCGGCGGAGCTGTTCTGGTCGTCGCTGGGGTGCAACGTCGCCCGCACCTATGCCAGCCACCACGACCGGATGGTCGCGCAGGTCAGCCACTTGCCCCACGTCGCCGCCGCCGCGCTGGCGCGGTTGCCGGAGGACGTGGCCGTGCAGTTCGCCGGCCGCGGTTGGCGGGACACGACCCGCATCGCCAAGGGCAACGCCGAGCTGTGGGCCGGCATTCTGCAGGACAACGCCGACGAGGTGCTGCTGGCAACGCGGGAGATGGTCGACGACTTGCGGTCGCTTGCGACGGCTTTGGAGATGGACAACCGCGACGCCATCCGCACCTGGCTCGCCGAGGCCGCGGAGCGGGCGGCCGGGCGACGGCGCGGCGGGGTGAGGTGAGGTGAGGTTTGGGCGCATGCCGTCACCTTGCTAAATTGCCACCGTGCCCCGCTGGCTCCTCATCGCGCTGATCGTCCTGCCCGCCGGCTGTCGCGGCGGCGGCGAGGGCGGCCGCACCGTCACGGTCGACGAGCGCCGCTTCGCCCCCGCCGAGGTGCGGCTGCACCCGGTGTTCACCCGCGTCGCCGACTTCGACGGCGATGGCCGCGTCGACGGCATCGAGGCGATGCTCGAGATGACCGACCGCTTCGACGACCCGACCAAAGGCTCGGGCACCGTCGTCTTCGAGCTGTACGAGTTCGACGAAGAGGGCGATGAAGGCCGTGGCCGGCGGCTGGGGCGGGAGTGGACCGGCTCGCTCGTCACGCTTGATTTGCAACGTCGACGCTGGAACCCGCAGCTCCGCGGCTACGAGTTCCAGCTCGACCAGCCCGGCCTCGGCCGTGGCGGGCGGATCACCCTCGAGGCCCGCTTCGCCCCGATCGACGGCCCCCGCCTCGAAGACACGATCACCCTCGAAAACCGCCCGCCCGCCGGCCTGACCCGCCCCACCTCGCCGCCCAACTCCCCGACCACGCGGGCGAGCGAGCCCTGAGCACCGGTCGACATTGGGGGAAGATCAGTAGCTGCGACCTGACAAATCGCAGAAGGTGCGCTCAACAGCAGAAGACGATTGCAAGCCGACAGAAGGTAAGCGTCGCCACTGCGACCCGCCGGGTCGCAGCTACCTTTCGAATCCGACGTTCATCCACGGCCGGGCGCTACCGTCGCCGCATGAGCCTTGTCGAGATGGAACCGGTGCCGACGTTGCTGCGGCGGGCGCGGGGCGAACTCGGGTCGATGTTCGACGCGGGACAGCCGCTGCTGATCGCCCGCGCACCCGGCCGGCTCGACGTGATGGGCGGCATCGCCGACTACACCGGCAGCCTCGTCTGCGAGATGCCCCTGGCCGACGCCGCGGCGACGGTGAGCCAGCCGCGGGAGGACGGGCAGGTGTGCGTCGTGAGCCTGAACCTGCTCGACGACCACGAACCGTTCCGCGTGCAAATTTCGACGGAGGCATTGGGCCGATTGTCGCCCGAGGAACTGGGCAAGGAACTCACCGCCCCGCAGGAGGCGCACGGCGGGCAGGACCGACGGTGGGCGGCGTACCTGCTCGGCTGCTGGTCAATTCTGCTCGACCAGAAACTCATCACGCCGGGCCAAATCAACGGCTTGAACCTGGCTCTTTTTTCCACCGTGCCCGGCGGCGCGGGCGTCAGCAGCAGCGCGGCTATCGAGGTGGCCACGATGATGAATCTCGCCGCCCACCTCAACATCCTCGACCAACTCGACGGGCCGCGGATCGCGTTGCTTTGCCAGCAGGTCGAGAACCGCGTCGCCGGCGCGCCGTGCGGGCTGATGGACCAAATGGCCAGCACGATGGGGCAGGCGAATGTGCTGATGCGCATGGTCTGCCAACCCCACACGCTGCTCAACCCGCTGCCGTTGCCGGGCGGCGTGCGGGTGGTGGGGCTCAACTCCAACGTCAAACACAGCGTCGGCGGCGGCGCGTACGGCCGCACGCGGTGCGCGGCGTTCATGGGACACAAACTCATCCTCGCCGAGATCGAAAAGCTCGGCCAATCCGCCGGCAAAACGATGACCGCCGACCCGACCGGCGGCTACCTCGCCAACCTCGACCCCGACGATTACAAGCGGCTGTTCCGCCCGAAACTCCCCGAAGAGTTGACCGGCCGCGCCTTTTTCGACGCCCACGGCGACACGATCGACACCGTCACGATGCCGGAGCCGGACGAGGTGTACCGCGTGCAGGCGGCGACGGATCACCACGTACTGGAAGCCAGCCGCGTCCGCCGCTTCGCCGGCTTCCTGGAAGAAGCCGCCGCCGCGACCGACCCGAAGGCCCGCGGCCTTGCCCTCGACAAGGCCGGCCATTTGATGTACGCCAGCCACCACAGCTACACCCACAACGCCGGCCTGGGCGCGGCAGAATGTGACGTCCTCGTCGACCTGGTCCGCCACCACGAACCGGCCGGCCTCTACGGCGCGAAGATCACCGGCGGCGGCAGCGGCGGCACCGTCGCCGTCCTCCTCGACGACACCGAACCCGCCACCGCCGCCCTCACCCGGATCGCCGCCAGCTACCAAGAGCGAACCGGTAAACCCGCCACCCTCATCGAAGGCAGCACTTCCGGTGCCTGGCACGCCGGCACGGCCAGGTTGTAACCGCCACCACGCCGGCCAAGAATCAGGCATGTCCGCCAAGCCCGACAAGATCGATTGGGACAAGCCGGTTCACATGACCGAAGCCGAGTACCTCGAGTTCGAGCAAAACAGCGAGGAGCGACACGAATTTGATGATGGCGTAGTTCGCCCGCTGAGTCGCCTCATTGGCATGGCGGGCGGAACAATTCGACACAGTCGAGCCGGTTCTCGCTTGATAAGACATATTGGCAACGCGTTAGAAAGCTCGAGCTGTGAAGTGTTCGGTCCTGATCAGGCGGTCAAAGCACGCAACGACCCGCGCTACAGCTACCCCGATGTTTCCATCGTCTGCGGAGAAATCGAGGGCGATCCAGTCAACCCTTCTTTGTTCATCAACAACCCGATCTGCATCATCGAGGTTCTTTCCCCCGGCACGCAGCAGTACGACCGCACGGCCAAGTTCGACAAGTACGCCCGCATCGAGTCGCTGCGGGAGTATGTGCTCATCGAACACGACCAGCCCGCCGCCCAGACCTGGCATGACGTCCAACTGATCCGGGAGGACCCGGACGCGGCGCGCGCGGCCCAAGCGCTTTACCGCGAGGACGACGGCCGCTGGACCTTCGCCAACTTCCACGGCCGCGAGCAGATCGTTCCGCTGCGGAGTGTGGAGATCGAGGTGCGGCTGACCGACATCTTCCCGGCCGACGGGGACGAGGCTGAGTGACTCACCCGCTGGCGAAGGCGAAGCTCAGCACGTCGTGATGCACAGGGCATTGCATGATGTGGCCGACGCCGCCATCGTCGAACATGTAGTCGAGGTTGTCATCGCTGTCGAGCTGCATGACGAGCCTCATTCGGGAGCTGCAGCGGGGGCAGTCGACCCACTGCGGGCTCTGCACCCACATGGGCCAGCCGCCGAGCTTGTCGCCGGGTTCGGCGTGACCGACGAGGTCGTAGAAGCCGCCCTCGTCGCTTCTTTAAGAGATGCCCGCCTCCGGCCACTCCACGATGCGGCGGTGCTTATAGTGGCCGGCTTCGACGTCGGACTCCATCGCTCTCTGCACGCCGAGATCTTCCGCTTCGTCCGACGAGGGAGTATCCGCCATGCCAACCCAGTCCGCGATCCGCCGGGCCGGCAATGGTGATTGCCAACCCCAATCGCGCTCCACTGACGGGGACGCATCGGGCGGTGCGTCAGAAATCGAGTTGGCGGCATCCACGGGCAGCGTGCGGAGCAGGTGGCATCGGCTGAACGGGCCCCACGGATTGGCGTCTACGTCGCCGCCGTCGTCGCTGCAGTGCAGGCAGAAGAAGAACTGCAGCAGCCCGCCGCCGAAATCGCCGGCTTCCTCGGGTAACGCGTCAAGGTCGAGTTGCAGGAAAAGCGTCTGCGGCTTGCCGCTTTGATTGCAGATCGGCCACGGCTCGCCCGGCCGCAGTGCTGGGCGGCCGCCGAAGCGGCTGGCGGCGATGTCGCCTTCGCCGGGCTCGGTGATCGGCTTCCACGCCGGGCGCTGGTGCTTCGCCCGCCACGGGTGGAACGCGACGCGGGCTTCATCGGGATCAGTGATGATTCGCATGAGTAGGCTCATCACCCAGTTGGCGTCGCTGAAGCCGCCTCCGCCTCGTGGAGGCGAAGCTTCACAGGCTAGTGCCATGTCGTCCCGCTTGTGAAGCCCCGCCTCTACGAGGCGGAGGCGGCTTCAGCGAGGTTGCCGACGACGAGGGTTAAACCTGTTCTTCGGCCAATTCGGCGGCGCGGGCTTCGATTTCCTTGCGGTGCTCGATGACGCGGCGGTAGTCGACGGGCATGACGCGGACGAAGCGGGCGACCTCGTCGGGGAAGTTGTCGAGGACGTACCTTGCCCGCTGGCTGCCGGTGAGGGTGGCGTGTTGTTCGAGCATTGCCTTGAAGTTGGCGTAATCGTCTTCGGGGACGGGCTCGAGGTCGACGAGCTCGGTGTTGCACTTGCTCTCGAAGTCGCGCCACAGATCGTAGACGTAGGCGACGCCGCCCGACATGCCGGCGGCGAAGTTGCGGCCGGTGGGGCCCAGGACGATCACGCGTCCACCGGTCATGTACTCGCAGCCGTGGTCGCCGGTGCCCTCGACGACGGCGGTGACGCCGGAGTTGCGGACGCAGAACCGTTCGCCGACGACGCCGCGGAGGAAGATCTCGCCGCTGATGCCGCCGTAGGCGATCACGTTGCCGGCGATGATGTTCTCCTCGGGCTTGAACGTCGCCTCCTTCGGCGGGTACGCGACGATCCGGCCGCCGGAGAGGCCCTTGCCGAGGTAGTCGTTGACGTCGCCCTCGACCTCCAGCGTGATGCCGCGGGCGAGGTAAGCGCCGAAGCTCTGCCCGGCCGAGCCGGTGAACTTGAAGTGGATCGTGCCCTCGGGCAGCCCGGCGTGGCCGTAGCGCTTTGCGACTTCGCCGCTGAGCATGGTGCCGGTCGTGCGGTTGATGTTGCGGATCGGCAGCGCGTGCTTCACCGGACGAGCGTCTTCCAGCGCTTCATCGGCGAGCTCAATGAGCGTGTTGTCGAGCGCGCGGTCGATGCCGTGGTCCTGAACCTGCGTCTTGCGGGGCGAGTCGCCGGGGCGAACTTCGGGGCGGCGGAGGATGGCGTCGAGGTTGAGCTGATTCGCCTTCGGGTGGGCCGAGACGTCACGGAAGCCCAGACAGTCGGCCCGGCCGACCATCTCGTCGAACGTGCGGAAGCCGAGGCTCGCCATCAGCTCGCGGACTTCTTCGGCGACGAAGAACATGTAGTTGATGACCTGCTCGGGCGTGCCCTTGAACTTCGCCCGCAGCTCCGGGTCCTGCGTGGCGATGCCGACCGGGCAGGTGTTGAGGTGGCAGACCCGCATCATGATGCAGCCGGTGGCGATGAGCGGGGCCGTGCTGAAGCCGACCTCCTCGGCACCCAAGAGCGCGGCGATGACGACGTCGCGGCCGGTCTTCATGCCGCCGTCGGCCTGCAGCCGGACGCGGCCGCGGAGGCCGTTCATCACCAGCGTCTGCTGCGTCTCGGCGAGGCCGAGTTCCCACGGCAGGCCGGTGTGCTTGATGCTCGACAAGGCGGCATTGCCGGTGCCGCCGCTGTAGCCGCTGATGACGATGTGGTCGGCCTTGGCCTTGGCGACGCCCGCCGCGACGGTGCCGATGCCGACCTCGCTGACGAGCTTCACCGACACGTCCGCCGCCGGGTTGGCGTTCTTCAAATCGTGGATGAGCTGGGCCAAATCCTCGATCGAGTAGATGTCGTGGTGCGGCGGCGGCGAGATCAAGCCAACGCCCGGCGTGCTGTGGCGGACTTGGGCGATGTACTCGTCGACCTTCTGGCCGCTGAGCGCCCCGCCCTCGCCGGGTTTGGCACCTTGGGCGACCTTGATTTGAAGTTGCTCGGCGCTGGAGAGGTACTCGGCCGTGACGCCGAACCGGCCGCTGGCGATCTGCTTGATCGCGCTACGGCGGGGGTTGGTGCTGCGCTTGCCGAGGACGTTCAGCGGCTGGAAGCGATCGGGGTCTTCGCCGCCCTCGCCGCTGTTGCTCTTGCCGCCCAGCTCGTTCATGGCCAAAGCAAGGGTTTCGTGAGCCTCCTTGCTGATGCTGCCGAAGCTCATCGCGCCGGTGGCAAACCGCTTGACGATCTCCTTCGCCGGCTCGACCTCGTCGAGCGGGACGGCGTCGGCAATCGGCTCGAACGTCATGAGGCCGCGGATGGTCGCGGTGCGGGCCGACTCGTCGTTGAGCAGCTTGGCGTAGCGGTCGTAGTCGCTGCGGCTGCCGAGGCGGACGGCTTTTTGCAGGCTGGCGACGGTGCCCGGGTTCCAGGCGTGGTACTCGCCGTCCCGCCGCCACTGGTAGAAGCCGCCGGCCTCGAGGACCTCCGACGGCTCGACGTCCATCGGCGGGTACGCCCGGCGATGTCGGGCCAGCGCTTCGGCCGCCAACGTGTCGAGGCCGACGCCGCCCAAACGGCTGACGGTGCCGGCGAAGTGTTTGTCGACCAGCTTCTGCCCCAAGCCGATCGCCTCGAAGATCTGGGCACCGCGGTAGCTTTGGACGGTGCTGATGCCCATCTTGCTCGCGACCTTCAGGATCGCTTTGCCGGCCGCCTTGACGTAGTTCTTCCGCGCCATTTGCGGCGTGATCGGGTCGGGTAGTAGCCCCTCCGCGTGCAAATCTTGGACGGTCCGCAGCGCCAGGTACGGGTTGATCGCCCCGGCCCCGTAGCCGAGCAGGCAGCAGAAGTGGTGCCCCTCGCGGGCCTCGGCCGTCTCGACGATGAGGCCGGCCTGGGTGCGGGTGCCGCAACGGATCAGGTGGTGGTGGACGGCGGACGTGGCGAGCAACGCGGGAATCGCGCAGCGGTGTTCGCCCGCTTTGCGATCGCTGAGGATGACCAGCGTCGCCCCCTGGTCAACGGCGATGGCGGCCTGGTCGAGCAGTTCGTCGAGCGACCTCTCCATCGCCTCCTCGCCGCCGCGGGCATCGAAGGTGGTGTCGAGCGTGACCGGCCGGAACTCCCGCGAATCGAGGGCCTTGATTTTGGCGAGCTGCTCGTCGGTGAGGATCGGCGTGCGGAGCTTGAGCATGGTCGCGTACTCCGGCTCCTCGCCGATCAGGTTGCCCTCACGGCCCAGCCAGGTGTAGAGGCTGGTCACCAGCTCCTCACGGATGGCGTCCAGCGGCGGATTGGTCACCTGGGCGAAGAGCTGCTTGAAGTAGTTGAACAAGAGCTGTGGCTTGTCGCTCAGCACTGCCAGCGGCGTGTCGGCACCCATGCTGCCCGTCGCCTCGGCGCCGGCGGCGGCCATGGGGTAGAGGATCATCCGCAGATCTTCCGTCGTGTACCCGAAGGCGTGCTGCTGCTTCAGCAGGTCGCCCGTCGCCCCCGCCGGCTCAATTGTCGGCAGGTCGTCGAGCGTAAGCATGTGCGAGTCGACCCACTTCCGCCACGGCCGCATCTCGACGAGGTGCTGCTTGATCTGCTCGTCGTCGATAATGTCCTTCTGTTTCGTGAAGTCGCAGAGGAGCATTTTGCCCGGCTGCAGCCGCCACTTCTTCTTGACGTTCTCCGGCTCGATCGGGATGCACCCTGCCTCGCTGCCCATGATGAGCAAATCGTCGTGCGTCACCCAATACCGGGCGGGCCGCAACCCGTTGCGGTCGAGGACGGCCCCGATCTGCTCGCCGTCGCAGAACGCGATGCCCGCCGGGCCGTCCCACGGCTCCATCATCATCGCGTGGTACTCGTAAAACGCCCGCTGATCCGGGTCCATCAGGTCGTTGTTCTGCCACGCCTCGGGGATGAGCATGAGCACCGCGTGGGCCAGCTCGCGGTCGTTGACGCGCAGGAACTGCAGCGCGTTGTCGAGCGTCGCCGAGTCGGAGACGGCGTCGGAGACGATGGGGAAGAGCTTCTCCAGCTCCTTGCCGAAGATTTTGGAGTCGAGCGCGCCGTAGCGGCTGCGCATCCAGTTCTTGTTGCCGCGAATGGTGTTGATTTCGCCGTTGTGGGCGACGTACCGGAACGGCTGGGCGAGCCGCCAGGAGGGGAAGGTGTTGGTGCTGAACCGGCTGTGGACGACGCTGAACGGGCTGACGAACGCCGGGTCGGCCAAATCCGGGTAGTACGCCCGCAGCTGGTGGGCGGTGAGCATGCCCTTGTAGACCATGCGGTTGGTCGACATCAGGTTGATGTAGAACGTCGCCTTGGTTTCGGCGGGCCAGTCGGTGCCGAACTCGATGATGTTCTCGACCTGCTGGCGGACGAGGTAGAGGCGTTGGTTGAAGTCGTCGCGGCGGTAGAACCGCTCGGTCATGCCGATGAACGCCTGGCGGATCTTGGGCTCGCTCGCCCGGGCGGTTGGGCCGAGGAAGCTGTTGTTCGTCGGCACGTCTCGCCAGCCCAGGACGGTCATGTCGTACGCCTCGACGACCTCGGTGAGCACCTGCTCGCAACGCCGCCGCTCCTTCACGTCGCGTGGCAGGAACAGCATGCCCACGGCGTACTCGCCCCGCGGCGGCAGCTCGAAGCCGATCTCCGCCGCCCGCCGCCGGAAGAAGACGTCCGGCGTCGCCACCATAATGCCCGCCCCGTCGCCCGAGTCCGGCTCGCTGCCGCTGGCGCCGCGGTGGTTCATGTTCTCGAGCATGTCCAGCCCCCGCCGGACGATGTCGTGGGTTTCGGTGCCCTTCATGTGGCAGATGAAACCGAAGCCGCACGCGTCGTGTTCCGAACGCGGGTCGTACAGCCCCGTGGCCGTCGGGAACATGGACAAATCAGCGGCAACGGGGAGCGGGCGGGTCATGGGCGCAGTCAAGGTCGGGTCGTCGGGGTCGTCTCCGGGAGCGGCGGTCGGGCACTGTAGCCGAGGTCAACCCGCGGCCGGTTCAGTGTTTGCGAAGGCTCACTCCGGCAGCGTCAGGCGGATCACGTCGCCGCCTGCCTCGTCATACGCGACGAAGTTCCCCGGCTCGCCGGTGGGCCGCAACGCGTCAAACACCAACTCCCCCGCCGCCCGCCCCAGCACGTCGCCAAAATCATCGGCCTCCCACACCGTCGGCTCCGCCCCCGGTTGCAGCACGAGCACGGCCGGATATCCCCGCGTCAGCGGCGGCCGGTACGGGCGATCGACGTCCGCCGGCCGCTGACGCCCCACCGGCAGCCACGCCGCCAGCCCGCCCCGCCCGTCGCTCGCGGGCGGCGTCATCCGCTCGGGCAGCCCGCCCAAATCCAGCAGCAACGTCGCCTCCCAAACGCCGCGCTCCCCCGGCGTCAGCGTGTAAACCGCGGCCGTCTCGACGTGCGTCAGCACCAGCGACTCGCCCACCCCCGGCGTCAGCCGCGTGCCGGGCCGGGTCAGATCCAACTCCACAAAATCGAGCATCACCCGTGCCATCGACACCGACACCGGCACCGACGCCAGCGGGTCGCGCAGCTTGGCCGGTGAGAACGTCAGCCCCCGCATCCGGTCCGGCGTCCGCAGCCACAGCCACGCCTCGTCGCCGTCGGCCATCAACGTCGCCTCGGCCAGCGCGATGGTGCCGCCGAAGCCGGTCAATTCGGCTAAACGGTCCGTGTCGATCGAAATACTAGTCCGCCGTGCCGCCACGTCGTGCCGCCCGACCACCACCACCGGCTCCGCCCCCGCCCCGCCGACGAACGCGAACACCACCCCGCCGTCGTCGGCAATGAACCCGGCGAACTGCCCCTCCAGTTCATCCACCCCCAGCGCCACCCGCACCGTTTCCACCGACAGCCCCGACCGCCGCGGCACCCCGTCGTTTGCCTGATAGAAAACCGTCCCCTGCCGCCCGCTTCGCTGCTGCGTGAACCACAACCCGCCGGCCGGGTCCACCGCCAGCACCGTCGGCGACTCGGCATCCAGCGTCGCCAACGTCTCAAACGTCGGCCCAACCGGCTCCACGGGTCGGGCCGTCGGCTGCACCCGCTCCTCGCACCCGACGCACACGCCCAGCACCACCGCCCACAGAATCATCAAGCGCAACACGAAAGCGGCGGAAGGGGCTCGAACCCTCAACATTTAGCTTGGAAGGCTAATGCTCTGCCAATTGAGCTACCGCCGCGGGGTGAGGACTATAGCACGCCTCACGCGAACGGCGTCGCCACCACCTCGCAGCCGCGGATCGCACCCTCCGCCGCGACCTTGAGGCGGGTGCCGACCTCGAAGTGGGGCCGCTTGAGGTACGCCAGGGCGATGGCGGCGCGGCTGAGGATCGGGCTGACGGTGCTGCTGGTCACGAGGCCGACGGCGGCGTCGTTCTCGTCCGTCACGGCCACCCCGGCCATCGGCAGGGCGTCGTCGTCGATTTTCAGGCCGACGATCTGCTTGGCCACCACGTTCCGGGCGTGCATCCGGGCGACGACCTCCTGGCCGAGGTAGCACCCCTTGGTCACGCTCACGTGCTCCTCGAACCGCGGCAGCTCCGCCGGCAGCACGCCGCGAGGAGCGTCGGCCGGCGGCTCCTTGCCCTTGCCGGGGCGGGGAGGGGCGACGAGTTCGTAATCGACGCCCGGCAGCACCCGGCCGCGCTCGATCCGCCGGGCGTTGAACGCCGCCCAGCCGACGGGCCGCAGCCGCTTCATGTGCGGCCGCTGCGGATCGGGCGAGCCGCCGACGCTCTCGAGGTGCCCCCAAACCTGCCCCGCCGACGACGTTGGAACAAGAAGGTGCAGTCCAGCCTCGCCGGCCACGTCGTCGCGAAACACGGTCGCCGCCACGCCGCTGATCGACACGCCGCCGCAACTTTGCCCGTCCAGCGTCGGCACGTCGCCGTCGGCCGCGTCCGCCAGCATCGCCGCCGCCGCCGGGCCGTGCAGCGCGATGGTGTGCAGATCGTCCGCCACCGTCAGCTGCACGTCCTCGGCGAACAGGTAGAGGTCCAGCGCCGCCCGCACCATCTCCGCCTGGAACCGCGGCAGCACGAGCAGCGTCTGATCGCCAAGCTCCACCACCTGAAGCGCCGCCGCCACCCGCCCTTTGAGGTTCAGTAAGTACCCCGCCCGCGCCTGCCCCGCCGCCAGCGGCTGCTTCGTCTCGCGGTCCACGAGCCCGGTTGTGACGAGGTTGTTCAGGAACGCCAGCCGATCTTTGCCCGTCGCCCGCACCACGCCCAGCTGCGGCAAGTCCATGAGGCCGCACCCCTTGTGCAGCGCCGCGTACTCCGCGGCCGGCTCGCCGAAGGTGCTGACGATCTCGAGATCGCCGTAAGGCTGGAACTCGGCGTCGGCCTGCTCGTGCAGCGGCCGCAGTGGGTCAGCAAGGTTCATGCAACACGCTAGGAACCGCCCGCGGCCTGCCCATCGTTCACAACGCCGCGATCTCGGCGAAGCGGGCTTCGAGGTCGGCGTAAAGCTTGTCGTAGATCGCCCGGTGCTGGGCGTACTGCGTCGCCTGCTTTTTCTTGGGGCGGGTGATCTCGCTCGGCTTGATGAGCTTTTTGCACGCCGCGGGCACGTTTTTGTAGCTGCCGATGCCGACGCCGGCGAGCAGCGCGACGCCGAACGCGCCGCCCTCCTCGCTGTTGGTCAGAGCGAGCGGGGCGTTGTAGCAATCGGCCTGGATCTGCCGCCACAGGGCGCTCTTCGTGCCGCCGCCGGTGCCGCGGACCTGGCGGACCGGGACGCCCAGCGGGCCGCGCATGATGTCGAGCATGGCGGCCATGTTGTAGGTCACGCCCTCGATCAGGCTGCGGACCATCATTGCCTCGGTGCTGCGGCGGGTCAGCCCGATCCACGCGGCGCGGGCGTCGGGGTCGTTGTACGGGCAGCGCTCGCCGGTGAGGTGCGGCATGAAGAACAGCCCCTCGCTGCCGAGCGGGGCCGACTCAGCCAGCTCGATCAGCTCGCCAAACGGGCTCTCGCCGCGGCGGGCGAGTTCGTCGGCATACCACTGGAAGCTGCCGGCGGCCGAGAGCATGCAGCCGAACACGACGTGCGCCCCCGGTACCGCGTGGCACATCGTCGCCAATCGCCCCGGCGTCTTGCGGTCGAGGTCGACGACGTACTCATCCGAGTGGGCACACATCACCCCGCCGGTGCCGAGGTTGGCGTTGATCAGGCCGGCCTCCACGATGCCGTTGCCGATCGCCCCGCTCATCACGTCGCCCGCCCCGGCGACCACCGGCGTGCCCTCAACCAGCCCCAGCGCCTTTGCCCCCGCCTTGTGCAGCGTGCCGGTGACGTCGGGCGACTCGTGAATCGTCGGCAGCATGCTTTCGTCGAGGTCGAGCAAGTTGAGCAGCTTGGCGGACCAGTGACGATTCTTGACATCGACCAACAGCGTGCCGCTGGCGTCGCCGGCGTCGGTGGCGAGGTCGCCGGTCATCTGCAAGCGGACGTAATCCTTGGGCAGCAGGACGTGGGTGAGCTTCTTGAAGTTCTTGGGTTCCTCGTCGCGGAGCCAAAGGATTTTCGGGGCGGTGTAGCCGGTGAGGGCCGGGTTGGCGACGAGCTGGATGAGCTTGTGCGTGCCGCCAGCGGCGTCGGTGATGGCGTCGCACTGCTTGGCCGTCCGCTGGTCGTTCCACAAGAGGGCCGGGCGGATGACTTGGTGGTGTTTATCGAGGAAGACGCTGCCGTGCATCTGGCCCGACAGGCCGACGCCGCCGACGTCCTTGCCCTTGACGCCGGCCTTTTTCAGGCAGCCCTTCACCGACTTCTGGGTGGCGGCCCACCACTCCTCGGGGTGCTGCTCGGTCCAGCCGGGCCTGGGGGTCTGCAGGGTGTGGCTGACGGTGTGGGTGGCCAGGACAATGCCGTCCTCCGCGAGAAGCAGGCTCTTGGTGCCACTGGTGCCAATGTCGATGCCGAGCAGGTGGGGCATGGGCGGAGGGTAACGCAAGTTGAAGCCAACGGGTATTTTCGCGGGCCGCCTACGCTGGGGCGTGGTTGCCGTGCCCTGCCGATCGCCGGATGTCGTGAGCGACTTCGCCCGGCGGTTCGGGCTGCCGCGGGAGATCCACGGGCATTTGGTGACGGTGCTGCGGCGGCTGCCGGGAGCGGTGTTCGACGACCTGCACGCCGACGCCGGCTTGCGGATCGTGACGTACGAGCGGGGCGAGTCGATTACCGTGCCGATGGGCGTGCCGACGAAGGGCCGCCCGGCGCGGGCGGTGGCGCTGCGACGGTCCTTGGCCAAACGGCCCGACGCCTTCGCCCAATGGCTCGTCGCCCACGAGCTCGCCCACGCCCACCTGCACAACCGCGGCCGCACCCCCGGCGAAGACCCCGAACACGCCGCCGACGCCCTGGCCGCCGAGTGGGGATTTCCGCGGCCGGTCGGGGTCTGATCGGGCACTTCAGCAGCCCGACGAAACCCGGTCCGGGTTTGATTGCGCCCGGTCGCCGTGATAAGAAAGGGCCGAACCGCGCCCGTTCACCACCCAGCACACCAAGAGAGACAGACGCATGAGCACCCCCCGCAGCGCGGCGATCCGCGCCATCGCCGGCCAGACCTCGAACTGGAACCGGCTCGATTACCTGAAAAACAACGTCCGGGACCTGTTCGGCGTCAACGTCTTCGGCACCGAAGAGCAGCGCCAGCGCCTGCCCAAGGACACGTTTAAGGCCCTTCAGCGGACCATCAAGTACTCGGCCCCGCTGGAGAGCGTCCACGCCAACGTCATCGCCACCGCGATGAAGGATTGGGCGATGGACAAGGGCGCCACGCACTACACCCACCTGTTCCAGCCCATGACCGGGCTGACCGCCGAGAAGCACGATAGCTTCCTGACCCCCAGCGAGGGCGGCACGGCCATCAGCGACTTCTCGGGCAAGGAACTCATCAAGGGCGAACCCGACGCCTCCAGCTTCCCCTCTGGCGGCCTCCGCGCCACCTTCGAGGCCCGCGGCTACACCGCCTGGGATCCGACCAGCCCCGCCTTCGTCATCGAGAACCCCAACGGGGCGACGCTCGTCATCCCGACCGCTTTCCTCAGCTACACCGGCGAGGCGCTGGACAAGAAGGCCCCGCTGCTCAAGAGCATGGCCGCCCTCGATAAGCAGGCCCGGCGGCTGCTCAAGCTGTTCGGCAAGGACGTGCAGCGGGTGACCACCACCGTCGGCTGCGAGCAGGAGTACTTCCTGATCGACCGCGAGTTCTTCCTGCTCCGCCCCGACTTGATCAACTGCGGCCGGACGCTCTTCGGCGCCAAGCCGCCCAAGGGGCACGAGCTGGACGACCACTACTTCGGCAGCATCCCCGACCGCGTTCTGGCGTTCATGGGCGAGGTCGAGGCCGAGCTCTTCAAGCTCGGCGTGCCGGTCAAGACGCGGCACAACGAGGTCGCGCCGGGGCAGTACGAGGTCGCCCCGATCTTCGAGAACACCAACGTCGCCACCGACCACCAGATGCTGGTGATGCAGGTGCTCAAGAAGGTCGCCAAGCATTACGGCCTGATCGCGCTCCTGCACGAAAAGCCCTTCGCCGGCGTCAACGGTTCGGGCAAGCACAACAACTTCTCGATGAGCACCGACGAGGGTGAGAACCTGCTCGAGCCGGGCGATTCGCCGCACGAGAACGCGCAGTTCCTGTGCTTCTGCACCGCGATTATCGATGCCGTCCACAAGCACGGCGACCTCATCCGCATGGCCATTGCCAGCGCGGCCAACGATCACCGTTTGGGCGCGAACGAGGCGCCGCCGGCTATTATCAGCATCTTCCTGGGCGACCAGCTTCAGGACGTGTTCGAGCAGATCGAAAAAGGCGAGGCCAAGACCAGCAAGCAGGGCGGCATGTTCCAGACGGGCGTGGACGTCATCAGCGAGCTGCCCAAGGAGGCGGGCGACCGCAACCGCACCAGCCCGTTCGCGTTCACCGGCAACAAATTCGAGCTGCGGGCCGTTGGCAGCAGCAGTAACATTGCCGGGCCCAACACGATCCTCAACTGTATTGTCGCCGAAGCCTTGGAAAGCCTCGCCGAAAAGCTTGAAGAAGCGACCGCCGGCGGCACGGATCTGCACGCCGCGATCCGCGAGACGCTGCCGGACATCATCAAGCGGGCCAAGCCGGTGCTGTTCAACGGCGACAACTACTCCGAGGAGTGGCACGCCGAGGCCGAGCAGCGTGGGCTGCCGAACCTCAAGTCGACCGTCGACGCCCTGCCGACGCTGCGGAACCCGGAGAAGGTCAAGACGCTGACCCGCTACGGCGTCTACAGCGAGTCGGAGCTCGTCAGCCGCTTCAACATCCTGTGCGAGGCCTACGCCGCCCAGATCAACATCGAGGGCGAAACGGCCGGCAACCTGGCGAAGACCATGGTCCTGCCCGCCGCCCACCGCTGGCTGCACCACCTCGCCGAGTGCCTGGCCACCCAGAAGGCCGCCGGCATCGAGTCGCCCGCCGGCGGCGACTCGGCCAACCAGCTCGCCCAAAGCATTACCGCCACCGAGCAGGCCGTCATCGCCCTCGACAAGCACCTCGCCTCGGTCGTCGAGAGCGACGACCCGTACGACGCGGCCAAGCACATGCACGACATGGTCTTCCCCGCGATGGAAGAGCTCCGCAAGTGTGCGGACTACCTGGAGCAGGTCGTCCCCGACGACCTCTGGCCCCTGCCCAGCTACCGCGAAATGCTCTTCATCCGCTAACGCGGGCTCGGCGTCATCCACGCTAAGGAGCCAGGGGCTGAGCAGAGCGGACACCCGGATCAATGCGGCACCTTATCGTGCAATTGATCCGGGTGTTCGCTCCGCTCACCCCTCGGCTTCTTGATGCGTAGCACGATCAGTACTCTCCGAGCAACGACAGACGCAGAAACTCCTGTAGCTGCGGATCCCCGATCCGCAGTGGCAGCGCGGTTGCATCTTGTGCAGTCGAAGCTCTGATCGACGGCGGAAACCCGCCACTGCGGATCGGTTGATCGGTGATCCGCAGCTACAGACGTGTTCCCTCGGATCATGGTTCGCAACAACCGCGAAGCCCCGCCTCCACGAGGCGGAGGCGGAGGCGGGTTCAGCAATTTTTGCAAAGGTGACAGCCCAAGAGCTGAACGCATGAGAAGCCCCCACCGCTGCGTAGCAGCGGTGGGGGTTTCAGCAACGCCCGCACTTCTTCACAGATTCGTCACCCGCCTCGCTCACTCCGCCGGCTGGGTGCTCGGGGCGCGGGCCGTCAGCAGGTCGGGGAACGTCTTCTTGACCTTCTCCACCTTCGGCAGCGCCCAGCGGACGACGTAGGGGTGGGCGGGGTTGCGCTCGACAAAGTCCTGGTGGTACGCCTCGGCCGGGTGGAACTCGGTCAGCGGCTCAAGGGTTGTCACGATCGGATCGGCGAACGTGCCGGCGGCGGTCATCTGCTGGATGTAGGCCTCGGCGACCTCGCGCTCGGCGTCGCCGTCGTAGAAAATCGCGCTGCGGTACTGCCGCCCCACGTCGGGGCCTTGGCGGTCCTTGGTCGTCGGGTCGTGGGTGGCGAAGTGGACGCGGAGCAGCTCGTCGTAGGTGATCTGCTCGGGGTCGTACTCGATGAGGACGACCTCCGCGTGGTTCGTGCGGCCGTTGGAGACGGCGTCGTAGTTGGCCGTCGCCGGGTCGCCCCCGGCGTAGCCGCTGGTGACGCTCAGGACGCCCTCCAGCGGCTCCAGCGCCACCTCGACGCACCAGAAGCACCCACCGGCGAAGGTGGCGGTCTCGGTTTGCGCGGCCGCTGGAAGCGCGGTCAGGGCGAGGGCGGCGAGGATCAGGCTTATCATGGGGCCTCCGGTTTCTACGACGTCTGACATTCCAACGCGGCCGGGGAAAATG
>CAYLSV010000010.1:59121-64660 GCA_964386435.1 uncultured Tepidisphaerales bacterium
CCTCGACGCACCAGAAGCCCCCGCCGGCGAGCACGGCCCGCCCGTCGTCCTGCCCCGCCGCCAGCGGCTTCTCCGGGACGGGCGGCACCGGCGAGGCGGCCTGCCCGGCCGGCCCGTCCTGCACCGCCGCCCACGCCGTCAGCCCGGCGACGAACAACACCGGCAACGTCAACACAATTCCGTAGCGGCTCATGGCAGAGTTTACGACGGCCGGCACCAAAGGTTTCAGGAACACGCGACCGCGATTTGTGGCGGCGGGATCACGCCTCCGTCGCCTGCAGCTCCTCGATTTGCTGCTCCAGCTTGCGGATGCGTTGCAACAGATCGGGCAACTGCGTCTTGAGCACCTCGACGCGGCGACCTTTGGCCAGCGGGATCGCCGGGCTGCCGATGACCATGCCTTGGTCGGGCACGTCGGCACTAATGCCACTTTGGGCGGCGGCCATCACGTTGTCACCGATCTTGAGGTGCCCCGCCACGCCGACCTGGCCGCCGAGGGAGACATGGTGCCCCACCGTCACGCTCCCGGCGATGCCGACCTGGGCAACGAACAACGCCCCCGGCCCCACCTTGCTGCCATGGCCGATGGTGACGAGGTTGCTGAACTTACTGCCCTTGCCGATCACCGTGCTGCCCAGCGTCGCCCGGTCGACGCAGCAGCCGGCCCCCATCTCCACGTCGTCCTCGATCACCGTGTTGCCGGCCATCGGGATCTTGTGGTGCACGCCGTGGTCCGTCGCGTAGCCGAACCCGTCCTGCCCGATCACGCACCCGGCGTGCAGCGTCACCCGGTCGCCCAACTTGCAGCCGTCATAAACCGTCACGTTCGGGTGCAACACACAATCCCGCCCGATCACGGCGTTGGCCCCGACGTGGCAGAACGGGTAGATGATCGTCCCCTCGCCGACGGTGGCGGTGTCGTCAACGAACGCGAGCGGGTGGACACCGCTGAAGCCGTGCTGCCGGTAGCCGACGAGCTTGACGACGGCTTGGCAAAACGCGAGGTACGGGTGCTCCGACCGCAGCGCGTTCTTCTGGCCCACCTCCACACCCGGCGCGACGACCACGGCCGACGCCTTCGTCCCCGCGAGCTTGTCGGCGTACTTGGCGTTCGCCAAAAACGACACCTCGCCCGGCTTGGCATCCTCGAGCGTGCCGACGCCGGTGACCTGGGCGGACCCATCGCCCTCAAGCGTCACCCCAATCGCCGCCGCCAGTTCGTCAAGCCGCATGGCAGCAGGGTATGGCGGCTGGTGGATCATGACCCTCGGTTCGTCGGGTCAAGTCGCTTGAGTTTGATCCGGGCGTCCGGGTGGCACTGCATCCTTGTGGCGCGAGGTGGCGCAAGCCGCTTGCACTTCAAGGAGGCGGTTGAAGCGACGCATGCTTGCCGGAAACTTGGCCGGTGTCCACGTGTCGTCACGGCGGGTTGTCGGGCCGGTAGCTACTTTGGTCGCAGTGGGCGTTTGTCGATGCTCATCTCGATCATGCGGCCCAGGATCGGCCAGCGGAGGCGGTGGGGGTAAGCGATCTCGCAGAAGGCGGTGCCGTGTTTGCCGGCGGCTTCGGCTTGGTAGGTGAGGCGGAGGTAGAACGGGCTGTCTTCGACGACCGTCGGGTGGGTGAGTTTGAGGACGTCGGGGACGTTGATGGTGGCCGGGTAGCGGAGGAGGGTGTTGGCGCGTTTGGACCACTCGGCTTCGAAGGGGGCCTCGCGGTTGTGGTGGCCGGTGGGCGTGGCCTCGACGAGGTGGAGCTCGGGCGGAAGGTTCGGGTCGCGGGGCTCGGCGTGGTGGAAGATGAGGGTCTTATCACCGACGATGGCCCGGCCCCAGATCCAGCGTTTGAGGCCGGGGCCGATTGGGGCGGTGCCGTAGTTGTGGTCGTGGTAGCCGCGGCAGTTGAGTTCGATGGTCTCGCCACCGCAGGCGATTCGGCCGGCGACGTGACAGCGCGGGTCGGCGAGGAGCCAGAGGTGGTCGGCCCCGGTCATCCGGCGGCTGAGGAAGCGGCGGGCCTCGGTGCCGGGCGGGCCGTCGGGGGTGAAGGTCAGATCGGCGGCGAGAGTCTCGTCGAGCAGCTGCGGGCCGCGGGCGGTGAGGTGCCAGGGGGTGCCGGTGAGGTGCAGGGCGTGGCCGTCGCCGGTGGGCGTGAGGGTGTTGGGGCCGATCGTCACCCGCGGCTCGTCGCGGCTGAAGGCGCAGTCGGCGGCCGGGTACTGCGTGAGGAACTGCCGCCAAACCTTGCCGTCGCGGTAGACGGCGAAGTAGGCGTTGAGCGTCTCGCCGGGCATTGGCGGCGGTACTTTCGTCGGTCGACGGCGGTACTTGCCATACTGACGGATGTAGCCGGGGTGGAAGATGAACCCTTGAAGGAAGATGACGACGATTTGCGTCTGGCCGTCGGCCGACTCGGCGTCGAAGTACCACCACTCGTACCCGCCCGGCCCCGTCACGCCGTGCGCGCCGTCCGGCGCGGCGGAGGCGTCGAACAGCGGCACGTCGTGCGGGGCGGACATGGGCGGGTAGGGTAGTGCCAGTCGACTTACTCGACCGGCTCGATCTCGACATCGATGTCGTCGGCCGGCTCGACCTGCTCGACGGTGGTTTGATTCTGCACATCCGCCTGCTCCTCAGCCCACTGGAGAATTTGAGCGCCCCAGATGATGGTGGCAACGGCGAGAATGGCGTTCAGGATTGCCGAGATGATGCCCGTGTAGCGGCCGGCTTTGGCGATGCCCATGCCGGTCTTGCCCTGCTCGCGGACCTGCTTCTCACCAAGACCGCCCAGCACCGCGCCGACGATGGCGACCAACACGCCGACGAATGGGACGGTGCAACAACCCAGCAGCGACAGAATGCTCACAGCCAAGCCGGCGATGCCCAATGGTGTGGTGCCGCCGTCGCCGGCCGGGCGGACTGGTAGTCAGTGGTCGGCGGCGGCGTGTTCGGGTCGTTGGGTTCGTTGCCGTAGGTGGTCATGAGGTTTCGCTTCCGTATGGGTGAGCGTGAAAGCTAGCGGCGGGTCGGCGGGTGCGGCAACGGGTAAAATCGGTGTTGGCTATCCTGCGGCATGACCGCCGTTCTCGAAGCCCCCGCCGCCGCCGACAATCAGGCCGAAATCCAAGGCGTTGAGCCGATTGCCAAAAGCGACATGCCCCACCTCCGCCCCGGCCGGCGGACGTGGCTGGAGCTGATGGGCGAGCGGGTGGCCGTGATGGACGGGGCGATGGGCAGCGCGCTGCAAGAGATCGAGTTGGACCTGGAACAGGACTGGCTCAACCAGGAGAACATGAGCGAGGTGCTCAACCTCACCCGAAGCGACGTCATTCGCGGCATCCACGAGAGCTTCCTCGAACTCGGCTGCGACGCGGTGGAGACGAACAGCTTCGGGGCCAACCGGATCGTGATGGCCGAGGCGGAGATGGTCGAGCGGACCTACGAGGTGGCGCTGTTGGCGGCCCGCATCGCGCGGGAGGCGTGCGACAAGTACGAGACGGAGGGCCGCCCGCGATATGTCATCGGCAGCGTCGGGCCGGGAACCAAACTCGTGAGCCTGGGCAACACAACGTGGGACGAGATGGAGCAAAGTTATTACGAGGGCGTGCTGGGCCTGATCGACGGCGGGGCCGAGTGCTTGCTGATCGAGACGGTGCAGGACCTCTTGCAGGTGAAGGTCGCGCTGGCGGCGATCAACCGGGCGCTGGACGACCGCGACTTGCACGGGTTGCCCATCGAAGGCGGCGAGCGGTTGCCGATCATGGTGCAGCTCTCCATGGACCTCAACGCCGGGCAGAGCATGCTGATGGGCAGCGACTCGGCGACGGCGGTGGCGACGCTGCTGCCGTTTGATGAGATCGACGTGCTCGGGCTCAACTGCGCGACCGGGCCGACGGAGCTGACGGAGCACATAAGGTACTTCAGCCAACACTGGCCCAAGTACATCAGCTGTCTGCCCAACGCCGGGCTGCCGGTAATGGTGGACGGGGTGAGCCATTTTCCATTGCAGCCGGAGGATTTCACGACCGGCGTGATGCGGTTCGTCGACGAGTTCGGCATCAACGTCGTCGGCGGCTGCTGCGGCACGAAGGTCGGGCACATCAAGGCACTCATCGAACGCCTGGGCAACAAGGGCCCGGCGGCGGCGTGAGCCGTTCATGGTCGCGGCGACCCGACGCTCTCGAACACGTCGGCGTACGCATCGAGCAGCGCCCGCTCCGCCCGGTGGAACGGCGGCAGCATGAAGCACTCCCCCGCCGCCGCCTCGACGTTGGGCAGCGAGACGGCCGCGTAGTCCGGCGGCGAAAAGCTTGGCGGCAGGCGCATGAGCTGCGCCGCGTGGCCCTCGGTGAAGAACGGCTGCTGGTGCAAAAGCGGATAGCGGGCCGGGCGGACGTGCAAGCCGTGGGCCCGGGTCCGCTCGATCAGGTCGACCGTTTCGATGCCGGTGCGGATCGGGTCGTTGCGGACGAGGAACTCGAAGTACACCCGCCCGACGTGCGGCGGCGGGCGGAAGGTGTGGAAGCCGAGGTTCTCCAGCTTTTCCGCCAGGTACTCGACGTTCGCGTTCCGCTGTGCGTTGCGGGCGTCGAGATGGCGAAGCTGCACCTTGGCCACCGCCGCGCTCAGCGGGGCGATGCGGGTCTTCATGCCAAAGCCGGTCGCGGCGAACCGTCGGGCCGAGGTCTCCAACTCACTGATGCGGACCACGTCGCCCAGCGACTTCGCCCGCTCGATGAGGTCGTCGCGATCGGTCAGCAGCACGCCGCCCTCGCCGGCCGGGGCGAGCTTTTGGCCCTGCAAACTGAACACCGACACGTCGCCGAGGCCGCCGCAAGGCTCGCCCCGCCACGTCGCGCCGTGGGCGTGCGAGGCGTCCTCGACGATCGCCAGGTTGTGCTCTTCCGCGATCCGCCGCAGTTCGGTCAGCTTCGCCGGCAGGCCCCACAGGTGGACGACGACGATGGCCTTCGTCCGCGGCGTGATCTTGCGTTTCACGTCGGCCGGGCAGAGCCCGCACCGCTCCATCTCGCAGTCGGCGAACACCGGCACCAGCCCCAGCCAGCACATCGGCGAGACGCTCGCCCACCACGTCGCGCTCGGCACGATGATCTCGTCGCCCGGATGAAGATCGAGCGCGAAAAACGCCGCCAACAACGCGGCCGTCCCGTTGCAGTGGGCGAGTGCGTGCCGCCGGTTGAACCGTTGGCAATAGGCGTCTTCCAGCTCGCCGATCACCGGGTGGCACGACAGGTCGCCGTCGCGCATCACCCGCAGCACCTCGGCCTCGTCCTCGGCGGTAAGGATCGGCCATTGCTCGGCATCCGTGTGGTCGAGTTGCACGCGGCGAGACTAACCGCCAACCGCTCAAACTCCCGGTTCAAACCGCTGTTTCGAAATGACCGCCCGCGGTGGCGGAGGGTGCGCGGCATCCGGTAGCCTGCGGCGATGATGCGTGACTCGCTTCTCAGCCGGCGGACGTTTTGCGGGGCGGCGGCGTTGGCGTTGGCCGGGTGCGGCACGCGGCCGAAGCGGGTGGG
>CAYLSV010000011.1:0-44032 GCA_964386435.1 uncultured Tepidisphaerales bacterium
CGGCAGCACCCGCCCGGCGTTCACCCGCGCCACCAGGTGCCCGCCCCGCTCGGCGGCCAGGATGTGCTCCCGCTCGCTCCGCACCGTCGCCGCGGCCGTCACGCTCGCCGGCATCGGCGCCAGCAGCAGCGCCGCCGGCAGCCCGAACGCCAGAAGCGCCCCCACCGCCCAGCCGCGCCACCGCACCGGCTGCGTCTGCGGGTCGAGCCAGCAGAACTTGATCGCCTTCACCAGCGACCCGCCCAAATCGCTGACGACATACCACGCCGCCACGGCCAGGCCGATGAAAAAGAACTTCATGCCGATCAGCGCCGCGATCGAGAGCGCCAGGAACACCCGGTAGATGCCGCACGCGATGGCGAAGGTGACGAAGAAGATTTTGCCGCAGAGCGTCCGCGGCCCGGCATCAGTCTGGATGCCCAGCGTGATCCGCTGGAGGACCGAGAGCGCGTAGGCGGTGCTGCGGCCGCGGAGGTTGGGGATGTTCAGCGAGTCGGCCAGCACGAAGTAGCCGTCGTACCGCATCAGCGGGTTGATGTTGAACAACAGCGTCACGAACGTCGCCAGCACGAACGCCTGCCCGGCCGCGGCGTGCAGCAACCCTGGCGGCGTGCTCGCCCAAATCGCCAAGGCGGCCGCGGCGGCGAAGCTTTCGAAGTACATGCCCGCCAAATTCACCCCCACCCGCCGCCACCGGCTGGTGAAGCCCCACGCCGCCGACGCGTCGACGTAGGCGCACGGCGTGCCGACGATGAAGTACGCCCCGATCTCCGGCACCTCGCCGCCGAAGTGGCGACAGGCGTAGGCGTGCCCCAGCTCGTGGAGCGCCTTGAGCGCGATGAGCAAAAACCAGCTCAGAATCAGCCCGCCGGTCGTGAACATTTCCGGCAGCACGCCGCCCAGCTCGCCCCACCGCCGCACGACGACCCACCCCACCGCCGCCATCATCACCAGCCACGCCGCGAGCGCGATCGGGTGGAACAGCCAGCCGACCATGTGCAGCGTGCGGCGCAGGAACGCGTCCGGGTTCCAAAGCGGCACCCGCATGAACAGCAGACTTTTCAGCAGCGCCTTGCGCTTCATCGCCTTCTTCTGCTCGAAGCGGTCGTAAAGCGCCGCGTGATCGCTGACCGGCAAACTCAGGAAGCCGAGCCGGTGAAGCATGAGGATGAAGTGGTAAAACTCCTCCTCGCGCTCGGACCCGAGCAGCTTGTCCTGCACCAGCGATTTGAACACGGCCGACAGCGGACGGTTGCCGGTCAGGCGGGTGATGATGTGGTAATCGGCCACGTCGTAGCGGTGGCTTTGGAAGGTGATCGGGTCGCGGACGACGTAGCACGGCTGCCCGGCGAGCACGTGCCGGGTGACGTCCAAATCGCGGCGGAGGCCGACGTGGACCTCGCCGAGTTGGGCGGCCAGTTGGCTCGGCGGTTTGTTCGATTGGGCAGACATGACGGCTCAGATCCAGAAGTTCACGCGGGCCCAGTCGAGGCCACGATGCACCGCGACCCACCACACCGGCCGCTGGCCGGCCTCGATGCGGGCCACGCCCTTCATGCCCGGCCGCACCCACTCGGGCACCTCGCCCGGGGCGGCCTCGGCGCGGAACGTGACCGCCCCCGCCTGCGCCTCGGCCAGCGGTGCGACGTGCCGCACCGTCAGCGGCTGCTTGTCGTCCGGCTTGGCCTGCAGCGCGAAGGTGCCGACCAATTCCTGTCGCACCTCGTCGGCCGCGTGGTCCGGGACGTGCACCGCCACGACCAGATCCTCCCACGCCGCGACCTCGAAGAGCGGCGTGCCCTTGGTCACGCCCTGCCCGAGCAACTCCCGTGCGCCGCCGCTGATCACAACGCCGTCGCTCGGGGCGCGGACGACGGCCTGGTCCAGCTGCAAGTTGATCCGCATCAGCCGCATGCGAATCGCGTCGGCCTCGAGGCCCAGCACCTTCATCGCCGCCGAATCGCCCTCGGCGGCGGCGGCGTTGGCGGCGGCTTCTTTGGCCAGCAGCTCGCCCTGCACTTCGGCCCGCTCCAGCGCCAGCTCCCGCGTGTCGAGAATCGCAAGCACCTCGCCACGGGCGACCGTATCGCCCGGCTTGACGAACGCCTGCACCACCCGCCCGCCGAGGCCACTCGTCACGTGCCGCACCGCCGACGGCTCGACGACGCACGGGGCCGTCACGCGGTACTCGATTGTGCCGAAGGCGACCCACGCCGAGAACGCGAGGCCGACCACGCCCAGTGCCCAGCGGAAGCTGCGGTGCGGGATGAGTGACCGCTTGACGAGCGACGTCGTTGACGCCGCGGCGTGCCGGGCGATGCCGCGGTGGGCCTGCTCCACAAGGCCGATGGCCGCGGCGTAGGGCTGCACGACCTGCGCGACCTTCTCCAGCGTCTGCACGTCCCACGTCTGGTTCGGCCGATGCCGCAGTGCGAGCACCGCCACCGTCCGGCCGTCCACCTGCAACGGCACGCTGGCCACCGCCGCGTTCTCGCTGGCCGACCGCCACTTTTCGTGCAGGCGATGACTGGTTTTCTTCGGCTCCGTCGGCACGTCCTGACTGACAACCGGTTGATTGTTGTCCAGCGCCTCCTCCATCGCCGCGGCCACGTCGGCGACGCCGCTGGACCGCTGGCTGAAGTCGGCAAACCCGCTGATCGACAGCACCTTCACCCGCCGCCGCCGCACCCGGCCCAGGGCGACGAGGTCGCAGTCGAGCTTGGCCCGCAAATTGTTCGTGATGCCGAACGCCAGCTCGCGCACGGTCTTGGCGCCCGAGGCGTGGCTGAGCGCGTCGAGCATTTCGCCCTGCTGCGCCCCGGCGGCGGCGTGCTCCATGTGCTGCTGAAACACCCGACGCCGCTCGATCTGCACGCCCAGCACCGGCAACAACGCCGCGAGCCCGGAAAGGATGGCCAGCTTCTCATGGGCGTGCCCGCGGTTGTCGACCGGGCAGGCCAGGGCCAGCGTGCCCAACGGTTGGCCGCTGGCCGAGTCAAGCGGCGCGACGAGCACGGCGACGCGGCGGTTTTCCTTGCCGAACACCTTGGCCGACGGGCGGCGGTCGGTGCGGGCACGGTCAATGGCGTCGGCGAGTTGCCCCGCCCAGAACGTGCCGGCCGTGGCGTCGGCGGCGGGGGCTTGGTACGTTTCCGTCTCGCCGTCGGCACCGTGCAACAGCTTGGCAGCCAGGGCGGCCAGATCCCCGCCAATCAGCGGCAGCGCCCGGCGGCGCAACTCATCCGGCGACGACACCTCGGCCGCCAACGCGGCAAGCCGAGTGTGGACACCGCCGTTCCCCGAGGCGGGCCGCTGTGCCGCGGCCGGCCCGGAGCGGGCGGGTGGTGATGATGGTGCCGTCTGCTGTGCCATTCCTTTGCTTCGATCTGACTGGTCCCCCCGGACCATCCCCTGCTAGAAACCCGTCATGCGGCGCTCGACAGCGCATCCAAATCGGGCAGTTGGAAGAACGCGAATGCCGTCTCGAAGACGCCTTCGCGAACTTGCCTCACCCGCAGACACCGGCCGAAAGCCGACTGCTTGCCGCCGCCGTCGGCCTCCAGACCCACGCGGTAGGCATCGCCGACCATCAGCGGTTGGTCGAGAATGCCCATGCACCCGCCCCGCGAGACGTCCACAATGCTGCCCCGCCCCGGCGGCCGCTTGTCGGCCCGGCTGCCGGCCGACACCGCCATCTGGCCGGTGACGGCGATGCGGGTGTGGGCGCGGTTGTGGGTCACGTTCTTCGTTACACTCGCCTGCAGCTCGCGGACGAGTTGGTTTTCTTCGTGGCTGGCCGATTGGCCGCCGAGTTTGTCGAACATGGGAGTCTCCGGTTCGCCGTCCCCCAACGGCAGAAAAAGGCATTGCCTGCGAATCGGTCCGGCCACGGCAGCCGGCTCTACCTTCGGTTCATCGGCTGCCCCGCGAACCGACTCAACCGGCACATCCGGCACCCGCCTCCCCGCCGCGTGAGGGCATGGCCCGATAATCGAACGAGCCGGCGATGTCCGGCGAGCAAGCGTCGGGGGCTGCGGATCCCCGACCCGCCGTGGGAACGCCGACGGGTGGTGTGCGACCACAACTCGAGTGCGCCGTGCCCTTAACGCCCCTCGAAAGGCAGCCGCGGGATGAACGTCGAATTGCGAGCCACCGCCGCGGCTCACGCCGACTTGCGTTGACGTTGGTCGCCTGCCGGACCCTTGGGTGTGGTGGGCGTTTCGCCTTGGTTCTGCACGCCGACCCACTTGCGGAGCGACATCCACAGCGACGCCCCGACGCCCGCCTCGGCGGCCTGGCGGTCGGCCTCACGGCTTTGGGCGGCGGCCTCCTCTTCGGGCGTGCCGCGCTCGCCGCCGTGCAGGTACACGACCTCGCCGGCTTCGTCGTCGGGGTTGATCTCGGTAAACTCGGCGTCGATGACCGGGCCGTCGTCTTGGCCGCCCATGTCGAACGAGCCGGAGGCCAGCTCCTCTTCGCCCTCGAGCAACACCCAGCCGTCGACGCCGCCGACCTGCCCGGCCGTGTCGACCTCGACCGTGCCGACGCCGGTGCGGCGGCCCATGTCATCCGCCTCGACCCGTGCCTCGGAGAAGCCGGCCACCAACTTGTCCGCCTCGGGTGTCGGCTCGGTACTGGTCGTGCCGGCGAACGGGTTGGCCGCGGGCGTGGCATCCACGGCCTCGGGCGACGTCTCGCTCGCGGCCGCCGGGTCGGGCTGGTCATCCGCCGCGGGCTCGGACGGCACGCCCTCCTCCACCAGTTCGACCACCTCCACCGCCGGCGGCGACACGACCTGCGGATCGGCCACCGGCGGCAACGGCATGACCGGCATGTCGCTCGGCTCGCCGATGTCGATCCGCAACGTCCGCTCGACGCTCAACCCCGCCGCGTCCATCACGCGGGCCCGGAGCATCACGAACGGCTCGACCTCGTGGCTCAGCGACTCCGCCAGCCGCAGCGTGATCTCACCCGTGTCGGCATCCACCGCGAACCGGCCGGCGGCATCGTCGAGCAGTTCGTAGTGGTGCGCGTCGTCGGCATCGGCGTCTATTGCCGACAACGTGCCCAGCCGCGTACCGGCGTCGGCATCTTCGCGAAGGAAGCCGCCGTCGAAGCCGATCGCGGTCGGCGCTTCGGCGACGTCTGTCACGTCGATCGTCAACGCCGCCTCCACCACCGCGCCGGCGACATCGACGGCACGGACCGTGATGTCGTGTGCCTCGCCCGCCTCATGATCGAGCGTGGCTCCCTCGGCCACACGGACCTCGCCCGTGGCGGCGTTGATCGTGAACCGGCCCGCCGCGTCGTCCACCAGTTCGTACCGCAACACGTCGCCGGCGTCGATGTCACCAGCCGCAGCCGTGGCGACGAGCGTGCCGGCCGCGGCATTCTCCGCGACGCGACCGCCGGTGAAGGCAAGGCCGGTCGGCGCGTCGTTGGCGGCGGCGACGGTCACGGTGAAGTCGGCCACAACCTCGGCCGTCGAGTCGCCGTCGATTGATTCGGCAACGAGGCGAAGCGCGAGCTCGCCGTTGAAGTCGGCGGCGGGTTGAAGGGCCAACGCGTCGAGTTCAGCCATCGGCACCCGCCAGACGCCGTCACCCAAGTCGGTGCCGGCGGTGAGCGTCGCCTCGGTCGGCACGTTCTCGATCCGCACGGTGAGCGTCTCCGACGTCTCGGCCACGGCGGCGGACAGACGGAGCGGGATGAGTTCGTCCTCGACACCCGCGACATCCTCCGCCACCGCCCGCGCCGCGTCGGCCACGGCGACAACTTCCACCGCCACCGGCACCGCGACCGACGCCAGCCCACCGGCATCGCCGGCCACCACGCTCGCGGCCACGAACCGCCCCGACGCGTTCGTCGGTGGCTGCCACGTCACGTCGTCGCCCGCAACAATGACGGTCTGCCCCGCCACCGCCGGCTCACCGTTGATGAGCAGCGTGCCCTCGCCGACGGCCTCCACTCGGAAGCCGGCGATCGCCCCCTCGGCATCGGCCACGTCGGCCCGTGCCAACAACTCCGCGAAGCCGAGCGTGACCGGCTCGTCTTCCGGCGTGGCGAAGTCGCCGACCGCGCCGAGCGTGGGCGCTTCGTTCGTGTCGGTGATCTGCACGACCAACTCGCTTTCCACCGTCGCCCCGCCGCTGTCGGTGGCGCGCAGCGTCAGGCGGAGCTCCGGCTGCGTCTCGAAGTCGAGGGCGGCCGCATCGGCAAGGCGCAGTTCGTCGCCGACAATCTCAAAGCCGGCGGCGTCGCCGACGATCTCGAACGTGTGGCCATCGCCGTGCGGCAGGTCGATGTCGGTTGCCGTCAGTCGCCCCACGACCGTGCCGACCGCCGCACCCTCGGCGATGACGCCGCCGGTCAGCCGCACCGATGTCGGCGCATCATTGACGTTGGCCACGGTCAGCGTGAACACGTCAGCCGACGACGCCCCGGCCGTGTCCGTCGCCGTCACGCGGATTGCCAGCTCACCCACATCGCCGTTCGTCGGCGTGCCGCTGAACGTGCCGGTTGCCGCGTCAAATGTGAGCCACGCCGGCAACGCCAAGCCGTCGGCCAGGGTCGCCGAGAGCGCGAGCGTGTCGCCGTGCATCAAATCTGCGTCGGCGAACGCATCACCCGGCAGCGCGTAGCTGAACGCCACGTCTTCCGTGGCCGCCTGAGCCGTTAGGCCGGCGTCGACCGTCGGCGCGTCGTTCGTGTTGGTGACGGTGAGCGCGAACACCTCGGCGGCCGATTGTCCGGCGAGGTCGGTCGCGACCACGCGCACGTCCAACGCACCGACGTCGGCGTTGCCTGGCGTGCCCGTGAAGGTACCGGTGGTCGCGTCGAAGGTGAGCCAAGTGGGCAGCGACGTGCCGTCGGCGAGGGTGGCCGACAGCGCGAGATGGTCGCCGTGAACGAGGTCGGCGTCGGCGAAGGCGTCGGCCGGCAGCGTGTGGGTGAACGCGGCGTCCTCGGCAACCGCTTGATCGGCAAGGCCGGCGTCGACGGTCGGGGCGTCGTTGGCGTTGCCCACCACCAGCGCGAAGTCGGCCGCGGCGGAAGTGCCAGCGAGGTCGGTGGCGATCACGCGGACGCTGACGCTGCCGACATCGCCGTTGCCCGGCGTGCCGGTGAACGTGCCAGTGGCCGCGTCAAAACTGAGCCACGCCGGCAGGGGCGAGCCATCACTTTGCACAACCGAGAGCGTGAGCACGTCGCCATGCACCAGGTCCGCATCCGCAAACGCGTTGGCCGGCAGCGTGTGGCTGAACGCGACGTCCTCGGTCGCCGCCTGATCGGCCAATGCGGCGTCGACGGTCGGGGCGTCGTTGGTGTTGGTGACGGTAAGCGCGAACACGTCGGCCGCCGATTGTCCGGCGACGTCGGTGGCGACCACGCGAACGTCAATCACGCCGACGTCGCCGTTGCCCGGCGTGCCGCTGAACGTGCCGGTGGCCGCGTCGAAGCTCAGCCAAGTCGGGAGCGCTGAGCCATCGACCAGCTTGGCGGAAAGCGTCAGCTCGTCGCCGTGCACCAGGTCGGCGTCGGCGAAAGCGTCGGCCCGCAGCGTGTGGCTGAACGCGACATCCTCGATTGCCGCCTGATTGAGCACGCCGGCGTCGATGGCTGGGGCGTCGTTCGCGTTGGCGATCGTCAGCGTGAAGTCAGTTGTCGCCGACGCACCGGCGAGATCTACGGCGGCGACCCGCACGGCGACGCTGCCGACGTCGTCATTGTCGGGCGTGCCGGCGAATGTGCCGGTGGTGGCGTCGAACGTCAGCCACGTCGGCAGCGCTGCACCGTCGGCGAGCGTGGCGGCGAGCGTTAGTTCGTCACCATGGATCACGTCAGCATCGGCGAAGGCGTCGGCCGGCAGGGTGTAGTTGAAGGCCGCGTCCTCAATGGCGATTTGATTTGTCACGCCGACGTCGACGGCTGGGGCGTCGTTGGTGTTGGTGACGACAAGGTCAAACGTGTCGGCAACCGACTGCCCGGCGAGGTCGGTGGCGACGACGCGAACGTTGACGGTGCCAACGTCGCCGTTGCCCGGCGTGCCGCTGAACGTGCCGGTGGCCGCGTCGAACGTCAGCCACGCCGGCAGCGCTTTGCCGTCGGCGAGGGTGGCCGAGAGCGTCAGCTCGTCGCCGTGCACCAGGTCGGCGTCGGCGAACGCGTCGGCCCGCAGCGTGTGGCCGAAGGCGGCGTCTTCGGAAACCGTCTGATCCGCTAGGCCGGCGTCGACGGTCGGGGCAGTGTTCGTGTTGACGACGCTCAGTGTGAACGCATCCGCGGCGACTTGCCCGGCGGCGTCGGTCGCGATGACGCGAATGCCCAAGCTGCCGACGTCGCCGTTGCCCGGCGTGCCGGCGAACGTGTTGGTGGCGGCGTCAAATGTCAGCCACGCCGGCAGCGGCGAGCCGTCGGTGAGGGTGGCGGCGAGCGTGAGCTCATCACCGTGAATCAGGTCCGCATCGTCGAACGCATCGACGGCCAGCGTATAGCTGAACGCACTTCCCTCGACGGCCGCCCGATTCAAAAGGCCGGCGTCCACCGTCGGTGCGTCGTTCACATTGGCAACGTCCAGCGAGAACACCTCGGCCACCGACTGGCCGGCCGTGTCGGTCGCGACGACGCGAACGTTCACGGTGCCGACATCGCCGTTGCCCGGCGTGCCGCTGAACGTGCCGGTGGCTGCATCAAAGCTCAGCCAGGTCGGGAGCGCCGAGCCGTCGGTTAGCGTGGCGGAGAGTGCGAGCTCGTCGCCATGCACGAGGTCCGCATCGGCGAAGGCGTTGGCCGGCAGCGTGTAGGCGAACGCGGTGTCCTCCACGGCCGACTGGTTCGCGGCGCCCGCGTCGACCGTCGGGGCGTCGTTCGCGTTGTTGACGGCGAGGACAAACGTGTCGGCCGCCGATGTGCCCGCGAGGTCGGTGGCGACGACGCGAACCACGAGCGAGCCGACATCGCCGTTGCCCGGCGTGCCGCTGAACGTGCCGGTGGCCGCGTCGAAGCTCAGCCACGCGGGCAACGCCGAGCCATCCGCCAGCGTGGCGGAAAGCATGAGCTCGTCGCTGTGCACGAGGTCCGCATCGGCGAAGGCGTCGGCCGGCAGCGTGTAGGCGAACGTCGCGTCCTCCGTGGCCAACTGATCGGCCGTGCCCGCGTCGACGGTCGGGGCGTCGTTGATGTTGGTGACGGTGAGCGTGAACGTGTCGGCCGCCGACGTGTTGGCGGTGTCGGTGGCGACGACGCGAACCGTGAGCGTGCCCACGTCGGCGTTCTCCGGCGTGCCGGCAAACATGCCCGTGGTCGCATCAAACGAGAGCCACGCCGGTAGCGCCGACCCGTCAGCAAGCGTGGCCGAGAGCGTCAGCTCATCGCCGTGGATCGGGTCGGCGTCAGCAAAGGCGTCGGCCGGCAGCGCGTAGTTGAACGCCGCGTCTTCGACGGCCGACTGATCCGCCGCGCCGGCGTCTGTTGTCGGCGCGTCGTTCGTGTTGAGCACGTGAAGCGCGAACGACTCCGCGGCCGACGCACCGGCCGTGTCCGTGGCAATGACACGAACGTTGACGGTGCCGACGTCCGCGTTGCCCGGAGTGCCACTGAACGTGCCTGCGGCCGCGTCAAACGAAAGCCAATCGGGAAGCGGCGAGCCGTCGGCGAGGGTCGCCGCAAGCGTCAGCTCATCGCCGTGCACCAAGTCGGCGTCGCCGAACGCGCCGGCAGGCAGCGTGTAGTTGAATGCCGCGTCCTCCGTGGCCGACTGATCGGTCGCGCCTGCATCGACGGTCGGCGCGTCGTTCGTGTTCGCCACGGCCAACGTGAAGCTGTCGGCGGCCGACGTGCCGGCGGTGTCGGTTGCGGTCACGCGAACATCAACGCCGCCCACGTCGGCGTTGGCCGGCGTGCCGCTGAACTCGCCGGCATCCGGGTCGAAGGTGAGCCACGTCGGCAGCGGCGAGCCGTCGGCGAGCGTGGCCGAAAGCGTCAGGTCATCGCCGTGCACCAAGTCGGCGTCGGTGAAGGCGTCGGCAGGCAGCGTGTAGACGAACGCGGCGTCTTCGGTGGCGACTTGATCGGTAACGCCCACGTCGGTGGTCGGGGCGTCGTTCGTGTTTGCCACTGTCAGCGTGAAGCTGTCGGCCGCCGATGCGCCGGCGGTGTCCGTGGCGATCACGCGGACGGCGACGGTGCCGACGTCATCGTTGCCCGGCGTGCCGCTGAAGGTGCCGGTGTCCGCGTCGAACGCCAGCCAGATCGGCAGCACGCTGCCGTCGGCGAGCGTGGCCGTGAGTGTCAAGTCATCGCCATGGACCAGGTCGGCGTCGGCGAACGCATCGGCCGGCAATTTGTAGGTGAACGCGGCGTCTTCGACGGCCGACTGGTCGGCCGCGCCCGCGTCCACCGTCGGCACGTCGTTGACATTGGCGACGGTGAGCGTGAACGACGCAGCTGCCGATGCGCCCGCCGCATCGGTGGCGATCACGCGGACCGACACGGTGCCGACATCACCGTTCGCCGGGTTGCCGCTGAACGAACCCGTGTCGGCGTCGAACGAGAGCCACGACGGCAGTGGCGAGCCGTCGGTCAGCGTGGCCGACAGCGTCAGTTCATCGCCGTGCACCAGGTCCGCATCGGCGAAGGCGTCGGCCGGGAGCGTGTAGTCGAAGGCGACGTCTTCGACGGCGGATTGGTCGGTCGCCCCCGCGTCGACGGTCGGGGCGTCGTTCACGTTCATTACCGCGAGCACGAAGTTATCGGCCGACGACGCACCCACCGTGTCGGTCGCGGTGACGCGGATGTCGAGGGTGCCCACGTCGCCGTTGCCCGGCGTGCCGCTGAACGTGCCGGCGTCAGCGTCAAAGTTGAGCCACGCGGGCAACGCGCTGCCGTCGGCAAGGGTGGCGGTGAGCGTCAACTCGTCGCCGTGGACCAAGTCGGCATCGGCGAAGGCGTCGACCGGCAGCGTGTAGCTGAACGCGGTGTCCTCGACGGCCGATTGATCGGCCGCGCCGGCGTCCACGGTCGGCGCGTCGTTCGTGTTCGCCACGGTGAGCGCGAAGGTGTCGGCCGCCGAGGCGCCGCTTGTGTCGGTGGCGGTGACGCGTACGACGAAGTCGCCCACGTCGGCGTTGTCTGGCGTGCCGCTGAACGCGGCGGTGTCTGGATCGAACGTGAGCCACGTCGGCAAGGCGCTGCCGTCGGCGAGGGTGGCGGTGAGCGTGAGGTCGTCGCCGTGAATCAAGTCATCATCGGCGAAGGCGTCGGCGGGAAGCGTGTAGCTGAACGTCGCGTCCTCCGTGGCCGACTGGCCGGTGGTGCCGGCGTGGACGGTGGGCGCGTCGTTGGTGTTGCCGACCAAGAGGGCGAACGTGTCCGCGGCCGAAGCCCCGGCGACATCGGTGGCGACGACCCGCACGCTGATGCTGCCCACGTCGCTGTTCTCCGGCGTGCCGCTGAACTCGCCGGTGTCGGCATCAAAACTCAGCCAAGTCGGCAGGGCACTGCCGTCGGCCAGCGTCGCCGCGAGCGTCAACTCGTCGCCGTGAATCAAGTCGTCGTCGGCGAAGGCGTCGACCGGCAACGCGTAGGCAAATGCGGCATCCTCGGTGGCCGCTTGGTTGCTCGTGCCGACGTCAACGGTTGGGGCGTCGTTCGTGTTGGTCGTGCTGATCGCGAAGTCGCTCGTTGCAACGCTGCCGGTGAGGTCGGTCGCGGTCACGCGGACGTTGATTACGCCGACGTCAGCGTTCTCCGGCGTGCCGGTGAACGCGCCGGTGTCGGCATCAAAACTGAGCCACGTCGGCAACGCGCTGCCGTCGGCGAGGGTGGCGGTGAGCGCCAGCTCGTCACCGTGAATCAGGTCGTCGTCGGCGAAGGCGTCGGCGGGCAGCGTGTAATTGAACGCGGCGTCTTCCGTTGCCGCTTGATTGGTCGTGCCGACGTCGACGGTTGGGCCGTCGTTGGTGTTCGTCGTCGTGATCGTGAAGTCGCTGCTCGCGGTTTCGCCGGCGAGGTCGATGGCCGTCACGCGGACCGAGACGGTGCCGACGTCGGCGTTGTCGGGGGTGCCGGTGAACGTGCCGGCGTCGGCGTCGAACGTGAGCCACGTCGGCAGGGCGCTGCCGTCGGCGAGGGTGGCGGACAGGGTCAGCTCGTCGCCGTGGGCGAGGTCATCGTCGGCGAAGGCGTCGGCGGGCAGCGTGTAGTTGAAGGCCGCGTCTTCGTTGGCGATTTGATCTGTGGCGCCGGCGTCGACGACGGGGGCGTCGTTGGTGTTGGACGTGGTGATGGTGAACGTGTCGGTGGTCGTCGCGTTGGCGGAATCTGTGGCGGTGACGCGGACCGTGATCGTGCCGACGTCGGCGTTGTCGGGGGTGCCGGTGAACGTGCCGGCGTCGGCGTCGAACGTGAGCCACGTCGGCAGGGCGCTGCCGTCGGCGAGGGTGGCGGACAGGGTCAGCTCGTCGCCGTGGACGAGGTCGTCGTCGGCGAAGGCGTCGGCGGGAAGCGTGTAGGCGAACGGCATGTCCTCGGTGGCAGCTTGATTGCTGGTGCCGGCGTCGACGGTTGGGCCGTCGTTGGTGTTGGCGGTGGTGATCGTGAACGTGTCGCTGGCGGTGGCGTTGCTCGTGTCGGTGGCGGTGATGCGGACGGTGATCGTGCCGACGTCGGCATTGGCCGGGGTGCCGGTGAAGGTGCCGTTATCGGGGTCGAAGGTGAGCCAAGCCGGCAGCGCATTGCCATCGGCCAGGGTGGCGGTGAGCGTGAGTTCGTCGCCGTGGATCAGGTCGGCGTCGGCGAAGGCTTCGGCGGGCAGGGCGTAGTTGAACGCGGCATCTTCGGTGGCGACTTCGTTGCTCGTGCCGGCGTCGACGGTCGGGGCGTCGTTGGTGTTGCTGACGGAGAGGGTGAAGGTGTCGGCGGCCGTCTCGCCGGCGCTGTCGGTGGCGGTGACGCGGATGCTCAGGCTGCCGACGTCGGCGTTCTCCGGCGTGCCGGTGAAGGTGTTGGTCGTGTTGTCGAAGGTGAGCCAAGTCGGCAGGGCGCTGCCGTCGGCGAGGGTGGCGGACAGGGTCAGGGTGTCGCCGTCGTCGACGTCGTTGAAGGCGGCGTCATCGATGCGGTAGGTGAAGGCATGACCCTGCGTCGCGCCTTGGTCGGACAGCGGCGTGTCGCTTGTCGGGCCTTCGTTGAGGTCGGTGACGTTCACCGTCAGCGTCTGCTGGTCGGTGAGGCCGTCGGGATCGGTGGCGACAACGTCAAGGGCATAATTGGCGGCGGCCTCGTGGTCGAGGGGGGCGGTGGTGCGGATCTCGCCGGTGCCGGCGTCGATGGTGAACCGGCCGTCGTGGTCGTCGGCGAGGGTGTAGGTGAGGGTGTCGGTGTCGGGGTCCGTGGCGCTGGCCGTGGCGATTGTGGTGGCGGCGGCGTTCTCGTTGATACTGATCGAGCCAAGCGCGCTCAGCAGCGGAGCCTCGTTGAGGTCCTGAACGGTGATCGTGATGACCTGGTCGTGCGTCAGGCCGGTGGCGTCGGTGGTGCGGATGGTGATGTCGTGGCTGCCGGCGGCCTCGTGGTCGAGCGGGCCTGTTGTGGTGACTTCGCCGGTGTTGGCGTCGATGGCGAAGTGGTTGCCGGGATTGGCTTCGAGGCTGAAGGTGTGGGTGTCGCCGTCGTCGATGTCGATGACGCTGGCGGTGCCGATGATGGTGCCGGCGACGGCGTTCTCGGCGACGATCGTGTTGCTCAGGGCGACGGCCGTCGGGCGTTCGTTGACGTCGTCGACGGTGATGGTGAACGTCTCGTCGGTCGTATTGCCCGCGGCGTCGGTGACTTCGACCGTCACGTCGTGGGTCGCGCCCGTCTCGTGGTCGAGGGCAGCGGCGACACGGAGGATGCCGTTGGAGTCGATGGTGAACTTGCCGGCGGCATCGTCGGTGAGGGTGAAGCTGAAGTCGTCGAGCCGGTCGCCGTCGGTGACGGCCACCGCGCCCACGGCGGTGCCGACGGCGGCATCCTCGAGAACGTTGCTGTCGGAGAGGTTCAGCGCGGTGGGTGCCTCGGCGGCGTCGGTGACGAGGAGCGTGAACGCCTGCACCGACTCGGCGCCGTCGGCGTCGGTGGCGGTGATCTGCAGCGCGACCTCGGGCTCGGCTTCATGATTGAGGCTGTGGCCGGCCTTGAGCTTGAGCTGGCCGGCGGCGACCTCGAAGCGGTTGTCGTCGACGGTGAAGGTGAGCGTGTCGCCGTCATCGTGGTCGCTGGCGGCGAGGGTGCCGATCGTCGCGCCCGCGGCGTTCTCGGCGACGGCGGCGTCGTGGGCGGCACCGCTGTCGGGGGCGGCGGTGGTGTCGAACTCGAGCCGGCCGGACCACGGCATCGTCTCCTGGCCGGCGTGGAGCGTACCGGTGTTCTGGCGGTAGGTGACGCCGGGGTCTTCGGCCTCGGTGCGTTGGCCGTTGACCTCGATCCAATCGACTTGCAGGTTGCGGTCGCCGCCGTTGCCTTGGGCGTTGTTGTCGAAGCTGACCCACACCGAATCGGGCGCGGTCCCGGCGGGCAGCGTGACGTCGACGGCCTCGTGCGTCATCTCGGCCCAGTCGGCCACGCCTTCGGCAACTTTGACGCCGTCGGCCCAGACACTGAACGCCGGCGGCGTTGCCACGTCGCCGCCGAAGTCGGGGGCAATGCTCACGCGAATCAGGTTCGGCACCGCGGTGTCGGCGGCGAGCTGCACGTCGAACGGTGCCTCGTTCACGTCGGCGACGGTGACGGTCACGTCCTGCTGCGTGCTCAGACCGGCGCGGTCCGTGATGGAGACGGTCAGGTCCCGCTGGTCGGCCGCTTCATGGTCGAGCGGGCCGGTGAGGGTGATCTCGCCGGTGGCCGCATCGATGGCGAACTTGCCGTCACCGTTGCCGTTGGTGATCGCGTAAGCGAGCTCGTCGCCGGCATCGACGTCGCTGCCCGAAGCGCTGCCGACAACGGTGCCGGCTGCTTCGTTCTCGTCGACGGTGAAGCTCGCCGCCACGGTGGTCGGGGCTTCGTTCACGTCGTTGATGTCGATCGCGATCTGGCCGGTGTCGCTGGTGCCCGCGTCGTCGGTGACGGTGACGGTGAGCGTCTGCTGCGGGTTGGTTTCGTGATCGAGCAGGCTGGCGTCGGCGACGGTGATCTCGCCGGTGGCAGCGTCAATGGCAAACGCGCCGTTGTCGTTACCGGCGGTGATGGCGTAGCCGAGGACGGCACCCGGGTCGACGTCGCTGGCGAGTACTGTGCCGACGACGTCGCTGTTGGTCGTGTTCTCATTGATGTCGAAAATCTGATCGTCGACGACGGGCAGATCGTTCGTGTGGCCGACGGTGAGGGCGAAGCTGTTGCTGACGCTGCGGCCGGTGCCGTCGTCGGCGGTGACGCGGATGATGAGGGTGCCGGTGTCGGCCTGCTCAGGTGTGCCGGCAAGGGTCAGGGTGCGGGCCGAGGCGTCCCAGGTGGTGGTCAGCCAATCGGGCAACACACTGCCGTCGGCCAGGGTGGCGGCGAGCGTGAGCGGATCATTGTCCTCGTCGTCGAACGCGTCGGCTGAGATGACGTGCGTGAACGGTTGGTCCTCGGCGGCCGTGATGTTGGTCAGCGGCGCGGCGACGGTCGGGGCGTCGGGGGCGTCGGTGACGGTGACGTCGTAGTCGCGGGAGTCGGTCAGGCCGGCGGCGTCGCGGGCCTCGACGGTGATGCGGTGAGTGGCGGCGGCCTCGTGGTTGAGACTGGCGAGCGCGCGGACGGCCCCGCTGCTGGGGTCGATGGCGAACAGGCCGCCGGCGTCGTCGGTCAGGCTGTAGGTGATGGCGTCGCCGTCGTCGACGTCGCTGGCGGCGACGCCACCGGCGGAGGCGTCGGCCGCCAGGTTCTCGGCGACGGCCAGCGTGGCGGCGGCGAGGGTCGGGGCCTCGTTGATGTCGGTGACGGCGAGGGTGAAGATCTGCTGCCGCTCCAGGCCGGCGGCGTCGGTGATCGTGGCGGTGATGGTGTGGGTCGGGTCGTTCTCGTGGTTGAGCAGCGCGGCGTTGTCGACGCTGACGACGCCGGTGGTCGGATCGACCTTGAACCGGCCGCCGGCGGTGTCGGTCAGGGCGTAGGTGGCGGTGTCGTCGACGTCGGGATCGTTGCCCGCCAAGGTGCCGACGACGTCGTCCTCGCTTGCGTTCTCGGGGATCGTGTTGCCGGTGAGGGTCAGCGCGTCGGGGGCTTCGTTGACGTCGGTGACGGCAATGCTCAGCGTCTGCGTGTGGACGTTGTTGGCGGAGTCGGTGACGGTGACGGTAACGGCGTGGGCATCGGCGGTCTCGTGATCGAGCAGTGAGCCGTTGGCGACGGTGATCTGGCCGGTGGTCTCATCGATCGCGAAGCGGCCGCCGGCGGAATTGGTGAGGGCGAAGCTGTGGCTGTCGCCGGCGTCGGCGTCCACCGGCTGGATCGTGGCCACGGCGGCTCCGTCGGCCGCGGTTTCCGGGATCGACAACGCTGTCGCTGTCAACACGAGGTTGTCGATGGCCGCATCCGTGTCGCTTGATGACGGGGAGGTGTCGGAGAACCGCAGCGTAGTGGTGGCCTCGTTGGCGGTGAAGGTGAACGTGTGGCGCTCGTAGCTGACAGGTACGCTGCCGATGTCCGAGACCGTTTGGTCGAGAAGCGGGTCGGCGCCGATCGCCTCGACGCGCAGCCGCTGCAGCTTGCTCGATGCATTGGCGCCGTAGTCGAACGCGAGCGTGTAGGTTTGTCCGGGTGTGGTGCTGACGACGGTCTCCGCCACGCCCCCGCCGCCTTGACTGTTCCCGAAGCGGAGGTAGTCGCTGCCGTGGGACGGGGCCGCGCCGAAGGAGGTGGAGGAGGTGACGGTCGTGGCCCCCGACGTGGTCCAGCCGGTTGTACCGTCCTCGAAGCTGCCGTTGGTGAGCAGGTTGGGACTGGAGATCAAAAGCCCGGTGGGGGCCTCGTTCACGTCGGCGACGGTGATCGTGATTGCCTGGGTGTGCAGATTGCCGGCGGCGTCTTCGACCTCGACGGTTACGCCGTGAGTTTCGCCGCTCTCGTGGTCCAGCAGCGAACGGTCGGCGACGGTGATGACGCCGGTGGCCGGGTCGACGGCGAAGCGGTTGCCGGCGTCGTCGGTGAGGGTGAAGGTGTGCGCATCATCGGCGTCGGCGTCGATTGGCAGGACGCGGGCGACCTCGGAGCCGTCGGCCGCGTCCTCGGCGACAATCGGGGCGGTGGTGGCGGCTTGGAGGGTGACGCGGTGGAGGCGCAGATCGACGTTGTGCGTCTCGTTGCTCTCGTCGCTGAACTGCAGCCGGGTGGTGGCGCTGTCGGCGGTGAAGCGGATCGTGTGCGTGTTCACGCCGCCGCCGACCTCGCCGATGGTTTGATCAACGAGCAGGGCGTTGCCGCCGATGGTCACGCCCAGTGCTTGAAGCGCGGGGTTGGGACCGAACCGGCCGAGGTCGAACTGCAGGACGTACTCCTGCCCCGGCACCGTGGCGACATCCTGCCAGACCACGCCGTCGTTCGCTGACTGGCCCCCGCTGAACTGCCCGGTGTTGTTCACGTTGCCGCTGCTGGACCATCCTGCGTCTCTCTCGAACGGCTCGCCGCCGGTGACGAGGGTGGGGCCGGAGACGATTGCCGCGCCGGGGGCTTCGGCGGCATCGATGATGCTCACGTCGAGCGTGGCAGCGTGCGACTCACCGGCGAGGTCGGTGGCGGAAACTTCCAACGCGCGGACCGGTTGGGTCTCGTGGTCGAGCGTGGCGGCGTCGGCGATCGTCACTTGGCCGGTGGCCGGGTTGATGGCGAAGGCGGCGTCGTCGTTGCCGGCGGTGATGGCGTAGCTGAGCGTGTCGCCGGCATCGGGATCGGTGGCGGCGACCGTGCCGACGACGGCGCCGGGGGCGGCCGATTCGCTGACGCTGCCGCCGCTCTGCCAGCCGCTCACGGTCGGGGCGTCGTTGGTGGCGCTGCCGAGGGCGACGGTGACGTCGGCGAAGGCGAGGTTCTCGACGTCGCCGTGCACTGTGTCGGTGCCGTCGGGGCTGCCGGGGCGTTGGTCGGCGACGGTGTGGGTGCCGTCGTTGTTGTCGGTGATCAGGTAGTCGGCCCAACTGCCGGTGAACGTGGCGGTGTCGGTGTCATCGCCGCCTTTGAGGATGTCGTCGCCCGCGCCGCCGGTGAGGGTGTCATCGCCGACGCCGCCCTCGAGCGTGTCCCGGCCGGCGTTGCCGAAGAGCGAGTCACCGCCCTGGCCGCCGGAGAGTTTGTCGTCAATCGAGCCGCCGGCGAGCGTGTCACGGTGGGACGAGCCGAACACCCACGGCAGATTGCTCGCCGAGTCGCCCGCGGCGTCGCCGCCCGAGAAGGTGCCGAGCCCGAGGTTGACGTTCACGCCCACGGGGGAGTGGGTGTAGTTGAGTCGGTCGTAAGCCGCGCCGCTGACGAAGCTGTCGGTGCCGCCATGAAGCGTGGCGGTGATGCCGTGTTCGCTGGTGACGGCGGTGGTGTCGATGGACTCGTCGGCGTTGCTGCCGGTGACGCGGATCCCGTGGAGATGCAGATCGGTGGCGTCGAAGTCGCCGGCCATGGTGACGGCCATGCCCGAATCGCCGTTGATCAGCCGCAGGTTGTCGGCACCGGTGACTTCTGTAAGAACCGCTCCGTTCACGCTGATGACCAAGCTGTCAGCCGCGGCGGTATGACCGGTACGGGCGTTGTGGACGGCCGCCGATTCCAGCAGCACGTCGTGCGTCGTTGCGTCGGGGAAGTAGAGCTGCAAGTCGTCGTTGCCGGCACCGAAGTGCAGGCGAGCGGGAGCCTGGTTGATGGTAATGCCGTGGTCGACGCGGTTGTCGCCGAAGGTGACGGTGTCAGTTGTCAAGTCGTACTCGGCGTCGTCGAAGCGGAGGGTTTCGATGTCGCCGAGCAGGTCGGTGCCGTCGGGGCCGGCGACGGTGTGGGTACCGTCGCCGTTGTCGGTGATGACGTAGGCGTCGAGGTCGCCGGCGAAGATCGCGAGATCGCTGCCGTGGCCGCCGGCGAGGGTGTCGTCGCCCGCGCCGCCGGTGAAGGTGTCGGCCCCGAGGCCGCCCTCGAAGGTGTTGGCCGAGGTGTTGCCGACCAACGTGTCGTCGTGGGTTGAGCCGAAGATTCGGCCGACGCCGCTCAGCACGTCGCCGGCAGCGTCAGTGCCAATGTGGACGCCGGTGGCGAGGTTGAGGCCGACCGCGTCGGGGGCGTTGGCGTAGTCGGCAATCGCCCCACCGCCGTGGCCGGTGAAGCTGTCGGTGCCGGCGCTGCCGACGAGGCGCACCTGGTGGCCGCTGGTGACCTCGGTGGAGTCGAGCGTTTCCGCCGCGCCGGAGCCGACGACGCGGACGGCGTCGGCGGCGAGCGCGGTGGCGTCGAAGTCGCCAGACATCGTGAGGGCAAGCGCGTCGTCGCCGTTGACGATCTCGACGGACGCGATGCCGCGGAGTTCACTGACCTTCGTGCCGCCGACGCTGACGATCACCGCATCGGCCGCGGCGGCGAGGCCGGTGCGGGCGTTGTACGCGGCGGCCGACTCGAGGCGGATGTCATGCGTGCTGCCGTCGGGCAACGTGATCGTCACGCCGCTGCCGGTGCCGCCGGTGGCGTCCACCGTCGTCGGCAGTTGGGCGAGGTCAAAGCCGAGCGTCGCGTTGTCGCCGCTGAAGGTGACGGCGTTCGTCGCGGTGTCGTAAGTGGCGTCGTCGAATTGCAGCGCTTCGACGTCGTCGTGCACGCGATCGTCGCCGTCGGCCCCGGTGACGGTAATCGGGTTGCCGAGCGCGATCGTGTAGTTGGCGTAGCTACCCGTGAAGACGGCGGTGTCGGTGCCGTCGCCGCCGCGGAGAACGTCGTCGCCCGCGCCGCCGGTGAGCGTGTCGTCGCCGGTGCCGCCGTGGAGCGTGTCGTCGCCGCCGCCGCCTTCGACGGAGTCGGCGTCGTCGCCGGCGTTGATGTCGTCGCCGCCGCCGCCGCCAATGATCGTGTCGCTGCCGCCGCGGTCGGTCACGTCGATGCCGCTGTCGTCGAGGATGATGCGGTCGTCGCTGTGGGGCGTGGTGAAGTGGCCGACGCCGGTGACGGAGTCGCCCGCGGCGTCGCCGCCGGTGAAGCTGTTGTTCCGCAGGTCCAGCACGGTGCCGCCAACCGGGTCGTCGGTGAGCAGGTAGCGGTCGACGTCGCGGCCGACCATTGTGTCGCCGCCGGCGTTGCCCTGGAAGTTGACGCGGCTGGCGGAGGTGATGCCGGTGGTGTCGATCGAGTCGGACCCGGCATCGCCGAAGACGGTGAACGGCGTGGTGAACGGACTGGTGCCGAAGTCGCCGACGAACGTGAAGTCTGCGCCGCCGTCGCCGGCTCGCAGGGTCATTTCGCCGAAGTTGCGGACCTCGGTCAGCTTCGTGCCGTCGACGCTGACCACAAGTGCGCCGGCCTGCGCGGTGCCGCCGGTGCGGGTGTTGAAGGTCGCGGCATCTTCGACGAGGACGGTGTGGGCCGCGCCGTCGGGAAGTTCGAGTTGGAGCGTGGAGTCGTTGGTCGCGAAGTCGATGAGCGGCGGCGTGATCGTCGTCTCCAGCCGCAGGTCCGCGCCGCTGCCGGTGATCGTGAAGACGCCGCCGGCGATGTCGAACGTGCCGTCGGTGAAGGTGAGCGTCTCGACGTCGGCCCCGACATCGTTGCGGCGGCCGCCCTCGCTGACTTGCATCGCCCCGCCGCCGCCGTCGAAGAAGCCGAAGTCGTTAACCGCGCCGTCGAACACCATCTCGTCGGCCTCGCCGCCACCAGAAAGGGTGTCGCGGCCAGCGCCGTCGCTCAGCACGTCGTCGCCGCCGTGGCCCGTCAGGAGAACGCCGTGGTTGGTCGTGATGGCGCTGGCGTCGACGTTTTCCGACGCCGCGGTGCCGGTGACGGTGAAGGCGTCGGTAAGCAGCGTGGTCGCGTCGAAATCACCGGCGATCGTGGCGGCGAGGTCGGCGTCGCCATTGACCAGCTCGAACCGGCCGGCGCCGCGGATAACGGTGAGCTTGGTCCCGTCGACACTGACAACGAACGCGTCGATGGCGACGTTCTCGCCGGTGCGGGCGTTGTACGTCGCGGCGGCCTCGATGAGCACGGCACTCGCCGCGCCGTCAGGCAAAGTCAGGCGGACGAGGTCGCTTGCCCCGCCGCTCATCACCACGTCGCTCGGCACGTCGTCGGTTGTGAAGTCGGCGGTGCCGGCGGCGGTGTAGGTGAGCACGCCGGTGGCCGCGTCGTACTCGGCGTCGTCGAAGCGGAACGTCTCGACGTCGACCACGGTGTCGGTGCCGTCGGGGCCGACGATGGTGAAGGTGTCGTTGCCGTGGTCGGTGATGGTGTAGTCGCTGGCGTTGCCGGTGAACAGGGCGATGTCGGTGCCGGCCGAGCCGTAGATCAGGTCGTCGCCGGTGCCGCCGGCGAGGGTGTCGTCGCCGTCGTTGCCTTGGAGGGTGTCATTGTCGGCACCACCGTGAAGGCGGTCCTCGCCGATGCCGCCGCGCAGGATGTCGCGGCCGCCATGGCCGCTGAGGACGTCGTCGTCGCCGTCGCCGACGAGGGTGTCGTCGCCCGCGTTGCCGTCGATCGTGTCGTCGCCAGTGCCGCCGCTGATGTTTGAGGCGGTGGTCGAAGCCCCGAAGCTGTCGCCGAAGCTCGAGCCGCGGACGACGGCCGCGCCGCTGGACGAGTCGCCCGCGGCCGCACCGGCAAACGTGCCGGCGGCGTAGTCGATTTGAACGGCCGCCCCGTCCTGATACCGCAGCACATCCTGCGGCCGACCCACCATCGCGTCGGCACCCTCGCGGCCGATGAAGTCGATGGCGTGATCGCTGGTGACGGCCGTCGTGGTGACCTGATCGTCCGCCGACGAACCCAGCACCCGCAAACCGTCGAGGCCAAGTGCGGTCGCGTCAAAGTCGCCGGCGAACGTGACGGCCGCCCCGCCGTCACCAACGGTGATGTCGAGCCGCTCGGTGCCGGTCACGCTTGTCAGCTTCGAGCCGCCCAGGCTGACAACGACGGCCGTCACGGGCTCGGAGCCGCCGGTGCGGGCGTTGTAGGTCGCCGCGTCCTCGACGAGCACAGCACCCGCCGCGCCATCGGGCAGCGTCAGGCGCAGGCGGTCGTTGGTGCCGCTGCCGAACGTCAGCGTCGGCGGCACGTCGTCGGCGTGCCAGGCGTCGTCGCGGTCGGCGCCACCGTTGAACACAAGCGACTGGCCGAGTGTGTACGTGGCGTCGTCGAACCGCAGCACCTCGATGTCGTCGAGCGCATCGGTGCCGTCGGGGCCAGCGACGGTGAAGGAGCCGCTGCCGTTGTCGGTGATCGTGTAGCTGTCGTAGTCGCCGGAGAAGACGGCGGTGTCGGTGCCGGCCCCGCCGCGAAGTGCGTCGTCGCCGAGGCCGCCGGTAAGGGTGTCGTCGCCCGCGCCGCCGTCGGCCGAATCGCCGGCGTCGGAACCGGTGAAGATGTCGGCGTCGGGGGTGGCCGTGCCTTGGGCCGCGCCGCCGGCGTCGGTCCAACGGGAGGCCATACCGGCCACGCGGTCGGCCGAGAGCGCTTCGCCCCAAAGCTGCACGTCGTCCACCGCGGCGGCGTAGTTGCCGTCGCTGGCGATCTGGACCGGCAGGGCGTTGTCGAGCGAGCCGGCGGCGTACGTGGCGGTGTCGCGGAGCTTGCCGTCGACGTACAGGAGGAAGTCGTCGCCCGACCGCACGCCAACGGCGTGGTGCCACTGGCCGTCGTCGAATCCCTCGACAGACCGGGCCAGGGCGCGGCCGGACCCATCGGGCGCGACAAACCGCAGTCGGCCGTCGGTTTCGCCCAGGTACAGGCCGTAGCCCGTGGACGCGGTGCCGCCACCCACCGACTTCTGGAACAGCCAGCGGAACTCGCCGGTGCGTTCGTCGGTGTTGAACCACAGGGCGACGCTGAAGTCGCCGCTGCCGACGTTGAGCGCCGGATCGTCGGCCACCACGAGCCGCTCGCTGCCACCGAAGCTCGCGCCGCCGTCGACCGCCCCGGCGGCGAAGCTGGCGGTGCCGACGGTGCTGGTGCTGTGGTTGTGCGTCGAGCTGTCGGTGAGGTCGCCGTCGAGCTTCAGGTGCAGCCGCAAGTCCTGCCCGGCACGCAGCTCGCCGGTGGCGACGTCGTAGAAGCCGTCATCGAACTCGAGCGTTTCAACTTCGCGAATCGTGTCGCGGCCGTCGGGGCCGTCGACGGTGTGGGTGCCGTCGCCGTTGTCGGTGATGACGTAGGCGCTGCTTGGCCCGTTGAAGACGGCGGTGTCGGTGCCGGCGTTGCCGTGAAGGTAGTCGTCGCCGCCGTGGCCGATCAGACGGTCGTCGCCGGTGCCGCCATCGAAGTATTGGTACTGGGAAGAGCCGATCAGCGTGTCAGCCCCGCCGCCGCCGTGGAAGATGGCCTGCTGATGAACAGCGGCCGTGAGGTGGTCATCGCCGGTGCCGCCGCCAACGCGGTTAAGGCCGCTGACCACATCGCCCGTCGCGTCGCCGCCGAGGAAGCTGTAGTCGTTCAGGTCGACGGTTATGGGGTCGGCGGAAGCGTAGAGCAACTCGTCGTAGCCAGGCCGGCCGGCGAAGGTGTCGTTGCCGCCGGCGAGCTGGGCACGCACGCCGTGGGCGGAGGTGACGAGCGTGGTATCGATCGCCTCGTCGCCCGCGCCGCCTTGAACCGAGACGCCCCACCACTGCAGCGTGGTGTTGTCGAAGTCGCCGACCATGTCGAGGTCGAGCGCGGCGTCGCCGTTGACGAGCGTGAAGCTCTCGACGCCGGTGAACGCCGTGGCGAGGCTGCCGTCGATGGAAAGGGCCACGGCGTCGGCGGCCAATGTTGCGCCGGTGCGGGCGTTGTGGGTGGCGGCGTCCTCGAGCAGCACGGCGTGGGCCGAGCCGTCGGGCAGCGTCAGCTCGAGCCGGTCATGGCCGCCGGCGAGGTCGATGCTGCGCTCCAGGTCGGCGAGGTTCAGCGCGAGTGTCTCGTCGCCGCTGGTGCCGGTGTAGGTGCCGGCGGCGAGGTCGCGGGTGAAGTCGGCGAAGACGAGTTGCTCGATGCCGAACAGCGTGTCGATGCCGTCGCGGTTGGCGGTGCCGTCGGCGACGGTGAGGAAGTGGCCGTCGGTGGTGATGGTGTAGTCGCCGAAGTTGCCGGTGAACATGGCGAGGTCGCCGGCGTCGGCCTCCGTCACGCGGACGTCGCCGACGATCGGGCCGGTGGCGTCGGTCGTGCTGCCGAGCGTCAGGGTGGTGGTGGCGTCGGTGGCCGTGAACGTGAACGTTCTCACCTGCCAACCCAGGTCAATCTGGTTGTGGCCGCTGGGGCGGTGGTACACGAATGGCTCCGACACGCCCGCGGCGGCGGCGGTGAGGACCGCACCTGTGCCGCCGGCGTTGAAGTTGCCGGTGAGGGCGAGCGTGACGGTGTACTCGCGGCCGACGGCGGTGGCGAAGGTTTGGGCGATTTCTGTCGCTTCGGTCGCGTTCGAGAGGTCGACGCCGCGGCCGCCGCTGGGGCTGCGCTGCCAGTCGTCGCCGAGCAGTTGGACGGTGCCGGCGGTGACGTTCCAGCCGCCGACGGTGGTGCCGCGGGCGACGGTCGTCGTGTTGCCGTCGGCGAGGAAGCGGCCGTCGGCGATCAGGGTTGCGGCGGAGTCGGTGGTGTCGCCGCCGACGAGCAGGTCGTCGCCCGCGCCGCCGGTGAGCGTGTCCGCCCCGCCGCCGCCGAACAGGCTGTCGGCCCCAGCGTCGCCGGTGAGCAGGTCGTCGCCAATTGCAGCGGAGCGGAGGTCGAACTCGACGACCGCATTAATCTTGTTCGTGTGTTGCTGGTCGTTCCATTCGCCATCGGGCCTCACCACCGCAGCATGTTCGCCGCTGCCGGCGTTATTCGGCTCGAAGGTCCGCCAGTTGGAGAAGCTCACGGCGCTGCCGTCAGTCCAGTAGAAAGAACCCTCCTTGGCCAAATCATTGAGCCCGATCCACGCCTTCTCGCCATCAATGACTTGGTTAACTATGAAGTCGTTCTCGGCCGCGCTACGGATCTGCACGAGCCGGCCCTGCACGCCGTCGACATTCATCGCCTGAGCCGCCTGCGTGGCTGCGTCAAAGTTGACGCGCGTGTCGACCAGCTTGTACAGCTTGCCGGTCGCCGGGTTCCAGCGGAGGTCGGGGTCGGCATCGAGCAGGGCCTGCACGTCGGTGCCGTCGCCGAGGATCAGGTCGTCGCCGTCGCCGCCGGCGATTGCGTCGTCGCCGCCGAGGCCGGCCAGGCGGTCGCCGTCGGCGGTGCCGGTGAGCGATTCGCCCGCCCCGCTGCCCTCGGTCATCACAACACGGTCGATGACGTTGATCGTGATCGTCTCGGTGGCCACATTACCCGCGGCGTCGGTGACGGTGGCGACGACGGCGTGGTTCGTCGCGTCGTCGTAATCGAGCAGCGACGCGTCGGCCACCGTGATGTCGCCGCTGGCGTCGATTGCGAACCGGCCGCCGGCGTTATTGGTCAAGGCGAACGTGTGCGTGTCGCCGGCATCGGCGTCGCCGGGCAAGACCCGCGCGACCGCGTCGCCGTTCGCCGCGTCCTCGTTCACCGCCGGCGCATCAACGGCCCGCAGGCTCACGTGCTCGAGCAACAGGTCACTCGACCCGGTCACGCTGCCGCGATCGCTGAACCGCAGCGTGGTGGCGTTTGCGTCGGCGGTGAACGTGACCGTCTGCCAACGGTCGTCGTTGCTCAGGCTGCCGTAGGTCTCGTCGATCAGCGTGTTGCCGCCGATCACCTCGACGCCCAGCTCCTGCAGCTTGGTCGCTGAGCCGCCGCGGTGTTCGAAGGTCAGCGCGTACGTCTGCCCCGGCACCGTGGCCACGTTCTGCCAGACGACACCGTCGTTCGGACCGTTGCCGCCGTTGAACCGGACGCGGCTGCTCTCGGGCGTCGCCGTGCCGCTGGTCGACCAGTTGGCGTCGCCGGGCTCGTTGGGGCTCAAAACAAGCTCCGCGCCAACCGTGACGATCGGGAAAGGGATCTCCCCCACATCGGCGGTGTCGATGGTGACGGTGCCCGCATCACTCGCGCCCGCCTCGTCGGTAGCGGTGACGGTCAGCTCGCGGCGCGGCGTCTGCTCGTGATTGAGCGCGGCCGGGTCCGCCACCGTGATCTGCCCGTTGGCGTCGATGGCGAACGTGGCGTCATCGTTGCCGGCGGTGATGGCATACGTGATGGTGTCGCCGGCATCAACATCCGTCGCCGCGGCGGTGCCGACGACGGTGCCGACCGTCGCCGCCTCGCTGACGCTCATCGCGGCGTCGGCCAGCACCGGGGCGTCGTTGGCGTTGGCGACGGTGAGGGCAAAGTCGTCGCTGACCGTCGCGCCTGAACCGTCGGTGGCCGTCACGCGGACGGCGATCGTGCCGACGTCGCCGTTGGCCGGGGTGCCGGTGAAGGTGCGGCTGTTCTCGTCGAAGTCGAGCCACGTCGGCAGCGGGTTGCCGTCGGCGAGCGTGGCCGAGTGCGTGAGCGTGTCGCCGGCGTCGACGTCGCCGAAGGCGTTGGCGGGTACCGTGTAGCTGAAGGCCGAGTCCTCGGTGGCGGCTTGGTCGGCGAGCGCGTTGTCGACCGTCGGCGTGTCGTTGGCGTCGGCGAGTTGGATCGTCAGCGTCTCGTCGTGCATCTCGCCGCCGGCGTCGGTGACGCGGACGGTGACGGCATGGCTGGTGGCCGACTCGTAATCAAGTTGGCTGGCGTCGGCGACGGTGATCTGGCCGGTAATGGCGTCGATGGCGAAGCGGCCGGCGGCGGTGTCGGTCAGGGCAAAGGTGAAGGTGTCGGCAAGGTCCGGGTCGGCGACCAAGACGCGGGCGACGGCGTCGCCGTTGGCGGCGTTTTCCGGAAGTGCGGCTGGGGCAGCATTGACGCCGGTCTCGATGCTCAGGGCGTCGACGGTGCTGGTGTTGGTCGCGCCCTCGCGGTTGTAGAACGCGATCCGGCCGCCGCTGCCGGCGTCGGCGCTGGTGGCGGTGACGGAGGCCGAGGTGCCCCGGGTCAGGTTCGCCACCGCAAAGGTCAGGTTCGTGCCGTCGTCGATTGCCTCGAAGTCGAGGACGTCGTTGGGGCCGATGGCGAGCGGCGCGCTGACGTTGCCGCCGGCGAGGCTGACGCTGCCGGCGCCGGCGATCTGGATGTAGTTGTTGTCGGCGCGGATGACGAACTTCACACCGTCGGCCAACTCGTGCCAACTGCCGCCGCCGGTCCCGTCGGTGCGGGTGCCGATCGTGAAGTTGTCGCCGCCGACGCCGCGTTCCAACCGGCCGCGGACCTCGACGCCGTCGACGCCGGCCGGGGCGAACGCGTCCTGCGTCCGCAGGTAGCCGCGGCCGGTGAAGGTCAACTCGCCGTTGACCACCGAGACATCGCTCTCGGCCCGCTGGTTGAGCACCGACCAGTTGACCGAATCGATGCCGCCGGCGAAGTCATCGGCCAGCCGGGTCGTGTCCGACGGCGCGAGTGTCAGCGCAGTGGGCGCTTCATTGGCGTCGGTGATCTGCACCGTTACCGCCAGGTCGCGGGTGGCCGAGTCGTTGTCGGTGGCGCGGACGGTGAGGGTGTGGGTGTTGCCCGACTCGAAGTCGAAGCTCGCGCCGTTGGCGACGGTGATCTCGCCGCTGGTCGGGTCGATGGTGAACCGGCCGCCGGCGTCGCCCGGCAGGCTGTAGGTGAGGCTGTCGCCCGCGTCGGGATCGGTCGCCGACGCGGTGGCGACCACACTGCCGGCGGCCACGTCCTCGGGCAGCGTGGCCGGCGGCGTGACTGTCAGTGTGTCGGGCGCATCGTTGACATTGGCCACCGTCAGCGAGAAGTCGGCCTGCTGCGATGCACCGGCGTTGTCAGTGGCGACCAGGCGGATGGCGAGCGTGCCGACGTCGGCGTTGGCCGGGGTGCCGGTGAATGTTTGGCCATCGAAGGCGAGCCAACTTGGCAGCGGGTCGCCGTTGGTGAGCGTGGCGGTGAGGGTCAACGCGTCGCCGTCGTCGACATCGGCAAACGTGTTGGCTGGCACGGTGTGGCTGAACGCCACGTCCTCGGTGGCCGCCAGATCCGCCGGAGCGTTGGCAACGGTGGGCGCTTCGTTGACGTCGCCGACGGCGATGGCGAAGGTCTCATCGCGGGTCAGCCCGCCGCTGTCGGTGACGCGGACGGTGACGTTGTGCGAGTCGGCCGCTTCGTGGTCGAGCAGCGAGCCGTCGGCAACGGTGATCTCGCCGCTGGCCGGGTTGATGGCGAACCGGCCGCCAGCGTTATCGGTCAGGGTGTAGGTGTGCGTGTCACCGTCGTCGGGGTCCGTCACAGCGACGCTGCCGACCGCGGTGTTGTCGGCGACGTTCTCGTCAACTTCCAGCGGGTCGGCGGCGGTGAGGTTGGTGGGCGTCTCGTTGACGTCGGCGACGGTGATGACGAACGTCTCGTCGCGCGTCTCGCCCGCGGCATCGGTGGTGCGGACGGTGATGTTGTGCGAGGCGGCGGCCTCGTGGTTCAGCAGCGAGCCGTCGAGGACGGTGATCGCCCCGGTGCCGGCGTCGATGGCGAACCGGCCGCCGGCGTTGTCAGTCAGGGCGTAGGTGTGCGTGTCGCCGGCGTCCTGATCGTCGGCGGTGGCGTGGCCGACGGTTGTGCCATCAGGCACATTTTCGTTGACCACGGTTTGGTCGAGTACCACTTGAGTGGGCGCGTCATTCGCGTCGGCAACGAGGATCGTAAACGTCTCGTCCCGCCGCAGGCCTTCGGCGTCGGTGGCGCGGATCCTGATGTCGTGACTGCTGGCCGCCTCGAAATCGAGACGGGTGGCGTCGGCGACGGTGACTTGGCCGGTGGTCTCGTCGATGGCGAATCGGCCGTCGGCGTTGTCGGGCAGGCTGTAGGTGATCGTGTCGCCGGCGTCGGGATCGGCGGCGGTGGCGTTGCCGACGACGGTGCCGTTGGGGCTGTTCTCAGGCAGCGCGGCGGCGGTGAAGCTCACGCTGGTGGGCGCTTCGTTTACCGGCAGCGGCTGGATGCCGAAGGCTTTGTCGAACGTGTTGCCCGAGGGGTCGGTGACGCGGATGGTCAGGTTGCGGACCGGGTCGTTGTCGGCGTCGAACGTCGAGCCGGGCCGGACCACGAGGTGGCCGTCGACGAGCTGGAAGTCGCCGTTGTCGTCGGCGATGATCTCGTACGTAAAGCCGGCGGTGTCGTCGGGGTCGACGGTGTGGAGGTTGGCGATCACCGCCCCGCCGACGGTCGACTCAATGAGGCCCGGCGTGTAAACGCGTTGCTGAACGAGCGAGCCCTCGTTCTTGTCGAAGGCGGTCCAGTTGAAGATCAGCGAGCCGTCGTTTCGCTCGATCAGGCTCTGCCGGTAAGAGACCCAGCCGTCGTCGATGTCGCTGACGCGGAACTCGTCGGAGGTGGGCGTGCCGTTGGCGTCGAAGGTGCGGCCCCACAGGGCGTAGCTTTGCCCCTCGCCGGAGCCGACGTAGCTGAGGGCGAACCCGCCGTTGCCGGTGGCGGTGAGTTGCGGGCGGAGCTGGTCGCCGGCGGTGGTATCGTTGAGGATCAGCTCGGGCCCGTCGAACGTGCCGTCGGCGTTGATCAGGCGAGCCCCGACGCCGTAGCGGCTGCCGTCGATGCCGGCGCTGTTGTACGCCACCACGAACCGGCCGTCGGCGAGGGCGGCGATCTGCGGCTCGGACTGGGTGCTGCTGCTGTAATCGTTGATGACGAAGTCGACGCCAACCGCGTTGCCGCTGGCATCGAACAGCCGGCCCATCACGCTGTAGTCGTCGCCGTCGCCACTGGCACCGTGGGCGTTTTGCCACGTCACCAATGAAACGCCGCTGGCGTTGTAAGCGATGCGTGGCTCGCGCTGCTGGTTGTGCTCCACGGTGTTGAGCACCACCTCGCCGCCGACCTTGTTGCCCGAGGCGTCGAAGTGCTGCAGCACCGAGTCCCAGTCGGACGTGTCCGACGACTGATCGTGGCTGCGCCAGACCAGGGTGTAGCCGCCGTTGGGGTTGACGGCGATGTGCGGGAGTTCCTGGCGGTCGGCGGTGGTGGTGTTGGCAAACACCTCGGAGCCGGGCACCTGATTGCCGTCGCCGTCGAAGCGGGCGGTGCGGATGCCCCAGATGTCGCCGTCGCCTTGCGACTGCCACGCGGCGACGAAGCCGCCGCCCGGCAAAGCGGCAATCGTCGGGTGGTGTTGGTCGCCGGTGGTGAGACCAACGTTGAGGATGAACGGACTGCCCTGGGCGTTGCCGGCGGCGTCGTAGACCTGGCCACGGATGCCAAAGCTCGCGCCGTCGTCGAAGCCGCGGTTCAGCCAGGTGACGACGTGGCCGCCGGTGGTGAGGGCGGTCGACTCGACCCGCAGATCTTCGACCTGCGTGAAAATCTCCGTCTCCAGAATGCCGCTGATGTCGTTGCCGTTGAGGTCGGTGTGGAGGCGGAAGACTTTGTCGTTCGTCTGCGTCGCGGCGGTGCCGTCGGAGGTTTTGAGCCAGCTGAAGACCAAATCGCCGCCCTCGAGCTGGCCGACGTTGGGCAGGCGCTGCAGGTAGCCGGGGTCGGTGTCGCTGAGCTCCCACGGCGTGCCGACGAGCGCGCCGTTGGCGTCGACGCGAGCCGCCATAATGCGGCTGTTGGTGGCGTCGATGTGCTGCTCATCTCGGGACCGCCAGACGATGGCCGCCCCGCCGTCGTCGAGCGCTTGGGCCTGGATGTCGTACTGCTCGCTGAGGGTGTAGCCGACGTTGATCTGGTACTCGTCGACCAGCACGTTGCCGGCGGAGTCGAAGACTTTGCCGTACACGCCCTGCCCCGAGCCATCTGATTTGCGGTAGATTGCCAGCACCTTGTCGCCGTCGAGGGCGACGAGTTCGGGGCTGCCCTGCCAGCCGGCGGTGGTGGTGTTGACAACGAACTCGGGGCCGATCGGGTTGCCGCTGGCGTCGTAGACCCGGCCGCCGACGCCGTCGGAGCTGCCGTCGATGCCGTTGTTCTCGTCGTCGTGCCAGGCGACCATGAACCGGCCGTTGGGGAAGGCGGCGACGGTGGGTTGAGTTTGAGTGCCCGCGGCCTCGGTGACTTTCAACTCGCCGCCGACCTTGTTGGCGCTGGCATCGAAGCGCTGGGCGTAGATGTCCCAGTGGTCGAAGTTGCCGTCGCCGTCCTGGTCGATGCGGTTCTGCCACGTGGCGACGAAGCCGCCGCCGGGAATGGCGGTGACGGCGGGGTCGGATTCGCGGTCCTGCGTGGTCGTCTCGATGCGGAAGCGGCTGCCGACCTCGTTCATGTCGGCGTCGAACTGCTGGCCGAAGATGCCGCTGCTGTGATCGCGCCGCCAGACGACGACGAACGAGCCGTCGTCGAGTTGGGTGACCGACGCGTCGTACTGGCCGCCGGTGAGCATGTCGCTCACGAGCAGGTACGACTCGCCGACGGCGTCGCCGGCCGCGTCGTAACGCTGGGCCTTGATGTCCCAGCTTTGGTTGAGGTCGAAGTCGTTGTAAAGCAGCACGTAGCCGCCGCCGCGGGTCGGGACGACGTCGGACCAGACGGTGCCGGCGCCGGTGAAGCTGTCGATCGTGGTAATTGGCTGGGCGACCAGGTTGTCGCCGGGGGCGTCGAGCAGGAGGTCGGTCGGGGCGGCGTTGAAGCTTTGGACGACGACCTCGTAGACCCTGTCGGCGAACCGCAGCCGCTCGATGTCGCGGAGCGTGTCAATGCCGTCACGGTTGTTCACCGAGTCGATGACGGTGACGGTGCCGTCGGGGTTGTGGGTGATGGTGTAGTCGGCGGCGTTGCCGGCGAAGCGGGCGGTGTCGATGCCGATGCCGCCGTGGATCGTGTCGTCGCCGCCGCCGCCGGTGATCACGTCGTCGAAGCCGGCGGTGGGATCGAACTCGATCACGAAGTTGAGCGTGGTGGTGAGGTGCGAGGTGTCGGCCCACGTGCCGTCGGCGTGCATGCGGACGCCGTCCTCCCACTGCGCGCCGTTGGGTTCACCCGAACTGAAGTTCTCGTATTCGACGTTCGTGCCGTCGGACCAGACGAAGGCGTCCTGGTGGCCCGTGTCGCTCGCGCCGAGCCAGATGAAGTAACCGCCGGCGACCTGGGTGCTGACGAACTCGTTCTCCGCGGCGTCCTTGATCGTGACCATCCGCCCGGGCAGTCCGGCGACGCTGGCCGCCTCGGCGGCGGCCTTGGCGGCGTCATAGTTGAAGCTGCCGACAACGAGCTTGTAGAACTTGCCGGTGGCGGCGTTGTAGACGAGGTCGGGGTCCAGCGCCAGCACGTCGGCGACGGCCAAGTCGTCGCCGGTGAGCGTGTCGTTGCCGTCGCCGCCGACAAGGGTGTCGGCGTCGCTCAGGCTGCCGTCGCCGGTGAGCCAGGGGGTGAGGGTGGTGCCGGCGAGGCCGAACTCGCCGAGGTTGTGGCTGCCGCCGTACTGGTTGGGCGTGACGACGAGGTCGCCGTCGCGGTAGCCGGCGAGGATGCCGTGAACGTTGGCGGCGGTGCCCTTGAGGTCGGTCGCGGTGTCGGCGTCAAAGTCGACGGCGGCGACGAGGATGTCGGTGTCGCGCGGCACGAAGGGGATGTCGGACAGCGCCGCCTGCCCGGTGCCCGAGCCGTTGTGGCCGTCGTAGAACCACCGGCCGGTTTGTTCGTCGAAGCCGACGACGACGAAGTGGTCGGCGTTGTCGATGTGCGTCGGGTCGGCGGCGAAGCGGTCGTGGACGTTCTCGACGGAGTACATCAGGTACCCGGTGCCAACGCGGTCGTCGGAGCCGGCGGCGCCGTCACCGAGGTCGCCCAGGTCGTAGGTCTGGCCGCCGCCCTGCACGTGGTCATCGCCCGCGCCGGCGTCGATCTGATCGTCGCCCGCGCCGCCGGCAATGGTGTCGGCGTAAGGCGTGCCGGTGATCGTGTCGTCGCCCGCGGTGATGCCGCCCCCGGCGGTGCGGCCGTTGACGGCAATGCTCTCGATCGAGTTCGTGCCGGTGTAGTCCGACGAACTGGTGCCGTAGTAGACGAGGCGGAACTCGACGGTTGAGACGTCCTGCAGGAACGCGTGATTGCCGAGTGAGTCGAGGTCGCCGGCCGTGCTGAAGCCGTTGTTGACGTTCTTGCCGCTGAGGATTTTGGTGAACGTCGCCCCGCCGTCGCCGGAGGCGTAGACGCTCAGGCGGTTGGGGCCGTTCGCGTCCTTGTTGTGGCGGATGACCAGTGATTCGAGGTCGAGCTTTGTGCCCGGCTCGGCGTGGACGGTGACGGCGACGTACTGACCGTCGGCGAGCTTGTCGCTGTCGGTGACGTGATTCGTGTCGGTCGTCTCGACGCGCAGGTAGTCGCCGCCGCCGGTGGTGCTGAGGGAGTAGCCGGTGCCGTTGCCGCTCGTGATCGGGGCGGCAATCGTGGTGGCGTGGGCGTCGACCGAGTTGAGCGAGTCGGCGGCGAAGGTGTAGTCGGCGAACGTCGTGACCGGGCTGACGAGCCGGAGGTCGCCAAGAGCGATCGGACCGTCGTCGAACTGGAAGGTCTCGACGTCGCCGTGGACGAGGTCGGTGCCGTCGGAGCCGGTGACGGTGTAGGTGCCGTCGCCGTTGTCGGTAACGGCGTAATCGGCCCGGTTGCCGTTGAAGACAGCGATGTCGTCGCCCGCCCCGCCGATGAGCGTGTCGTTGCCCGCCCCGCCGATCAGGACGTCGTTGCCGTCGCCGCCGTCGAGCGCGTTATCGCCGGCGGTGCCGACGAGGGCGTCGTTGCCGGCGGTGGCCGTGTTGTCGGCGTGGTAGGTGACGTCGTCGAACTCGAGGTGTTCGATGCCGGTGAGCGTGTCGGTGCCATTGGGCCCGACGACGGTGAAACTGCCGCCGCCGTGGTCGGTGATGATGTACTCGGCGTAGTTGCCGGGAAAGACGGCGGTGTCATCGCCGGCGTTGCCGTGGACAAAGTCGCTGCCGCCATTGGTGACGATGCGGTCGTGGCCCTCGCCGCCCTCGAAGTAGTCGCCGGCGGTGCCGCCGATGAGCGTGTCGTCGCCGTCGTAGCCGCTGATCGAGCTGTGGGACGCGGCGAGACCGGTGATGTGATCGCCGCCGCTGCCGCCGGTGATGCGGTTGAGTCCGCTGGCCGAGTCGCCCGCCGCGTCGCCGCCGGCGAAGCTCTGATCGCGCAAATCGACGGTGATCGGGCCGGTCGAGCCGTGGTAGGTCATTCGATCCTGGCCGGGCCCGGTGTCGAAGGCGTCGGTGCCGCCGCGGAGCCGGGCGTTGATGCCGTGACCGGAGGTGATGCCGGTGGTGTTGATCGTCTCGTCGGCGTCGGTGCCCTCGACGGTGATGCCCCAATTGGGCAGCGCCGTGCCGTCGAAGTCGCCGACCATGCTCACGTCGAGCGCGGCGTCGCCGTTGCGGATCGTGAGGGTTTCGATGTCGGTGACGACGCTGGCGACGTTGCCGTCAACGGAGACGACGAACGACCCCATCGGCAGGCTGCCGCCGACGCGGGAGACGTGGGTGGCGGCGTCCTCGATGAGCACGCTGTGAGGCACGCCGTCGGGCAGGCGCAGGGTCAGGCCGTTCCGGTTGCCGTTGCCGCCGTCGAGGTGGGCGGGCAGGTCGTCGAGGTCAAAGGTGATGACCTGGTTCGTGCCGGCGAGGGTGAAGGTGTCGGTGGCGCGGTCGAGTGTGCCATCGGCGAAGGTGAGGCGTTCGACGTCGCCATGGACGGTGTCGGTGCCGTCGGGGCCGGTGACGGTGTGGGTGCCGTCGGGGTTGCTGGTGAGCGTGTGATCGATGTAGTTGCCGGAGAAGATCGCGGTGTCCGTGCCGCCGCCGCCGAGGAGGGTGTCGTCGCCGAGGCCGCCGGTGAGTTGGTCGTCGCCGCTGCCGGCGCTGGTGGCGGCGGTGATCTGCACGCTGCCGATGCCGTAGGACTCGTCGTTGATGCCGCCGTCGAGGTTCGAGCCGAAGCCGAGCTTCAGGTCGGTGCCTGGGTCGTCCACCGTCAGCGTCAGTTGCCCGACGCGATCAAACCAACCGGCGCCGGCATTGCCGAATGCGACCTCGGCCGGGTCGTCGGGCAGCACCAACGTCCACTCGACCCCGGCGGCCGTGCCGGTCGTGACCTCGTCGGCCGCGGACGACTTGAATAACGGCAACTGGATGGCCACGTCGTTGATGAACACGGTGACGAACTCACCGGAGTCGGCCGTGTCGAACATCCAGACGTCGACGGCCACCGTTGCCTGGTGCGTGTTGCCCGGCAGCGCGAACGTCTTGTGGACCGCCTGCGTGTTGCCGGAGTCGCCGAAGCGGCCGAGAATGGTGTCGCCGCTGGGCAAGACGGTGGTCGTGTTGTCGCTCCAGCCGCTCGCGCCGCCGGTGAAGTCTTCGTTCGCGACGGCGGTGATCGTGCGGGCGTCGCCGAAGAGGACGTCGTCGCCGTCGCCGCCGGTGATCGTGTCGGCTCCGGCCTCGCCGATGAGTGTTTCGGGGTTGGCGGTGCCGGCGAGGTTGTCGGCGTTCGCGGTGCCGGTGACGAGGTTGGCGGCGAGGGGAAAGGTGCCGTCGGCGAACTGGAGGAACTCGACGTCGTTCTTGACGAGGTCGGTGCCGGTCGGGCCGGCGACGGTGTGGGTGCCGTCGCCGTTGTCGGTGATCGTGTAGTGGGCGAGGCGGCTCTCGAAGACGGCGGTGTCGGTGCCGGCGCCGCCCTCGACGATGTCGTCGCCGAGGCCGGGCACGAGAGTGTCGGCTCCGTCGCCGCCGTCGAGCACGTCGTCGCCGCGGCCACCGACGAGCGAGTCGTCGCCGCTGTGGGCGTTGAGGCGGTCGTTGCCGTCGCCGCCGAGCAGGGTGTCGTCGCCGTTGCCGGCGTTGAGGTTGTCGTCGCCCGCGCCGGCGTCGATGAAGTCGTTGTCGTTGCCGCCGTGCAGTGAGTCGTTGCCCGCGCCGCCGATCAGGGTGTCGGCCCCGCTGCCGGCGGAGATATTGTCGTCGCCCGCGCCGCCGGTGAGGGTGTCGTCGCCGCCGTTGCCGCGGAGCTGGCCGCCGGTGTCGCCCAGGCGCAGGTTGTCGTTCTCGCTGCCACCGTGAACCTCGTCGAAGCCGCTGCCGGCGTCGCCCGCCGCGTCGCCGCCGGCGAAGGTGTAGTTGCCCAAATCGACGGTCACGCCGGCGTCACTGTTGTTGTAGTCGATGCGGTCGCCGGGCCGACCGTCAAGGCGGTTGGCCCCGCCCTCGGCGTGGAAGTCGACAAGGTGGCCGCTCGTGACGGCGGTGGTGTCGACCGAATCCGCCTGCTCGTTGCCGTAGACGGCAAAGGCGTTGTTCTTCAGGTCCGTGCCGCTGAAGTCGCCGACAAACGTGTACGACGTGGCCCCGTCGCCGGCTTGGATATGCAGCAGCTCGAAGCCGCGGGCCTCGCGGAGCTTGGTGCCGTTGACGCTGACGACGAACGCGTCGCCCGCGGCAGACTCGCCGGTGCGTGCGGTGAAGGTGGCCGCGTCTTCGACGAGCACGTTCTGATCAAGCCCGTCGTCGAGCGTGACGACCAGCGCCTTGCTGGTGCCGACCATGGTGGTGCTCGTCGTCGCGGAAATAATGTCGCGGGCGGCGGTGTAGGTCAGATCGTCGAAGTAGACGTCGACCGATTGGTTCGCGTTGCCCCCGCTGCCCATGCGGCTGTGGAGGCCGAAGGCGTCGAATGTCGCGCCGGCCGAGCGTTGGGAGGCGGTGAGGCTGAGGCTGCTGGTGCCGAGCGAGTTGCCGCCGGCGTCGAAGAACTCGACGGTCAGCGTGCCGTTGCCGGCCGGGTCGTAGGTGGAGGTGTAGCTGTACCGGCCGTTGCCGTCGAGGTTGACGGTGGTGCCGGTCATCCAGGTGCCGTCGTCCAGACGGATGTAGGCCTTGGCGCGGAAGTTGTCGCCCGACTGCGGTTCGGCGACGTCGAAGCCGAGGGTCGCCGGGTTGCCGCCGCCGGCGAACGTGCTCTCGTGGAAGTGGCCCATCACGAACGACAGGTCCATGTTGTTGCGGCCGGTGAAGGCGAGTTCGCCGCTGCTGACAATGGCGTCGTCGAGCGTGTAGCTGCGGCCGAGGGCGGTGTCGGCGTAGTAGGTGCCGTTGGTGGTGCGGGTGAGGGTGCCGCCCATCTCGCCGGCGTCGCCGCCGGTGTGGCTGGTGGCGCTGTACCCGAGCGTGTTGCCGTCGGCGGTGTGGTTGAACCCGGTCCAGCCGTTGGCGGCGTCGGAGCCGTTGGTGACGAACCGCTCGGTCCGGGTCTGGTTCCCAACGGTCGCCGAGTTGTCGGCGAACTGCAACATCTCGATGCCGACGAGCGTGTCGATGCCGTCGCGGCCGCCGACACCGTCGGTCACGGTTACGCTGCCGTCAGCGTTAGGCGTGATCGTGTAGTCGGCCCGGTTGCCGCTGAAGACGGCGACGTCGGCGTTGTCGACGGCGGTAAGCCGGATGTCACCGATCTGCGGGCCGTTGGTGTCGGCGGTGGTGCTGGCGAAGCGGAGCGTGGTGAGGGCGTCGGTGGCGGTGAACGTGAACGAGCGGGCCTGCCACTTCAGGTCCGACGCGCTGCCGGAGGGTTGGTAGTCGATCGAGTCGTTGAACGTCTCGCCCGCGGCCGAAACCTGCAGCGTCCGTTCGGTCGTTGCCCCGCCGGTCTTGGAGCCGAGGATGTAGCTGATGGTGTAGCTTTGCCCGGCGACGGTGGCGATATGCTGGCTGATCGTGCCGGGGGCGGACAGGCCGTTGAGGTCAATGGTCGCGCCGCCGCCGGGGGTGCTTTGGTAAGTGTCGCCGCGGACGGTGATGTCGCCCGCCTCGACGAGCCAGGCGCCGAACGAGTTGCCGGCGTTGACCTGCACGTCCGAGCCGGTGTGGCTGCGCAGGAACTGGCCGTCGGCGACGAGGTTGGCGGCGGAGCCGGGGGTGTCGCCGCCGACGAGCAGGTCGTCGCCACTGCCGCCGGTGAGGGTGTCGGCTCCGCCGCCGCCGAGGAGCGTGTCGGCCCCGTCGCCGCCGGCAAGTTGGTCCGCCCCGCCGACCGGGTTGGCCACGACCCACTCGACCAGGTACGGCCGCTCGCCGCTGTTGGTCTGGTCGGCCCACTCGCCGTTGATGTCGAGCGAGACGGCGTGTTGGCTTGCGTTCCAGTTGTTGGGCTGGCCGCTCTGCCAGTTGGTGAAGCTCGCCTCGCGGCCGTCGTAGTAGCGCCACGTGCCTTCGGTGCTGAAGTCGTTGACGCCGATCCACGGTGCATCGCCGCTGTGGCCGGCGAGCATGGCGGTGACGACGGCGTTCTCCGCCGCCGACTCGATTTGCACCAATCGGCCGCGCACGCCGCTGAGGATGAGGCTGTCGGCCCGTTCCACCGCGTCGCGGGCGTTGAGGTCGTCGCCGGTGACGAGCTTGTACAGCTTGCCAGTCGTCGGGTTCCACCGCAGGTCGGGGTCGGCGGTCAGCAGCGCCTGAACGTCGAGTCCGTCGCCCAGCACGATGTCCTGGCCGTCGTCGCCGTCGAGGGTGTCCTCGCCGGCGAGGCCGATCAGGGTGTCGTCGTGGGCCTGGCCGGTGAGGGCGTCGTCGGCGGTGGTGCCGAGGATGAGCAGCGGGTTCCCGGCAGAATCGACGGCGTAGTCGGCGAAGCGAAGTTCCTCGATGCCGAACAGCGTGTCAATGCCGTCGCGGTTGGCGACGGAGTCGGTGACGGTCACGCTGCCGTCGGCGTTCTGGGTGAGCGAGTAGTCGGCGACGTTGCCGGTGAAGGTCGCCACGTCGCCGCTGTCGGAGGCAACCACGCGCACGTCGCCGATGTGGGCACCGTTGCTGGTCGGGGCGGTGGAGGCGAAGCGCAGCTCGGTGACGTGGTCGGTCGCCGTGAAGGTAATCGTCCGCGTCTGCCAATTGATGTGGTTCGTATCGGTGCTGGGGTCGTAGGCGGCGGCGTCCGAGATGGTCCGGCCCGCGACCTCCACGTCGTAAGTGCGGCTGTGCGATTGGCCGTTGTGCAGCATCCCGGTGACGTAGCTGAGCGTGTACGTCGTGCCGGGGGTGGTCTCGAAGCGTTGGCTGACCGAACCGGTCGCGGCCGAGCCGCTGAGATCAATCGACGCGCCGCCGCCGGGCGTGCGGTGGAACCCGTCCCAGCGCTGATCGACATCGCCGGTGTCGACGCTCCAGCCGCCCAGCGAGCCGCCGGCGCTGACGCGGTAGTTGGAGCCGGTCATCCCTTCGAGGAACTGCCCGTTCGTGATGAGGTTGTTCCCGGAGTCGGTGGTGTCGCCGCCGACGAGCAGGTCGTTGCCCGCGCCGCCGGTGAGGGTGTCGGCCCCGAGGCCGCCGAAGAGGGTGTCGGCCCCGTCGCCGCCGGCGAGTTGGTCGGCCCCGTCGACGCGGCCGGCAAGGTTGTACTCCACGACATAAGCCATCATCGTGCTGGCTCTGCCGTCGTTCCATTCCCCGTTGGAGCGGAGGTGGACCATGTGCTCGCCGCCGTTGTTGTTCGGCTGGCCGCTCTGGAAGTTCGTGTACGAGGGCGAGCCGCCGTCGGTCCAGCGGAAGGTGCCCTCCTCGCTCAAGTCGTTGAGGCCGATCCACGCCTCGGTGCCGCCGGTGACGTTCAGCACGAACGCGTTCTCGGCGGAGTCGTGGATCTGCACGAGCCGGCCGCGAACGCCATGAACGGAAGATGCGTCGGCGGCGACAGCGGCGTCGTCCCAAGCGGCGGCGGTGCTCACCAGCTTGTACAGCTTGCCGGTGGCCGGGTTCCACCGCAGGTCGGGGTCGGCGGCCAGGAGCGCCTGCACGTCGAGGCCGTCGCCCAGCAGGACGTCGTCGCCGGCGTCGCCGGTGAGAGAGTCGGCCCCGGCGTTACCGATCAGCGTGTCGGTGCCGTCGCCGCCGGCGAGGGTGTCGGCCCCGGCGGGCAAGTCGGCTGGGTCGAACTCGGTGATGAAGCCGGTGTAAGCGTTGCTCGCCGCCTCGTCGGTCCAGCCACCATCCCATTTGAGGGCGGCGTACTCCTCGTTCCCGTTGGCGTCGTTCGGCTCGCCGGCGTTCCAATTGGCGAACGTCAGTTGGTCGCCGCCGAGGTCGATGAACGTGCCCTCGACGGCTTCGTCGGTCGCGCCGAGCGGGATGTCGAGCAGCCCCCCACCGGTGGCGAGTGCGCGGACGGCGTCGCTCTCGGCCTGGTTCTGCGGCAGCACCAGCCGCCCGGCCATCCCCGCCACCCGCTCGGCGGCGGCGAGGTCGCGGGCCTCCTGCCACGTCACGTCGAGGTGGCTCACGCGGTAGAACTTGCCGCTGATCGCGCTGTACGTCAGGTCCGGGTGGTCGGCGAGGATCTGGGCGATGTGCGGCGCATCGCCCAGCAGCAAGTCGTCGTCGCCGTCGCCGCTGAGGCTGTCGCCGCCGGCGTTGCCGCGGAGCGTGTCGTCGCCGCCGCCGCCGCTGAGGGTGTCGTCACCGGCATGGGTCAAGTCGCCGTCGGCGGCGACGGTGTACGTGATGTCGTCGAACTTGACGGCGTAATTCTCGGTGGGCTCGTCATTGCCCTTGGGCTCCGAGAGCAGGCCGAATCTCGTGAAGGTCGCGCCGCCGCCGATCACGCTGGCTCCGACGTCCAGCGTCCGCGAACCGATCAGGGCGTTGGTGCCCGCGTCACGCACGTTGAGCGTCGCCACGCCCGTCGAGGCCGAGTAGTCCAAGTCAACCAGCACCGTGTCGCCGACCGTGCCGAAGTCGATCTGCGGCGACGACGTGCCACCCGAGGACATGTCGGCAATGATGAACATGCGGAACGGAACCGTCGGGTCGGGTCGTTCCTTGATCTCGATGGCCAGCACCTTCCCGTCGGGGGCCATCCAGCCGAGTTGGATGTCGCTGTCGGGGTTGTTTGCCCCCGTCAGAGCCACGCGGGAGGTGAAGCTCAGGTCGTCGTCGAGGGTGAGCGTGCCGATGTCGAAGTCGGCGTACAACGCCGAGTCGTCGCTGCGGGCGAAGTTGCCGCCGGCTTCGCCGGATGCCGCGCCGCCGGCATCGTTGGTGTTGTGCCAGCCGAAGTCGTGGCCGTGGCCGTCGGCGGGGTCGTTGCGGAGGCCGGTCCAGCCGTTGGTCGCGGTGTCGAAGGTTAGGGTCTTCTGGATCAGCTGCCGTGCGGTGGCGTCGCCGTGGAGCTGGTCGTTGCCGGCGTCGCCGGACAGGTCGTCGTCGCCCAGGCTGCCGAACATGCTGTCGGCACCACCCAGGCCGCTGATGCCCGAATCATCCCCATCGCTGCCGGCGAAGACGTCGTTGCCGCCGGTGGCCCCGGCAATGTCGTCGCCGTCGGGATCGAGCCAGGTGCCGCTGAGCAGGATGCGGGCCTCCAGCGGCTCACCCCGCAACGCGGCCCGGGTGGGTTCGTTGATCGCGTCGCCGCCATCGGCGAACGGACCTCCTTCCAGCGCGCGCTCCACCCCGGCAACCGCGTCCACGGCGGCGTCGAGGGCCTGCTCGGCGGGGTGGGCGGCGGGACGCTCGGCGGCGTCTTGGGGCTTTGTCTGGTCGGGGCGGATCGGCATAGCGGACAAGCGCGGCGGGGGAGGCCGCACCATCCGAACATCGGCCCGATGCCCGCCGCAGTTGTTGCCCGAATCACGACGCGTTGCCAAACTTGAGCGGGGCACTCCTATCGGACCCGCCAAAATTCGCCGGATTAAACCTTATTTTGGCTAAAGTAATTCGCCCGTGCGATGCACCTGCACCACGGCCCCCGATTCGGGGCTCACGGCCGTCAGGCGGCCGTCGGGCATGCAGCAGCCGGTGTCCAAGAGCACCATCGACTCCCCGGCGATGGGCCGATAACGTCCGCCGTGGAGCTGCGGCGGGTAGCTCCGCACCGGGGTGTGGCCGAAGTAGCCCAGCTTGCCCCACGACTTGCGGGCGGCGATCGCCGAGAGGGCGAAGCGGTCCCAGATCAGCCCCTTCTTCAGCGCAGGCCGCCGGGTGAGCAGATCCGTGAGGTTCTCCGCCGACTCCTCGCTTGGCAAATGAGCATGAGCGACGAAAAACTGCTCGTGTTCGTAACACGGCATTAGGTCGCGAAAGAACCCGACATGATCATCCGGCACCGCCTGCCGGATCAAGCCGATCGCCCCGCCGTGCCCCACTTCCTCGTCGCCGCGGGCCAGGTCCATCAGCTCTCGCCGGGCGATGCCGTAGCTGGCAAGGGTGTTGTCGAGTCCTTCGCGCATGAACAACATCATTGTCGCGTGGGCGTCCGGCTCGGGCGGCTCGGGCACCCACATCGCCCCGGTGAGCAGCAGCGTCATCACGTCATCGTGGTTGCCGCGACAGAACGTGGCGTGGTCCAGCGACAAGAGCAACTCGACCACCGCCCGGCTGTCCGGGCCGCGGTTGACGTAGTCGCCGGCGAAGACGAACGTCGGGTCCGGGTCACGGCTGTGCACGACGTCGAGCAGGATCCGCAGCGGCCGGATCATGCCGTGAATGTCGCCGATGACCCAGTGCACGGGGCATGGTAGGGGCCGAGCGTCACTCCCCCGCCGGCCCTTGCAGCGCCGCGGCGGCAGCGTGGTAGGCGGGCTTGGGGTTCAAATCGGCATCGAACACCAGCGGGTGGTCCCGGCGGCCGCGGACGGGGAAGTCGTGCAGCCAGGTCCGCTCGTCGGTGAAGCCCCAGAGCGTGATCCGGCGGACCATGCCCGGAAACTCGCGCGGCAGCGAGAAGGCCAACGCATAAATCTCCGCCTGCCTCGCGGCCACGTCGGCGGGCAAGCCGTCGGGGTACGGGTTCTTCGGCAAGACGCCCGCCTCGCGGGTGGCCGAGAGGTCGCCGCCGACGTTGCGGTTGTTCAGGACGCTCACGTCGAGCTCGGTGAGCATAATCGGCCAGCCGGCCTCCACGTAAGCGGCGACGCCGCGACGCACCTCGTCCATCGACGTGCCGAGGTGCCAGTGGGCCTGGATGCCCACGGCGTCGGGGGCGACGCCGGCTGCTTTCAGCTTCGCCAGCAGCCGCAGCGTCGCCTCGCGCTTGGCGTGGCGCTCGATGTGGAAATCGTTGTAGTACAGCTCCGCCCCCGGGTCGGCCGCACGGGCGAAGCGGAAGGCGTGCTCGACGTAATCCGGCCCGATCGCCCGCAGCGCCGGCGTGTCCCGCAGATCGCCCTCGCCCAACCTGCCGGGGTCGTTGACCGCCTCGTTCACCACGTCCCAGCCGTGCACCCGGCCGCGGAAGTGAGTAACCACCGTCGTGATGTACCGCTCTATGTTCGCCAGCGCCACCTTCCGCGGCAGCGGCCGGCCGTCGGCGTCCTCGAACAGCCACGGCGGCGACTGCTGGTGCCAGACGAGGGTGTGGCCGATGACCGCCATGTCGTTCGCCCGTGCCCAATCGACCAGTCGGTCGGCCTCGGCGAAGTCGAACACGTCCGGGGCCGGGTGGAGGTACAGCGGCTTGGTGGCGTTCTCCGGCGTGAACGCGTTGAACTCCCGCCCCACCAACGCCGCCAGCCGCGGTTGGTCCGGCAACCCCGCGCCCGCCGCCGTCCCGACGAGCACGCCCGGCGGGGACAAGTCCCGCAACCCCGGCCGCCCGGCGTCCTCGGCCGGCCCGAACAGCAGCAACGGCAGCAACAGGCGCAGCATGCAACGATCGTAACAGGATTTGCCCGCTGCCCCATCGCCGCGGCGATGGTACGTTCCCCGCCATGAGCGATTTGCAAGGCGACAACCACCTGACCGACGACGCGACCCCGCTGCACGAACGGCAGGCGAAACCCGTGACGCCCGGCAGCCCCGCCCTCGCCCCCGCCGACGCCGGCCTGCTGCAGCGCCAGCTCGCCGCCGGCTGGGCGACCACCGAC
>CAYLSV010000011.1:44042-50659 GCA_964386435.1 uncultured Tepidisphaerales bacterium
AAAGAGCTGGCCAAAACCTACACCTTCGACGGCTACGCCGCCGTCCTCAAGTTCATCAACGCCGCCGCCGCCGTGGCGGAACAAATCGACCACCACCCGGTCATCCAGTTCGCCGAAAACACGGCCCGTGTCCGCTTCACCACGAACAGCGTCGGCGGCCTAACCGAGAACGACTTCATCGCCGCCGCGAAGGTGGAGCAGGTGAACGCCTGAACTTCAACGTCCAATTGATCAATCCCGAGCGCTTCGGGCGAAAGCGATGCGATGAGCGTCTCCAAAATCACCATCCTCGGCATCGCCGGCCCGACGGCAAAGAAGGTCGCCGATCTCCACTTGGCCGATTCTTTGGACTTGAGTGTGCTGCGAACCCTGTTTTCGTCGGACCTCCGACAGGCACCTGTTTACGGCGTCATCGAGCTCATCGAGCACTGGGTTAGCGCCAAGTTCATCGTTGATGGAGTTCGTAAGGAAGGTTGGATCAAAGACCTGAAGGTCCACGAGGATGATTCGACGGCGGCGAGTTTCTTGATCGCCACCCGGGTTGAAGAGATGGACGACGGATCGCTTCTATCGCAGCATGCGTGGCTTTCGTTCAGCCTGCTTCTCACGGCGTGGTTAAAGCTCTTGCACGATGAACAGTTCAAGTGGCTTGAACACAAGCTGTGCCTTGTCCGGATCACGCCACTGGCACCGTCGCCGTCGGATGACGAATATTCTTTGGATTCGACCGCGATCTGAAGCGGCGAACTTCCTGCTATCAACGGCACAACCTGCCCCAAAAATCGTCATCGGCCCGACGCAGCGGCAAGACTTACACACCGTGCATAGCCCCGCCGTCACCACGGCGGTGGGGGGTTTCTTGTGCGTTTACATTCCCAAACCGTTACCCCGGCGGGCGTCGCTGAAGCCCCCACCGCTGCGTGGGCAGCGGGGCTACGCCCGAGGTGCCGCGTGCTTGAACAGCGTGCGCAGCCCCGCCGTCACCACGGCGGCGCGGGTCTCTTGTGCGTCCACGCGGCTGAGCCGTCACCTTTACGAGTGTCGCTGAGGCCCCCACCGCTGCGTGGGCAGCGGGGCTACGCCCGAGGTGCCGCGCGCTTTGACGACGGGCGTAGCCCCGCCGTTACCACGGCGGTGGGGGGTTCTTGTGCGTCCACGCTGTCGAGCCGTCACCTTTGCGGGCGTCGCTGAGGCCCCCACCGCTGCGTGGGCAGCGGGGCTACGCCCGAGGTGCCGTTTGCTCGGACAGCGTGTGTAGCCCCGCCGTTACCACGGCGGTGGGGGCTTCAGCGACTTGATCTCCGGAGAGCGTCGCCCTGCGTGTGTAGCCCCGCCTCTGTGAGGCGGAGGCGGTTTTGGCGGTGGTGGGTCCGGGGGCAGGTTGTTTGCGGGGTAAACTGCCGGTGATGTCCGTTGAGGTCGGGATCAGCGTGGAGAACATGACGTGTGCGAGCTGTGTCGCGCACGTCGAGAAGCTGGCCCGTGGGGTGGACGGCGTGGCGGATATTCGCGTGAACCTCGCCCGCGGCCGGGCGCGGCTGACGGCGACTGGCGATGCGAACGACGTGGCCCGGCGGGCGGCGGCAGCGATCCGGGGTGGCGGGTTCCCGGCCGTCGTGGACGGGGGCGACGTGGCGGACGCGGAGGCGGCGCGGCTGGATCGGCAACGGCAACACGCCTCGGCTTGGGGGTGGCGGGCGGTGGTCGGGCTGTTGCTGTGGGCGCCGGTGGAGGTGACGCATTGGTCGATGGTCCTCGCCGGCCACGACCACGGCGGCGTGACGTGGATGACGTGGCTTGCCCTGGCCGCCGGGACCGTCGCGTTGCTGTACATCGGACCCGGCTTCTACCGCAGCGCGCTCGCCGGGCTGCGGCGGGGGACGACCAACATGGACACGCTGATCGCCTTGGGCACCAGCGTCGCCTACGGCTACTCGCTCGTCGCGCTGGTCGGGCACTTGGCCGGTTGGTGGGCCGCCCTGCCACCGACGTACTTCATGGAGGCCGCGGCGATTCTGGCGCTCATCAGCTTGGGCCATTGGCTGGAGGCGCGGGCACGGGACAAGACCGGCGAGGCGATCCGGGCGTTGGTCGATCTGGCCCCGGCCGAGGCGACGCTGGAGGACGGGCGAGTCGTGCCGGTGAGCACGCTGGCGATTGGCGACCGCTTCGTCGCCCGGCCCGGCGACCGCATCGCCACCGACGGCAAGGTGATCGACGGCCGGAGCGGCGTGGACGAGGCCCTTGTCACCGGCGAACCCCTGCCCGCCGACCGCGGCCCGGGCGACGAGGTGATCGGCGGCACCCTCGCCGTCGACGGCCGGCTGGTCGTCGCCGTCACCCGCATTGGGGCCGACACGGCCCTCGCCCAGATCGTCGATTTGGTCGAGCGGGCACAAGCGAGCAAGCCGCCCGTGCAGAAGCTGGCCGACCGGATCGCGGCGATCTTCGTGCCCACGGTGCTGCTGATCGCGCTGCTCACCGGCGTCGGCTGGTTTGTGTACGGCACGATGACCGACATGCCGGGGCCGGAGAAGTGGGGCATGCTGGCCAAGAGCGTGTGCAGCGTGCTGATCATCGCCTGCCCGTGCGCGCTGGGCCTGGCCGTGCCGGCGGCGATCATGGTCGGCACCGGGCGGGGGGCGAAGCGGGGCATTCTCCTTCGGCACATCGACGCCATCCAGCAGGCGGGGAAGCTGGCCGTCGTCGCGCTCGACAAGACCGGCACGGTCACGTCCGGGCAGCCGAGGGTGGTGGCGGTGACGGGCGACGACACGCTGGCCCTGGCCGCCGCCGCCGAGCAGTTCAGCGGCCACCCGCTGGCGGCGGCGGTGGTGGCACACGCCAAAACGCGAGGCATTTCGCCCGACTTGCCCGAGTCGTTCGAGGACGCCCCCGGCCGCGGCGTGGTGGCGCGCTTGAACGGCGAGCCGCTGCTGGTCGGCAGCGCGGCGTTGCTCGCGGAGCACGATGTCGATGTGCCGGCGGACGAGGCCGAGCCGTTCGCGACGCACGTCCACGTCGCCCGCGGCGGCCGGCACGTCGGCCGGATCGCGCTGAGTGATTCGATCAAGCCCGACACTGCCGAGGCGCTGGCGACGCTGAAGTCGCTCGGGTTGCGGCTGGTCCTGATCACCGGCGACCGCCAGGCCGCGGCCGACGTGGTGGCGCGGGAGCTTGGCCTCGACGAGGTGCACGCCGAGGTCCGCCCCGGCGGCAAGGCGGAGATCGTGCGGCAACTCCAGCGGCACGGCCCGGTGGCGATGGTCGGCGACGGCGTGAACGACGCCCCGGCCCTGGCGGCGGCCGATTTGGGCATCGCCATCGGCGGCGGCAGCGACGTCGCGGCCGAGGCCGGGGGCATCGTCCTGACCGGCCAGAGCCTGACCGGCGTCGCCGCGGCCATCCGCCTGAGCCGGGCGACGATGCGGGTGGTGAAGCAGAATTTGTTCCTGGCGTTCGTCTACAACGTCCTGGCCATCCCCGCCGCGGCATTCGGTTTGCTCAACCCGGCCATCGCCGCGGCGTGCATGGCGCTCTCGGACGTGAGCGTGCTGGGCAACGCGTTGCGCCTCCGCGGGGCGAAGATCGACGAGCGAAACTCGACGAACCGCGATGATCCGGTTCGCGCGTGACGCCCCGCCGGTTGCCGGTTCCCGCGGGTGCCGCAGCACCCTAAACTGTTGGACTCCACACGTCCGCCACACGCGGTGCTCACGCGGCCACACCATGCTGGGGCGGCCTAACCGCCGGGACACATCATGAACCCCACGCCGAGCCCCAACTTCCGCCGCGCCGACCTGCACTGCCACTCCGACGCGTCGAACAAGACCGGCGAGAAAATGCTCGAGGCCATCAGTTGCCCCGAGTGCTACAGCCGCCCGGAGGACGTCTACGCCCAGGCGCTGCGCCGCGGCATGGACTTCGTCACCATCACCGACCACGACTCGATCAAGGGCGTGTGCCGCATCACGCAGATGCCCGGCGTCGTCGTCGGCGAGGAAGTCACCGTCCGCTTCCCCGAGGACGGCTGCAAAATCCATTTGCTCGTCTACGGCCACACGCAGCAGCAGCACGACGACATCCAGGAGCTCGCCGGCGACGTCTACGACGTGGCGATGTATCTGCGCGAGCACGAGATCGCCCACAGCGTCGCCCACCCGATCTATCGCCAGAACGACATGCTCGAACGCTGGCACCTCGAGCGGCTTTTGCTGATTTTCAAGGGCTTCGAGGTGCTCAACGGCTCGCACGCCGGCAGCCATCGGCAGGCGTTCGAGCCGCTGCTCGACAGCCTCGACGCGGCGGAGATGGACCGCTTGGCGGCCGTGCACGAGCTGGAGCCGATGTGGCCCGAGCCGCACGTCAAGAGCCGCACCGCCGGCAGCGACGACCACGGCCAGCTCAACGTCGGCCGCACGTTCACGCAGTTCCCGCCGGACGTGGAGACCGTCAACGACGTGCTCGACGCCCTGCGGACCGGCCGCACCACCGTCGGCGGCGAGGCGGGCAGCGTGGCCAAGCTCGCCCACCAGTTCTACGGCGTCGCCGCCCGCTACTACGTCCGCGAACGCGCCGGCGACGAGGCGGCCAGCGCGTCGCTCTCGACCCGGCTGATCCGCTCGCTCGTGGGCGAGGCCCGGCCGCCGACGAAGCGGGAGTTCGCCGCTTTGTGGCTCAAGAGCCGGGCCAAGCGGTTGCGGCGCGGCGACTACCTGCCGTGGCGCAAGCAGCCCAAGCAGGGCATGGCGTTGCTCCGCGAATCGTTCTTCAAGAGCGTGAAGCATCGCCTGGCCGACCACCCGGAGCTGTGGGACGCCGCCAACGCCAAGCTGCCACCGATCGGCGAGCACGCGGCGTTCTTCCAGTTCGCCAGCGGCGTCAACCGTGACGTGACGGCCGCGATGACCGACGCGATGAAGGAGGCGGCGACGAGCGGCAAGTTCGGGGCGCTGTTCGAGGACGTCGGCGCGTTCCTCGGCCAGCAGTTCTTTTTGCTGCCGTACTATTTCGCGCTCTCGCACCAGAACAAGGAGCGGCGGCTGCTGCCGCAGATCACCCGCCACGGCCGGCCGACCGACGCCGAGCATTTGCGGGTGGGCCTTTTCACCGACACGCTCGACGAGGTCAACGGCGTGGGCCGGTTCATCCGCGACATGGCCGACCACGGCCGCCGGGCCGGGCGGCACTTTACCGTCCACACCTGCACCGACGCGCCGCGCTTCGACATCGCCAACCGCGTCAACTTCACGCCGCTCTTGAGCCACGACATGCCGTTGTACGAGGGGTTGCCGCTGAATTTGCCGCCGGTGATCGAGGTGCTCGAGCACGCCGACCGCCAGCAGTTCGACGTGATCCACATCTCCACGCCGGGGCCGATGGGCTTGGTCGGCTACCTGGCCGCCCGCATGCTCCGCGTGCCGGCGGTGATGACGTACCACACCGACTTCCCGGCCTACCTGCACGATCTGACCGGCGGCGACCACCGCATCGTCAACGCCACCCGCGGCTACATGGCCTGGCTCTACGGCGAGGCGGCCACCGTCCTCTCCCGCAGCACCGCCTACCACTGGAACCTCGAGGACCTGGGCCTGCCCCGCGCCAAGCTCGGCGACATCGAGCCGGGCATTGACACCGACAAGTTCGGCCCCCACCGCCGCGACCCGTCGGCGCTGGCCCATTTGCCGCACGCCGACAAGAAGCATTCGCTGCTGTACGTCGGCCGGGTGAGCGTGGAGAAGAATTTGCCGCTGCTGGCCGAGGCGTTTCGCGAGCTGGTTGCCGGGCGCAACGACGTCCGCCTCGTCGTCGCCGGCGACGGGCCGTACCGGGCACAGATGGCGCAGGAACTCGCCGACACGCCCGCCGCGTTCCTCGGCGAGGTTGGCGACGAATTGCTCGGCCCGCTGTACGCCGGCTCGGACCTCTTCGTCTTTCCCAGCCGCACCGACACGCTCGGCCAGGTCGTCATGGAGGCCCAGGCAAGCGGCCTGCCCGCCCTCGTCAGCGCCACCGGTGGCCCCCGCGAGATCATCGAGGAACACGTCACCGGCGAAGTCTGCCCCGCCCTGGAACCCGCCCGCTGGACCGAGGCCATCGCCGCCTTGCTCGACGACCCGGCCAAGCTCCCCGCCATGAGCCGCGCCGCCATCGCCCGCCGCGGAAAGTGGAGCTTGGCCCACACCTTCGACGGCTTCTGGCAACACCACGTCAACGCCGCCACCCCAGCCGGCGACACCGCCCCCACGGTCGAACGCCCCGTCGCCGTTTGACGTCCCGGCCGGACCTCCGCCGCTACGCGGTGAGCCGTTCTTCGCCGATGTCATTCGGCTTCGGCAGCAACTCACCCTCATCGGCGACCCGGCCCACTCCCTGCGTGACCGCCGCGAGGCGGCCCGCTGGCTCCGCACGACTTTGATCTTCTACGCCGGTCACGACCCTGACCCGCGCGTCCGCGAGTTGGCCGAGCAGATCGGTCGCGAGTACGTCATGCTGTAGGCCGTCGATCAGGGCGTCGTCGACTACGATGACTTGTTCTCCGCCGAGAAGAGGGATGAGCTCGCACCATGACATGACCCTGCTGACCCGCGTGCGCCACCGACGCCCCCACCGCCTCG
>CAYLSV010000011.1:50732-51928 GCA_964386435.1 uncultured Tepidisphaerales bacterium
CGTAGAGGCGGTGGGGGTTTCCAGCGACGTCGAAAGGAACGAGGCGCCCTCGGCGTTCATCGCTTCAACAGGCTCGCGGCAAAACCTACGCACAGCGTCAGCACCACCGTCGGGCCGGTCGGCAGCCACGGCCAGAGGCGGCCGGCGAGGACGGCGGCGAGGCAGGCGGTGATGCCAATGGCGAGGCTCAGCAGCAGGGCGGGCGTCGGGCGGGTGACGAATCGTGCGGCCGTGGCACCGGGCAGCACGAGCAGGGCCGTGACCAGCAGCGTGCCGGTGACGCGGACGCCCAGGGCGACGGCCGCGGCGACGAGGAGCATCAGGCCGTAGTGCAACGCCCGCTCGGGCACGCCGCTGGTGGCGGCGAGGGCGGGGTCGAGCATGAACGCGCGGATCGGCCGGGCGAGCAGCACGAGCGTGCCGAGCACCAGCGTGGCCACCAGCAGCGCCCCCGCCGCCTCGGCCCACGTCGCCACGTCGAGCCGGCCGACCAGCAGCGCCGCGAACCCGCCCGGCTCGACGCCGACGATTTGCCGGTACACTTCCCGCCCGACGAACCCCCACGCCAACGTCGCCGCCAAAACCGCCCCGACGGCCACGTCGAACCCCGTTTCCCGCCGCCGGCTGACGAGCACCATGCCCGCCGCCGCGAGGAGCGCCCCCGCCACCACCGCCACCGGCACCAGTCGCGGCTCCCGCAGCGCCGGCACGAATGCCGCCAGGAACCAGACCGTCCCCGCCCCGCCCAGCCCGCTGTGGGCGATGCCCTCGGCCGCGAACGCCCACCGCCGCGCCACCACCAGCGGCGACAACCCCGCACAAGCCGCCCCCACGCAGGCGGCGACCACGAGGGCGGCGGGGAAGTTGAGTTCGCTGATCCATCCGCCCAAGATGAAGCGAGTGTAGAGCCGCCGCCGGATACGAACCGGGCTCGGGCAACCCGCGTCGCTGAGGCCCCACCGCCTTACAACGGCGGGGCCCACGCCTGCAGTCCGTGCACCTGATGATTCAGGATCAGCCCCGCCGCCACGCGGCGGAGGTCCGGCCGGGAGGGCACGGGCGATCTGCGAACACTGCCCGCATGCTTGCGTCGCTGAGGCCCCCACCGCCGTGTAACGGCGGGGCCCACGCCCGTGAGTCGTGCACTCGGTGATTCAGGATCAGCCCCGCCGCCACGCGGCGGAGGTCCGGATTGG
>CAYLSV010000011.1:51976-58284 GCA_964386435.1 uncultured Tepidisphaerales bacterium
CCGTGAAGCCCCGCCTCTACGAGGCGGAGGCGGCTTCAGCGACTTTGAGGCGCAGCTCATGTGCACGCTCCGGTCGACGTCGTTGCCAGTGGGTGCCGCGTGGGGGTTCGGGCGTTGCTGAAATGCGCGGTTTGCCCGATGCTCGGGTGATGCCCGACATGACCAACTGGTTCTACGACGGCTGGCCCGGCATCGTGCGGGTGGCGGTGGCGGCGTTGATTGCGTACCCGACGCTCATCCTGTTCCTGCGGCTCAGCGGCAAGCGGACGCTGTCGAAGATGAACGCGTTCGACTTCGTCATCACCGTCGCCACCGGCAGCACGATGGCAGCGGTGATCCTCAACGACAGCGTCTCGCTGCTGGAGGGAACCGCGGCGTTCGTCATGCTCGTGGGGCTGCAATACTCGGTGGCGTTCATCGCGGCACGGTCGCGGCGGTTTGCCGAGATCATTAAGGGCAAGCCGTCACTGCTGTTGTGGGACGGGCGGTTGGACGAGGCGATGTGCCGCCGTGAGCGGATCACGCCGCCGGAGGTCGACGCGTCCCTGCGGTCGGCCGGGCTGGCGCGGCGGGGGCAAGCGCAGGCGGTGATCCTGGAGACGACCGGCGATTTATTCGTCATCCCGGCGGAGAAGGCCGATCCGGAGTTCACGCCGGACGACGGGACGCTCGAGCCGGTCTCGCAGAAGCCGAGCGCGTGGCTGTGAGCGTGCCGGGCCACGTCAGAACCGTGCGGCGTCAGGTGCTCACGATGTCACCCGCAGGCGGTCGGCGCGGGCGGCAAGGAAGTTGCTGATCGCCACGTCCAGCGGCTCGCCGGAGTCGAACCGCTCGAAGTCAACGTCCAGCCGCCGGCAGCGGTGGCCTAGGGTTTCGGTGTGCTCCTTCACCTGCGCGAGGTACGCCTCCCTTAACGCCCGCGGCTCGGTGAGCAGCTCGCCGGCCGACTCCAAGCCTTCGAACATCGTCACGTCCTCGAACGGGAACCGCAGCTCCTGCGGGTCCATCACTTGGCAGCAAATCACCTCGTGCTTGGCGTGGCGGAGCTGGCGGAGGCCGCGCTCGATCAGCGGCACCTCGTCGAAGAAGTCGCTGATGACGACGACGACGCACCGCCCGGTCAGCTTCTGGGCGACCTGCCCCAGCACCGGGCCCAGACCCGTCTTGTTCCACCTGGGCACGCTGCCCAGCTCGGTGATCACCTGCTTCCACTGGCTGCGGCTGGCGGAGGGCTTGAAGTAGCGGCTGAGCGTCTCGTCGACAATGGCCAGCCCGACGGCGTCGCCCTGGCGGATGGCGAGGTACGCGAGCGTGGCGGCGATGGCCGTGGCGTGGTCGAACTTGCTCCAGCTCTCGCCGGGGGCGTCGCGGCTCTCGATGCTGGAAAAACTCATCGACTCGCTGGCGTCGACGACGAGGATCAGCCGCAGCTCGTTCTCGGCCTGGAACTGCTTGATGTACAGCTTGTCGCTGCGGCCGAAGACCTTCCAGTCGACGTGCCGCGTGTCATCGCCCTCGGCATACTGCCGATGCTCGGCGAACTCGACGCTGCTGCCCTTGTACGGCGAGCGGTGCTGCCCGATACGAAACCCCTCGACAATGAGGCGGGCCTTGAGCTCCAGGTTGCGGACGCGGGCAAGGGTGCGGGCGTCGAGGTGCTTTTCGTAGCCGCCGGGGGTGGGCATAAGCCGATTGTACGGCCTCAGCCGGGCTGGCAGATGCGGGCGTCGAGCAGCGGGGCGAGCAGCTTCGGCTGCTGCTTGGTGACGATGGCCAAGCACTGCCGTGCCCGGCTCGCCGCCACGTACAGGCGGTTGCGGGCCAGCCGCTGCGGCATCGGCAACTCATTGAACGCCACACCCGGCCCGCCCAGCCGGCGGCTCATCGTGCCCGCCGAGCCGGCGATCACCACGCCGTCGAACTCCAAGCCTTTGGTCTGCTCCGCACCGAGCAGCAGGACCTGGCCCGGCACGATCGACTCGCCCGGCTCGTTGTCGGCGGCGATGCCCGCGTTGTCCAGCGCGTCGAGCACCTCCAGCAACATCGGGTCAGCCGCGTCATCGAACACCACGGCGACGGTCGCGCCTGGCACGTCCTTGCGCATCGCCACGACCTCAAGGGCCACGGCTTCGGCCGCGTCCTCGGGCACCGCCAGCAGCCGCGGCTTGAGTCCGCCCTTGCGCCGGGTGCTAGGCTTCCACACGGGCTCTTCGCCAAACAGACGGCGGTGCAAGTGCTGCACGAACCGACCGATATCCCAGCTTTGTCGGTAGTTCTCGCGGAACGCCGCCCGGCGTGCCCGAGGCAGGTTCAGCTCGTTCCACGCCGATAAGCCGCCATGGTTGCCGAGCATTTGCCGCAGATCGCCCACGGCCGTGATCAGACCGCGCGGATCGAGCCACTGCCGCACGGCCAGCGCCTCGGCGGGTGTGAGGTCCTGCGCCTCGTCAACGACGACGTGCGTCAGCGGCCGTTCATCTCGCCGGCCCATCGCAGCGGCGAGGGTTGCGGCCAGCGCCACGTCCGCCTCGGAGTGGCCGGCCGTGCGTGTTGCCTGAGATTGCCACACCCGCATGGCTTTGGCGAAGTCATCGGCATCCATCACCTTGGCCGCCGCCAGCCCCAGCGCGTTCGCCTGGGCCGAGCCCGAACGCGCGATATCAAGGCGGTTGATCTTCGGCACCAGCGTCAACGCTCGACGAACATCGTCGGCCACTTCGGGCACCCCACGAGAGGGCGCCAGGCGGGTCGCCAAATCGATTTGCGGCGGAAGGGCCGGCCGTCCCGACTTGTCTCGACAACGTGGCGTCTGCTCGACAAGCCGCGACCATGAGCGCACTACCGCGGCCACACGAGCCCGTTGCCCGCCCGCCACCTCCAATTCTTCGAGCCATCGAGCCTCAGCGACCCGCGCCTGCACCGTGGCCCGGAACGCCGCCCACACCACGTCAAGCGCCTGCGGCAATGCCTTGATCCGCGTCAGCGACGGCTCTTCCTGACGCGAGCCGCCAGCGATCAGGTCGCCGGCCCGCCTGCGGAGAAACTGGGCTACGTGCTCGACCGCGACGCCACGGATCTTTAGATTTGCCAGCCCCTTCTCGAGGTACGGCCGCATCCGCGACGACCGCACCAGCACCCGAGTTCGCTTGGCATCGTAGCGCCAAGTGTCGGGTTTGGTGCGATCGACTTCGTCGAACGCGAGGTGCTGCTGGTCGATGAGCACGGCGATCCGCATGAGCGCGATGCTCGTTTTGCCGCTGCCGGGCGGGCCCTCGATGATCACGTGGCGGTCGTAGGGCAACTGCACGCTGGCACGCTGTCGCTTGTCAGCCAACGCGATGATCTCGCCCAGGCCGCTGACATCTTCAGCAACGTAGTCGGCACGATGGCGAACCTTCGCCCGTGTGGCGGCTCCCGGTCGCGGCGACCATGCCTCGGTGTTGCCACGCATCAAGAGGTCAAGCTCCTCGCGGTCAGACCACGATACCTTACGGCCGTCCCAGGCGTAAGTGGCTGCGGCCAAGTTCGGCAGCAGGCGGCCTTCGTATTGGGCTGTGGCCAGCACCTTGTACCGACGCTGCCGACCATCGGCGAGGTGGATCGGCATCACGGCGTTCGTCTTGTGGTCGAGGCCCTTCATGACGATCGGGTTGGTCCACGAGACGATGGTGGACGTGTCGTCCGGTTCAATGTGGCTGTGGACGCCGGGAAGTTTTACGGCGTACCACGATTCGACAGGCTCGTCGTCGAACGCTCCTCGAGTGCCGACGTCCTGGAACTCGAGCTTTTGGTGGAAGGATTCAACGAGCAAGTGCTCGATCGTTTGCCACTGCCGCGCTCCCAGCTCGCGGATCACGTCGTTGAGCGGGCCGCCCACGATCGAGCCACTGCCGGGCATCTGGACCGGCAGCTTCGCCCTCGCTTGGGCTCGCGTTTCCCGCATCCGCGCCTCGTCCTGCTCGACGAGTTCCTGCAGCCGTGCCACCGCCTCTGCCGGGACTTGCGCCGGCTTGCCTTGATGATCCATCGTTATCCCCGTTGAACAACCGATTGGCGAGTTCGCCACCCGCCACCGGAAGCGGACGCTACTCGAACGTGAAGTTCAATGCAACTACTTTAGCAGTATGCCAGACGGTTTATGAACGTGCTCACGTCGTCCGCAACGTGCGGTCGAGGATGGCCCGTCGATCCGCCGCTTGGAGGACGGCGTCATCGTGCGTGACCACCACCGTTGCCGGCCGCGACCCGTCGGCGACGTCCGGTGGATCGGCGAGGAGCTCGCCCAGCGCCGCGACGCCGGGGGCGTCGAGGCCGAGCGTCGGCTCGTCCAGCAGCAGCACGCTCGGCCGGTGGGCCAGGGCGCGGGCGAGCATGGCGCGGCGACGCATGCCGCCGGAGAGGTGGGCGATTGGCACACCGGCGGCACGGTCGAGCCGCAGGCGGCCGAGCAGGTCGTCGACGTGTTGGCGTTCGGCCTTGGTGATGCCCGAGCCGAACAGCCCGCCCCGCCCGGCGAGGCCGGTGAGGACCAAATCCAGCAGCGTCATCGGCAACGCCCCGCCGCCAATCGGGTCGTGCTGGGCGACGTGCCCGACCCGCCCGGCCCGCACCGTGTTCGCCGGCGGCTCGCCGCACAGCCGCACCCGCCCGCCGCTGGGCGTGAGCTGCCCCAGCAGCAGCCCGAGCAGTGTGCTCTTGCCGCCGCCGTTGGGCCCGGTGATCGCCAGCACCTCGCCGGGCCCGACCTCGAAGCCGACGTGGTGGAGCAAATCATCGCCGCCGTGGCGATCTGCTGCCGGGTCCGGGTGGACGGCCGCCGCGCACCCGGCCCGATGCCGGTGGCCCCCGGGGTGGGCGAAGCAGACTTGATCAACGACAACGGCCATGGGAAGGATGTTATAGTTGGGGCATGAGCGCGCTGCCGAAGTCCGACCGGGTGAGCTTCACCGAGTACGCCAAGCTGGCCGAGCAGAGCGAGACGAAGCTGCTGTTCGATGATGGCCTGGTGTACCCCGAGCCGGAGATGATGGCCGGCGGCACGTACAACCACAGCGTCATCAAGGTGAACCTCATCAGCAGCCTCAACCGCGTGAAGCCGCCGTGCCAGACACTTGACAGCGACATGCGGCTCTACGTCCGTAGCACACGCCAGACGTACTACCCCGACGCCATGGTCGTCTGCGGCGAGCGGCAGTTCCATGACGAGGGGCCAGCCTACTCGACGCTGCTCAACCCGAAGGTCGTCTTCGAGGTCCTCAGCCCCAGCACGCAGCACATCGACCGTGGCCAGAAACTGGACGATTACACGACCATCGACTCCGTCGAGGCGTACCTCATCGTTGCCAGCGAGGAGCGGCGGGTGCAACAGTTCCTCCGCCAGGACAACGGCGACTGGCTCATGCAAACCCTCGACGGCCCCGACGCCGTCGCCCAGGTCACGCCGCTGGACCTCGCGCTGCCGCTGGCGGCGCTGTACCGCGGCCTCACCTTCGCCGCCAACGCGGCGGGCTGAGGTGGTATCATAGGGGCATGGCCGCCGTTGAAAAGCCCGCCGCCGACGCCCCGCTGCCGCGGATGACGTGGGAGGAGTACCTGAAGTTCGACGCCAAGAGCGAGGCGAAATACGTCTTCGACAACGGCTTGGTAACGCCTGCCAACCGGCTGGAAGATGGGACGCCGAGCGCGATGGCCGGGGGGAGCTTGAACCACGGCCGCATCTGCTCCCGCCTCGGCACGCTGGCGGGTTCTCGTGTGCCGGCCGGCTGCGAGTTCTTCACGGCCGACAGCCGTTTGCGCGTGCCGCCGACCGGGCGAACGTTCTACAGCGACGGCTTCATCACCTGCGGCGAGGTTGAGCTGTTCGAGGACAACGAAGCCGACGCCAGCATCACGAACCCGAAGGTCATCTTCGAGGTCGCCAGCCCCAGCACGGCGGGGTTCGATCGGGGGGAGAAGTTCGAGCACTACATGCGGCTCGAGTCGTTGCGGGAGTACGTAATCATCGAGCAGGACTGGCCGTGGGTGCAGAGCTTCCACCGCCGCGACGACGGCGACTGGCTGATGAGCGCCGCCCGTGGGTTGGAGGCCTCGGCAAAGGTGCGGAGCCTCAACCTGGAGCTGCCGCTGGCGGAGCTTTACCGCGACGTGACGTTCCCTGAGACGGGGCAGCCCGTGGGGTCCGAACCGGTCGCCTGAGGCGGCTTTACACTTTGATCCGCCCGTCCTGGTTTGCGTGGGTCGCCGAAACCGCCTCCGCCTCGTGGAGGCGGGGCTTCACAAGCTGGGGCGGCGTGATCCAAGTCGTGAAG
>CAYLSV010000011.1:58294-63674 GCA_964386435.1 uncultured Tepidisphaerales bacterium
CGCCTCCACGAGGCGGAGGCGGTTTCAGCGACGTTGAGGCGTCGGCTCACGCCGCTTCGCCCAGAGCGGCGGTGACGTTGCGGAACTCGGCGAGGGCGTCTTGCCACGGACGCATGGTGTGGCCGGTGGCCTGCTCGTAAGTGGATAAATCCAGGACGCTGTAGGCCGGGCGCTTGGCGGCGTCGGGCTTTTTCTTCGCCCAGTCGGCGGCGCTGCTTTTGGTCAGCGGGACGCTGAGCTTGAACTGGCGGAGGATCTCGGCCGTGAAGCCGTGCCACGTGGTTTGGCCGGCGTTGGTGACGTGGAACACGCCGCTCGCCCGGGCGTCGGCGAGGTTCACCAAGGCGTCGGCGAGGTCGTGGGTCATCGTCGGGGAACCGTGCTGGTCGGCGACGACGCTCAGCGGCGTGCCCTTCTCGGCCAGCGTTGCCATCGTCCGGGCGAAGCTGTTGCCGCCGGGGCCGTAAAGCCAGGCGGTGCGGGCAATAATCCAGCCGCTTGGGTCGACCTCCCGCAAAAGCCGCTCGCCCAGCAGCTTGCTGCGGCCGTAGGCGCTAATCGGGCTCGGCTCGTCGTCCACCGAGTACGGCGATGTCGCCGAGCCATCGAAGACGAAGTCGGTCGAGACGTGCACGAGCTTCGCCCCGATCTTCCCGCACGCCTCGGCGGCGAGGCGGACGAGCTCACCGTTGACCCGATTCGCCAACTCCTCCTCCTGCTCGGCCTTGTCAACGGCGGTGTAGGCGGCGCAGTTGTACACCACGCCCGGCTGGTGCTTCTCGAACACGGCGGCAACCTGGGCCGGATCGGTCAGGTCCGCCTCGGCCCGATCCACGGCCACAACCAACCGGCCCCGCCGGGCAAGGGTCCGCCGCACGGCCTGCGCGAGCATGCCGTTACCGCCGAGGATGAGGTTGGGGGCCGGGGTCGCCATGTCAGTCATCATCGGCGATTTGCCCGTCGGTGTCCTGCGGGTCGAACCACGGGCCGTCCCAGGCGACCTTCTCCAGGCCCGACCAACTGCCGAACGGGAGCGAGAACCAGAAGCGGAACTGAAGCACGCCCTCGCGGTGAAGCCGCCCGCGACGGACTTCGACTGGCAGCCGGAAGGTGTGCCAGTTACTCAACACGTTGAACCAGGTGGCGCTGACGTGCACCAGTTCCACCCCTTCCCGCCGCGCCCACGACTCGGCATCGCGGCGGGCCCGCCGTGTGGTGAGATGAGGCACCCACACGAAAGCTGCCACGACGACCGCGAGCCATCCCCACACGGCGCAGGTGCTGGTCAAGGCATCGACGGGTGTCGCGGGCATGCTTGATGTTATGAGAGTACATCTTCTCTTGAGGCACAGCGCCGGACCTCCGCCGCGTGGCGGCGGGGCTGCGCCCGCCTGTTGAGTTGCTCGAACTTCGGACGCAGCCCCGCCGCCACGCGGCGGAGGTCCGGTTGGGGTGGGCGTTAGACCCGCATGTGCTTCACGCCCGGGGTGTCGTCCCAGCGGACGGCGATCTGGGCGACTTGGGGGCCAAGGTGGGGGTGGCCGGCGCGGACGTAGGCGCGGCGGCGGGCTGTGCCGTCGCGGATGGTAACGCGGTAAACGACCTGCCGGCTGGTGGCGCGGTGGCAGAAGGGGCCGCGGAACAGGCGGCGGACGCGGACCCGGGTGACGTGGTGCCCGTGGCGGGCGGCCCATCGGGCGAGCAGGTGGCGGCCATCGACGCGGCGGCGGTGCTTGAGCCGGGTGAGCAGCCCGACGCCGCCCACCGACAGCAGCAGCATGGCGGTCAGCGGGATGAGCTGCGAGACGGGCATAATCGGGCGGACGATCCGCCTTCAACTTGCATCGACCCGCGGCGGGGGCGTGTTGAGCGGGGGCGCCAAGCGTGGTGCCGAACGGTGTCAGGTAGCCGCGGGGCCTGCCCCGCCCTTCGGGGGCCGTTGGTCGGCAAAGCGCGGGGCAGGCCCCGCGGCTACTTTACCGGATTGCTTTGATCGTCCAGCATCGCGAGGAACGATCGTTTGCGGCGGTGGGTATCGCGCAGGTTGCCGAGCCAGCCCTGCTGATCTTGCCGCAGATTGGGCTTGTTCTGTGCGTCGAGCAACTTCGTCATCCGGCGGACCAGGGCGACGGCCGCGGCGTAGCCGGGTTTGTTGGCTTGGGCGACGGCGGCCTCGGCGCCGCGGCGGTAGATGGTCAGCGCGTCAACCGGGTGCGTTCGGCCGCGGGCGGCGGCGAGGTCGTGCCAAAGCTCGCTCGGGAGGCGGCGGCCCCGCTGGTGGGCGGTTCGCCACGCACCGGCGACGTCGCCCTCGGCAAGCAGCACGCGGACGAGCGTCTCGCCCCGCCGCTGCCAGCTTGAGTCGTCGCCCTTGGCTCGGAGCAATCGCAGCGCCTTGCGCCGCCACGCCTGCCATGCCGCGTCGTCGGCCGCCTCGTCCTTGGCGATGGCGTAGATCGCGTACGTCCGGCTGTGCTGAAACTGCGCCCACCGCAATGCCGCGGCCGCGTCGTGTTGACCCGCGGCGCGGTGGGCGTCGATCAGAAAATTTTCCAGCCCGGCGGTCCCATGACCCGGCGTGTCGAACGCCTGCAGCCCCTGCTCTGCCCACGCGGTGGCTTCCTCGTCACGGCCGCTTTTGGCGAGCAAGCGGGCGAGCCGAAGGAACGCTTGCGGGTGCGACAAATCCTTTTTCTCGATGGCGATGCGGGCGTCGAGGTCGTCGCCGGCGAGCTGCTCCATCAGCTCCTTGAGCCGTCGCCGACGCAAATCGAAACCGGGCGGCGCGTCGCCCGGCACGAGCGTCGGCAGCTCGGCCCAGGCATCGAGCGTCAGCTTGTGGAAGTGGGCCCGGCCCTTCTCGCCGAGGACGTCGGCGTACCGGTCGAGGACGTCATGACCGCCGCCGAGCGCGTCGTGGAACAGCCGCTCGGCGAGCTTTTTCGGCTTCGGGTTCACCCGCGCGCACGCCAGCAAGTGCAGCTCGGCCAGGCGATCGCCGATGAGCAGGATCTCGCCGTGCTCGTCCGGCACCTCATCGGCGTTGGCCTCGAAATCCTCCAGCGCCTGCTCGATGAGTTCCAGCGCGAGCTTGGCGTGGCCGTCGTCGAGCAAATCGGCGAGCGCGGCGACGGCCTCGTCCATCGCCGCCAGCACCGGGCCCACGCCGTCCCAAGTCAGGTGCATGGGCGGGTTGAACGCCTCGTCCATCAGGCCGGCGAGCCGCATGCGGTCCGGCTCGGCGCCGTCGCGTGCCGCCCGCAACAGCAATCGCTCGCGTAAGCGCGGGTCGGTTTGGGCGTGCTCCATCAGCCACCCCGCCAGCCGCTCGGCGGGTTGTTTCGCGAGGAAACTGCACACGTCGTCCAGCGTCGGCACCGCCGCGTCGCATCGCAGGAACGCCAGGCCCGCCGCCACGCAGTGCTTGCAGAACACGCCGGTCATGCCCATCGGGCAGTCGCACTCGCCGACCAGCCGGGCCCCTTCGACCGCCAGCGTCACGGCGTAGCTCGTTTGCCCGGCGACGAGTGCCCGCAACACGTCGCCGTCAAGCGTCAACTGACTCACCCGCCCCTGCTCGGCATAGTCGACGCCCCGCTGCCAACTCTTCTCATCGGCGGCGGCGCAGATCTGTGGCTCGGTGAAGCGGATCGACATGCCGCGGACGTCAGCGGGTCTGATACTGCTGCTCGTAATATTTCATGTATTCCCCGCTCTTGATCTCGCGCCACCAGCTCTGGTTGTTCTTGTACCAGTCGATGGTCAGGCGGATCGCGTCCTCAAACTTGTGCTTGGGCTCCCAGCCGAGGTCGCGTTTGATCTTGCCGGCGTCGATCGCGTAGCGGCGGTCGTGGCCCTTGCGGTCCTTGACGTGCTCGACGCCTTCGTCCCACGTCTTGCCCATGGCGGCGAGGATCTTCTCGACGAGTTGGCGGTTGGTGAGCTCGTTGTTGCCGCCGACGTTGTAGACCTCGCCGTCGCGGCCGTTCATCAGCACGGTGTGGATGGCGTCGGCGTGGTCCTCGACGAACAGCCAGTCGCGGATGTTCAGGCCGTCGCCGTAGAGGGGGATTTTCTTGCCCTCCATCAGGTTCGTGACGAACAGCGGGACGGCCTTCTCGGGGAAACAGTACGGGCCGTAGTTGTTGCTGCACCGGGTGGTGACGACCGGCATGCCGTGGGTGTGGAAGTAGCTGCGGACCAGCACGTCGGCCCCGCACTTGCTCGCCGAGTACGGGCTGTTGGGGGCCAGCGGCGTGTCTTCGGTGAACATGACCTCGGGCTGGTCCTCGGGCAGGGTGCCGTAGACCTCGTCGGTGCTGACCATCAGGAACTTCTGCACGCCGCGCTTCTTCGCCTCGTCGAGCAGCACCTGCGTGCCGACGACGTTGGTCCGCACGAACGGCTCGCTGCTCATAATCGAGCGATCGACGTGACTCTCAGCCGCGAAGTGAACGACGTGCGTGACGCCATGCTCGTCCATCGTCTTGCCAACGGCGGCCGGATCGCAGATGTCGCCCTTGACGAAGCTGAGCTTGTCGGGGTGCTTCTCGAGCAAATCCGACAGGTTGCCGAGGTTGCCGGCGTAGGTGAGGGCGTCGAACGCGACGAGTTTTACGTCCTCGCCACGCGACAGCAGCAGACGGACATAGTTCGAGCCGATGAAGCCGGCGGCGCCGGTGACGAAAATGGTCATTTGTTCTTGGTCCTTTGTTCTTTGTCCCTGGTCCGACAGTCAAAAGACGAAGGACAAAGAACCAATAACAACATCACTTGTTCGCGCCGATCTCGCCGATTTTTCGGCTGGCGGCGTGGTAGAAGTCGAGGTTTTCACCGCAGTCGCCCCACCAGCCCTGCACCGGGTCAGCGGTCATCGTGCCGGCGTCGATGTAAGCGTTGTTGACATCCGTAATCTCCAACTCGCCCCGGCCCGAGGGCTTGAGTGTTTTGACGATGTCGAAGACGTGGCCGTCGTAGAAGTAGACGCCGATGACGGCCTTGTTGCTCTTGGGATTCTCGGGCTTCTCGACGATGCCGACGACCTTCTCGCCGTCCATCTCGGCCACGCCGTACGCTTTGGGATTCTCGACCTCGGCGAGCAGGATCTTCGCGCCCTTGCCGTCGTTGCTTTCGATCTGCTGGCGGAAGTTGTCGGCCTGCTGCTTGATGCTGTATTCCAGGACGTTGTCGCCCAGGATGAGCATGATCGGCTCGCCATCGACGTAGCGCTCGCAGAGGCCCAGCGCCGCGGCGATGCCGGTGGCGTCGGGTTGGTAGGTGTAGGTCAAATGCTTGAGCCCGAACTCGTGGCCGTTGCCCAGGAGGCGGATGTAGTCGCCGGCGTTGTTGCCGCCGCAGACGAGCATGACCTCCTCGACGC
>CAYLSV010000012.1:0-6303 GCA_964386435.1 uncultured Tepidisphaerales bacterium
CTGCTGGGCGGCAGGCCGAACCGGCGGCACACTCTCGGCAACAGGCAACTCCATCGCCTTAGTGTACGGCCGAGCCGGGGCGATGTTAGAATCGCGCCATGCCGATTCACGACTGGACGCGCGCCGACGTCGGCGAGTGGCACGGGTTCCACACGTCGTGGCTGGCGTTGTTCAAGCGACGGCTCAACGGCGGCCTGCTTCCTGACGGCTACTACGCGGATCTGGAGCGGCGGATCGGCGGGTTCGAGCCGGACGCGTTGATGTTCGAAGCCCTTGATGAGCGGGAGGCGACTGACAGGTTCGAGGGGAGTTCGAGCGGCGAGCAGGATGACGCTTCGCCCGCCGTGCTGGCGCCCCAGATGAGCGTGATGCTGGAGGCGCAGCCAAGCAGCCAGTACGCGTCATCGACGCGGCGTGTGGTTGTGCGTCGCCGGGGCGGGCAGGCCGTCGCGTTTCTGGAACTCACCTCGCCCGGTAACAAGGACCGTCAAACAGCGGTCGGCGCCTTCGCCCGCAAGGTGGCGCGGCTGACCCGTCAGGGGCTGCACGCCTCCATCATCGACTTGTTCCCGCCCGGCCCCCACGAGGCGGCTGCGGGACTCGTGGGCGAGGCGGCGGAGGAGTCGGGATTCTCGTTGCCGAAGTGGCCGGCGGACAAGCCGCTGGCCATCGGTGCCATTCGCAACGGCCCCGAGCCACGGCTCTTCGCCGAACCGTTAGCGGTGGGTGATGCGTTGCCCGACTTGCCCATCTTCCTCACGCCGCGCCGGTTCATCCCCTTGCCGCTCGAAGCGACTTACGTTGAGACGCTCGAGGCGACACCCGCCCCGGTACGCGAGGCGATTTCGGCCTGACCCCGAGCCGCCGCGACGGCTTCGCGTAGGCCGACCATCAGGCCGTCCCGCTGGGGGATCAGTCGGCCCTCGCCCAAGGCGTCGGCCACGCCGAGGGCTTGCAGGGATGGGCGCAAATCGTCGTCGACGCCGCAGAGCCAAACATCCGTGCCCACGGCGCGGCTGCGGTCGATGAAGCTTTTGAGCACCGTCAGCACCGTGACGTCGACGTGATGGACCCGCCGCAACCGCAGGATGATCGCGTCGTGGTTCTCGATGGTCAGGTTGTCGAGTTCGGTCTCCAGCTCGTCGGCGGTGGCGAAGAACAGGTCGCCGTCGAGCTGCAAGATGGCGATGCTTTCGTCGCGGCGGTCGTCGTCGTCGTCGAGCTCGCGGAAGTGGCCGTCGGCCGTGGGGACCAGACGACTGGCGTGAAGGGTGGCGCTGCGGCGGAGCTGCAGGATCAGGTTCAAGCCGATGCCGATGAACACCGCGTACTTCAGCGGCAAGAACAGCGTCGCCGCCATCGTCGCCACGAACACGGCCGAGTCGTCCCAGTTGGCCGTGAGCGTTTGCCGCAAAAAGCCCAGATCAATGAGGCCCCACGCGACGACGAACAGGATCGCGGCGATGGCGCTCATCGGCACGTACACCGCCAGCGGCGCCGCCAGCAGGAAAATGCCCAGCACGAGCAGCGCGTTGAAGATGCCGCTGAACGCCGTGGCCGCGCCGGCTTGTTCGTTGAGGGCGCTGCGACTGAAGCTGCCGCTGCCGGGAATGCTGTTGAGAAAGCTGGTCGCCACGTGCGTCAGCCCCTGCCCGAACAGCTCGCGGTTGGCGTCAATCCGCCCGCCCCGCTTGACGGCAATGGCCTTGCCAATGCTGTAGGCCTCCATCAGGCCCATCATCGCCAGCGCCGCCGCGCCCAGCACCAGCGCGCCGAGCTGGTCGCCCGCCACCCGCGGCAGCGTCGGCGAGGGCAGCCCCCGCGGCAACGCCGGGATTTTCGTGAACGGCTCAGCCAACCAGCCCAGCCCCCACACCAGCGCCCCGCACCCGACCACCGCAATGAGCGGCCCGGGCACGAACTTCCCCAGCCGCCGGCCCACGAGCACGATGAGCACCGCGACCAGCCCCAACACCGCCGCCCGCCAGCTCGCCTCGCCGATCGTCTGCCCGGTCCGCAGCAGCGTCGATTGCACGCCAAACGTGAGCAAATACGGCGTGTTCTCGAAATCGGGCGCGGCCTTGCGGTAGCCGAGGAACGCGTCGATCTGCCCCGCGGCGATCAGCACGCCCGCCCCGGCCGTGAACCCGGCGACCACGCTGCGGCTGACGAACCGCACCAACGACCCTGCCCGCCCGGCCGCCAGCGCGACCTGGATCAACCCCTTCGTCAACGTCAACGCCAGCACAAACCCCAGATAAATCGGCAGGTTCTCCCCATCGCCCGGCCCCACCGCCCGCGTCGTGATGCTCGCCACCAGCAGCGACTGGCTGTTGATCGGCCCGCCCGAGAGCAGCGGCTGGCTGTTGAGCAGCGACCCGATCAGGCATTGAAACACCAGCGTGTACAGCCCGTACTCCGCCGGCACCCCGGCGATGATGGCATAAGCCATCGCCTGCGGCACCGCCACCGCCGCCACCGTCGCCCCGGCCACCCCATCCCGCCGCAGCTTCGAGATGTCGTACCCCCGCACCTCCGAAAAGGCTTCGCGGAACGGATCAATGGCAAACTCCAACAGCTTCACGAGCCGCCAACCTACCGCCGGGGGTCACGGTCGCAAAGCCCACGGCTTACGGGCACCGTCACCTGAGCCGCACGACGGCGCCGCTGCTCCGATCCCGTCTGCCGTGAACCACCGTCAGCACGTTCACGTGGCGATCGTCGAACGTGTAGTAGAGGACGTGTGATTTGAACACCCACGACCGCAGGCCCGGCTGAAGGTCGTCGCGATCCGTGCCGCTGCCGGGGAAGCGGCCGAGAACCGTCTGCACTTGCGCCTTCAAGTCGGCCACGAACTGTTCAGCCCGATCGACGCCCGATGCCTCGGCGATGTACACCCAGATGGCCAGTAGATCGTGCTGGGCGCGTCGGGTGTAAACGATCCTCAGCACCCGCGTGCCTCCTGCCGCTCCTTGAGCAGTTGCCGGCCGCGGCTGTTGAGCGCTTCCAAATCCAGTTCGATGACGCGGCCCGCTTCCACATCGGCCCGGGCTTCGGCAAGCCGATCCCGCAGGTCGTTGTCGTCCAACGCCGAGGCGTGAAGCAGCTCGTGGTGGGCCGCTTCCTCCGCCGTCTGGTACCGGCCCTCGCGGACCAGCCGCCGCAGCCAATCGGCCACCGGACCGTCCAGCGTCAACCGCACGGCGGGCTCCTTCTCTGGCGAATCAAGCACGGGCATGGGCTCATCATAACAGCCACCACCGCCGGTCACAGGCGCAAACCAGCGCGGTCTTGGGCGCCGTGCAGAAGGCGCAACAGCACGATGGTGTCGTGCCGGTTGCGGTAGAAAATCAGATGCGCCGAGCCGACCCTGATCCGGCGAACCCCCGGCCCCACGTCTTCGTCGGGCGGCCCGCAGTTCGGGTGTCGCCGCAGCCGATCGATCACCTCGTCCACCTCATCGAGAAAGTAAATCGCCGCACGTGGGCTCAGTCGACCAAGGTAGTCATCGATGGCCTCCAGATCGCGCGTGAACGGCGGCTCATACCGGATGGCGAACACTACCTTTGCTCCTGCTGGTCGACCTCGGTTTCTCGCTTCAAATGCTTCCGACGCAGGCGATCGGTGATGCCGGAATCCCACGGCAACGATTCGCCCCTCTCGGCGTTGCTCAACGCCGCCCGCGTCTCGGCCAGCCACTTCTCCCGCTCCGCCGGCTCCATCGCCGCCAGCGGGTCGAAATCGGGCGCCTGGTCGGCCTTGTCGATCAGCGCCATCACGGCGACGTCGAGCGTGCCGTGCTGGCCCCGCACCAATTGCTCCCGGACGACGCGGGCGAAGTGGCCAGTCAACGTCACCGTCACCGGCTCCACGTCCTCATCGGCCACCGGCATCACCGGCGGCTCCAGCGTGCTCGTGCTCATGCCGACAGTTTAGCGGAAACCGTCGTCCGTGGCCGGTCGAGCTGCTCGCCCAGCTTGTCGGCGATGTGCTCGGCGATGCTCAAACTGGCCGTGGCGGCGGGGCTGGGGGCGTTGAGGACGTTCACCACGCGGTGGCCGGTTTGCACGGCAAAGTCGTCGAGCAGCTTGCCGTCCGGGCCGAGGGCTTGGGCGCGGACGCCGGCGGGGGCGGGCTCCAGATGCTCGCCGCGGATCGCGGGGACCAAGCGCTGCAACGCCCTCACGAACGCCCGCTTGCTGGCCGACCGCCACAGCTCGCCGGCACCCATCCGCCAATGCCTCGCGGCCATCTTCCAGAACGCCGGGTACGTGAGCGTCTCGGCGAAATCGCGGGGGTCGAGGCTGGTGCGGCGGTAGCCCTCCCGCTTGGCCGCGGGCACGGCGTTGGGGCCGCACTCCACGAGTGAGCCGTGGGCGTCGGCGTGGATCATGCGGGTGAAGTGCACGCCCAGAAACGGGAACGCCGGGTCGGGCGTCGGGTAGATGAGGTGGTTGACCAGCCGCCGGGCCTCGGGGCGAAGGGTGAAGTATTCCCCGCGAAACGGCACGATCTTCACCCTCGGCCGCTGCCCGGTGAGCTTCGCCACGCGATCGCTGTGCAACCCGGCGCAGTTGACCAGGAACTTCGCCCGCACCTCGCCGCCGGTCGTCGCCACGTGAAGCGCGTCGGCCTCGCGGTCGATTTCCTGAACCGCCGAGTTCAGCATCACCACGCCGCCCGCCCCGCCGATCAAGCGGGCGAGCGCTTGGCACACCGCAGCGTAATCGACGATGCCCGCCTCCGGCACGTGGATCGCCTCGACGCCCGCCGCCTCCGGCTCCAGCTCCCGCAGCCGCCCGCCGTCGATCCGCTCGCACGTCACGCCGTTGGCCCGCCCCCGCTCGAAGATCATGCCCAGCGGCCCGCGGTCGGCCTCGCGCACGGCGACGATCACCTTGCCGCAAATCTCGAACGGCACGCCGTGCTCCCGGCAGAACGCCTCCATCAGCGCCTTGCCCCGCCGGCAGTTGATCGCCTTGAGGCTGCCCGGCTTGTAGTAGATGCCGCTGTGCAGCACGCCCGAATTATGTCCGGTCTGGTGGGCCGCGACGGTCGGCTCCTTCTCCAGCACGATTACGCTCAGATCGGGCCGACGGGTGAGGATCTCCCGCGCCGCGGCCAGCCCCACGATGCCGCCGCCGATGATCGCCACGTCGCAACTTCGCATGAACCTCAGTATCGGCCCGCCGTTTGCGGCCGGTCACCGCATGAGCCAAAACAACGGCCAAGCGGCCAAAAACGTGCTGGGCACCACGCTGCAAACCTGCGGCACGGACCCGATGACCGGCTTCTTCCGCGACGGCTGCTGCACCACCGGCCCGCAGGATGCCGGCAGCCACACCGTGTGCGCCGAGATGACCGAAGAGTTCCTCGAGTACACCGCCGAGCGGGGCAACGACCTCTCGACGCCGCGGCCCGAGTACAACTTCCCCGGCCTGCGGCCCGGCGACCGATGGTGCCTGTGCGCCCTGCGCTGGGAAGAAGCCCGCCGCGCCGGCGTCGCGCCGAAGGTGAACCTCGCCGCGACCCACGAGGCGGCGACCCGGCTTGTGCTGCTCGACGATTTGAAGCAGCACGCCGCCGACGAGGAGTGACGCGAGGGCGACCGACACGCCCGCCGCACGTTGCCGCTTGCACCCATGCTACGTCTGGCATACCATGCCGCCGGAGGCAACGACTCATGAGGCTCGAACGCGACTTGATGCGGGGCGTCGGCCCGGCGGCCGTCATGCGGCTCCTGGCCGGGGGCGAGCGGTACGGCTACGAGCTGGTCGACCTGCTCACCCGCCAAACCGACGGCGTGCTGTCGATGGGGCAGAGCACGCTCTACCCGCTGCTGTACAACCTGGAGGCGAAAAAGCTGATCACCAGCCGCCTCGACCAGACCGGCCCGCGACCCCGCCGGTACTACCGCCTGACCGCCAAGGGCAAGCGCACCTTGGCGACGAAGGAAAAACAGCTCCAAGCCGTCGCCGCCGCCCTCGTCGGCCTCGGCATCCTCCGGCCCGAAGGCGGTGCGGCATGAAGATCCTCACGACCTTGCGCTCGCCGATCACCCAGCTTTTGGGCGGCCGCGATTGGCGAAAGCACCTCGCCCCCGGCGAACCCACCGCGCAGCAAACGCTCGCCGCCGCCAACCTGCCGCCGGTAACGCAAGACGCGGTGGCGACGGTGCTAAGACGACTGCGCCTCTGGCCCGGCGAGTCGGCCGACGTGGCCCGCGAGTTGTGCGACCACTTCGCCGCGGCGATTAAGGCCGGCGTGGCACCCGCCGACGCAGTGGCCGGCTTCGGCGACCCG
>CAYLSV010000012.1:6313-15927 GCA_964386435.1 uncultured Tepidisphaerales bacterium
GGCGCAGGTGGCCAAGCTCATCCGCCGGGCCAAGCGCCGCAACCGACCGCTGGCGTGGCACATCGGCCGCTGGACGCTGATTGGCCTCGGCGGGCTGACGCTGCTGTACCTCGCGCTGGTTGTACGGTTCCACACATCGTCGCCGAAGGTGGAGATCGATTATGCCGCGCCGTACCTGCGGGCGGTCCAGGCCGTGCCGGCGGATCAGCGGGCGTGGCCGATCTATGAGCGGGCGCTTGCCGATCTGGCAAAGGCGCCGGTGCCTTTGGGTGATGACGACGTGCCGTTCCCGGTGTCGGCGGCGGCTCGTTCCGGCGACGTGCCGCCGGCGGTGGCGAAGTATCTGCGGGCCATCGGCCCGGTGCTTGATGACGTCGCTGCTGCCTCGCATTTGCCGGCGTTCGGCGGCGGGCCGTTCGCGGTGGAGCCGACGGCAAGCGAGCCGCTGGAAATTCGGCGGCTGGTCAGTTCCGACTTCTTCAAGATGCAGGCGTGGGTCGACCCGCTGCTCGCCGACGCCGCGCTGGCCGCGGACGAAGGCGACGGCAATCGGGCGTTGCGGCGGCTGCTCACGCTGCTGCGGCTGGCCCGGCAGGTGAACGCCACGCCCGGCGACTCGCTCAGCGGCGTCAGCCGGTGGCACACGATGCAGGCGGCCCGAGCAACGGCTCGGCTGCTGCACGATCATCCGGAGCTTTCATCGGACGATCAGCTTCGGGACCTCGCCCACGAGCTGTCGGTGCCGGTGGCGCTGCCCGACGCGGCGGTGGCGTTCGACGCGGCTCGGGATGCGCTGCAGCGGATGTACGCGGGGAACGGGCGGATGTCGGCCGAAGGGTTCGACCGGCTTCGATGGCAGTACCAAGGCGATCCCCGGCGGAACCTGTTTGTCGGGCAGGAGTCGCCGTTGTTGCCGTTGCTGCAGCCGCTGGCGGCGGCGGCGTTCCCGAGCCGGGCGTGGGCCGAGGCGGAGCTGGACCGGCTGCAAACCGAGGCGGCGGCGGACCTCGCCGCACCGCTGTGGCGGGTGCCGATCATGAGGTTGGAGGCGGAGTGGGAGCAGCATCACGGGCCGTCGCGGGCGTCGTGGCTGTATTACCCGCTGCTGGAGCTCAGCTTTGAGCGGCACGAAACCCACCGGGCCAACCTTCACCTCCGCGTTGCGGCGACCGCCGTTGCTCTCGAACTACACCGGCGGCGGACGGGCGATTACCCGGACGAACTCGCGGCGTTGGTGCCGACGCTACTGCCACGGGTGCCAGTCAACCCGCTCACCGGCGAGCCGTTGGGCTACCGACGGAAGGGCGAAAGCTTCGAACTATTCGTTGATGATTCCCGAACGATCATGTTCCGAACGGATGACGGGCCGCACGTGCTGTACCCGCCGTCGACTGAGTAGACTTGGGCATGCTTCGCGTGGCACTGGTTCAGGGCGACACCCGTTGGCAGAACCCGGCGGCGAACCTGGCGTACTACGGCGAGTTGCTCGGCGGCGTCGAAGCGGACCTCGCCGTGTTGCCGGAGTTGGCGGACATTGGGTTCACGATGAAGAAGTCGACGGCCCTCGGCCACGACGGCGTGGCATGGGCGAAGCAGTTGGCCGAGCGAGCGGGCGTTGCCGTGGCGGTGGGGGTGGTGACGTGGCAGGGCGAGGTGCGGCGGAACACGTGCCTGATCGTCGAGCCGGGCGGGCGGGAGGTGGGGCGGTACGTCAAGCGTCACCCATTCCCGGTGATCGACGAGGCGGCGCACTACCCGCCGGGCGATCGCGTCGTCACATTCGACTTCGGCGGCTTCACCGTCGCGCCGACCATCTGCTACGACTTGCGGCACCCCACCGGCTGGCGGCAGGCGGCGCTGGGCGGGGCGGATTTGTTCCTCAGCCTGACTAATTGGCCGGCGGCGCGGGTCGACCACTGGCTCACGCTGCTCAAGGCGCGGGCCATCGAGAACCAGGCGTTCGTCGTCGGCGTCAACCGCTGCGGCACCGACCCCCACGTGACCTACCCCGGCCGCAGCGTGGCCCACGCCCCCGACGGCCGCCTGCTCGCCGACGCGGGGGAGGCGGAGAACGTCGTGGTCGTGGACCTGGACCCCGCCGAGGTCACTGGGTATCGGCAGAAGTTCCCGTTCCTGCACGACGGCTGAACCGCTTGGCCGGCGATCATAAACTTCCCGCGATGCCACCGTGGCCGCGGGCGATTCTTCACGTCGACATGGACGCGTTCTTCGCGTCGGTGGAGCAGCGGGACGACCCGGCGTTGCGGGGGCGGCCGGTGCTGGTCGGTGGCGGCGGGCCGCGGGGGGTGGTGGCGGCGGCGAGTTACGAGGCGCGGACGTTCGGCTGCCGCAGCGCGATGCCCACGGCACGGGCGCTGCGGCTTTGCCCGCACGCGATTGTGGTGAAGGGGCGGTTTGAGGCGTACCGGGCGGCGAGCCGGATCGTGATGAACATCCTCAACGACGCGACGCCGCTGGTGCAGCCGCTGTCGATTGACGAGGCGTTTTGTGATGTCACCGGCAGCCAGCGCCTGCTCGGCTCGCCGATCGAGATGGCCCGGGCGATTCGCCGCCGCGTCGTGGCCGAGACAAGGCTCACCTGCAGCGTCGGCGTCGCGACGAGCAAGTTCATGGCCAAGCTCGCCAGCGATTTGGAAAAGCCCGACGGCTTGACCGTCATCGAGCCCGGCACCGAGACGGCCCGCCTCGACCCGCTGGACATCGGCCGCATCTGGGGCATCGGACCCAAGGCTCAGGCGTGGCTGAACAGCCGCGGCGTCCGCACGGTCGCCCAACTCCGCGACGTGCCGGCCGATGACCTCGACCGCCGGCTGGGCAAGTGGGGCCAGCGGCTGCGGGGTTTGATCAACGGCGACGACACCCGCCCGGTGGTAACGGATCGGCAGGCGAAGCAGGTGAGCCACGAGAAGACGTTCGGCCAGAACATCGAGGAGCCGGACGTGGCCCGGTCGGTGCTGTTGTGGCAGGCCGAGGACGTCGCCGCCCGGCTGCGGGCCAAAGGCGTCGCGGGCCGCAGCCTGACGCTGAAAATCCGCTTCGGCGACTTCACCACCATCACCCGCAGCCGCACCTTCGCCGAGCCGACGGACGTCACCCGCGACATTTGGCAACTCGCCCGCGCCACCTTCGACGAGTGGGCGGCGCAGCACTGGCAGCCCCTCCGCCTGCTCGGCCTCGGCGTGGGCAACTTCGACACCCAACCGCAGGGCCAGCTTTTCGTGGACGCCGACCAGGAGCGGCAGCGCCGCGTCGATCAAGCCGCCGACGCCGTGCGCACCAAGTTCGGCAAAAACGCGCTCCGCCACGGGCTGCCCCGCCGGTAGCGTCGGGCAGTTCGTCAAGCGCGGCCGTGGTGGCGGAAAGTTGAGGGCCCGGCCGATAACTTTGCCGTGGCCCGTCTTACCCATCTTCACAGCGACGCCGCCCGCTGGTCGTGGTGCGTGGGCGGCCATCACGTCGAGATTGCCAGCCATTCGCCGGAGCTCGCCGACGCGGCGGCGGAGTGGCAGGTGTTGGCCGAAGAAGATTTCCCGCCCAACAGCCGGCCGGTGCGGGGCGAGGTGATGCCCTACGACGCCGACGCCGCGAGCCGGGCGGTGTCGCCGCATGCCCAGCGGGTCGGGCTGACCGAGGGGCTGACGGAGGTTTGGCGTGACCCCGCCGACGCCGGGCGGCATTGGCTGATCGACGAGCGCTGGGGTTTGTGCGAGATCGACCGCTGCCGCGGCCGGTGGCGGGTTTGGGTGTTGCCGGACGTGCCGGACGGGTCGTTGCTCGACCACGCCGTGCTGCTGCCGATGGCGGAGTTGTTGCGGCTGGGCGGCACGCACCTGCTGCCGGCGGCGTCGGTGGAGGCCGATGGGTGGGGCGTGTTGATGCTGTGCCCGTTCGACTGCGGCCCGGAGATCAACCGGTTGCTGGACGACGACTTCCGCGTGGTGGGCCGCCACTGGACGCTGTTGGAGCAGGCCGGTGACGGCGTGATCCTGCGGCAACTGCCCGGCGGCGGGGCGATGCCGCACACCGCGTGGGCCAAGGCCGCGGCCACGTTGATCGTCCACACCGGCCGCCGCGGGTGTGCCGAGGCCGTGCCGATCTTTGCCGCCACCGCCACCCTCCGCGACGCCTGGCCGATGCCCAACCTGACGCCCGCCCGCCCCTCGCCCAACCTTGCCGCCACGCTCGCCCGGTCCACCGTCTACGACGTGACCCTCTCCCACGACCCCGACGAGTTCGCGGCCCTGCTCGATCTGCTCCGCCCAACCCAACCCACGGCCGGCCAACCCCGCACCTTGCGGGCGGCTTAGACAGCCAAGCCCGTCGCCGCCGGGCATACGCTCCGGCCATGCGGCTCGACTTCGTGAAAATGCACGGCGCGGGCAACGACTACATCTACATCAACGGCTTCACGCAGAACGTGCCCGACCCCGCCGACCTCGCCCGTCGGCTGAGCCCCCGCCACGTTGGCATCGGCGGCGACGGGGTGATCCTGCTGCTGCCTTCGGACGTCGCCGACGTGCGGATGCGGATGTTCAACGTCGACGGCAGCGAGGGCCAAATGTGCGGCAACGGCGTCCGCTGCGTCGCCAAGCTCGCCCACGACGACGGCTTGGCAACCGGCGACCGGGTCAAGGTCGAAACCGGCCGCGGCGTGCTGGCGATTGACCTGCAGCGGGACTCGGCCAGCCGGGTGGTCGGGGCGAGCGTGGACATGGACGAGCCGATTCTCACGCCCGCCGCGATCCCAACAACGCTCGGCGACCGCGAGCGGGCAATCGACGTCACCGGGCCGTTGGGGCTGCGGTGGAGTTGCGTGTCGATGGGCAACCCACACGCCGTGGCGTTCGTGGACGACCTGGCCGCGGTGCCGCTCGCCGAGTGGGGCCCGGCGGTCGCCGAGGATCGGGCGGCGTTTCCCGAAGGCGTCAACGCCCACTTCGTCCAGCGCCTCGCCGCTGACCGCGTCCGCATTCTTCACTGGGAACGCGGCAGCGGCCCAACCCTCGCCTGCGGCACCGGGGCGTGCGCGGTGTGCGTCGCCGGCGTGCTGACGAACCGCACCACCCGCCAACTCACCGCCGAAGTCCCCGGCGGCGAACTGCAACTGGCGTGGGACGAAGCGAGCCACCACGTGAAAATGACTGGCCCGGCATTGGAGGTGTTTCGCGGCACGATCAAGCTCTGAACCCGCGCCGCATCGTCAGCTTTGGATGGTTTCGATCTCGGCGAACAGGCCGGGGTTGGTGGTGTCGTCCTCGGGGCCGACGAAAGCGGTGTCGGTGCCGGCGCCGCCGTTGAAGAGGTCGCGGTCGGGGCCGCCGATGAGGATGTCGTCGCCGCCCTCGGCGTAGAGGAAGTCGCGGCCGCTGCCGCCGGCGAGGGTGTCGTTGCCGTCGCCGCCGAAGAGCCGGTCGCGGCCGGCGTCGCCTTCGAGGATGTCGTTGTCGCCAAAGCCGTAAAGCGTGTCGTCGCCCGGGCCGCCGTAGATGACGTCATCGCCGGCGAGGCCGAGCAAGAGGTCGTTGCCGCCTTGGCCGAAGATTTGGTCGCTGCCGCCGCCGGACTCGACGTAATCGCGCGCCGAGTTGCCGATAATCGTGTCCCTGCCGTCGCCGCTGCCGATGACCGACGCCAAGCCCGCCGCGGCAATCTCGACGTAGTTGTCGCCTTGGCCGGCGTTGATGCTCACGCTCGTCACCTCGCTTGGGTCGACGATGCCGGTGACGCCGTTGCGGGTGACGAACAGCGCGCCCTTGCGGTTGCTGATGCCGATGAAGTCGTCGCCCGCCCCGGCCTCGAGTTGCAGCACGCCGTCGCGGAAGATCATCTCCCCGCCAAACGGCGACAACAGGATCGGCCCCTCGCCCGGCGTCGCCAGCGTAAACGTGCCGTTGCCGGTGCCCGAGTCGTCGCTGATGCCGAACCGCCCGAAGCCCGGCGAGGTGAAGTCGAGCTGCACCAACGCCCGGTCGTCGGGATCGTCGCCATCTTCAAGGAAGCCGATCAAGTACGTGTTGCCGTCGAGCCGGCGGGCCTGGTAGTCGCCCGTTTCGCCGCCGTCGCCGCCGGAGAGGACATAGCCGGTGCGGCCGAACTCCGCCAGCACCTCGCCGCCGGGGCCGGGTTCGGTGGCGAACTCGCCCGTGCCGCCGGTGAACCGCAGCGTGAGCTGCCCGCTGCGGACCGAGCCCGGGGCCAGCCCGGTTTCGTCCGAATCGCCGCCGTCCAGCGGATCACTGCCACCACCACCACCGCCGCCGCCACCACCGGTGTCGCCGCCGACAACGGTGAACGTGCCGTTGCCGCTGCCGCCGTCTTCGCTGGCCCCGAAGCTGCCGCCGGCGGGGCTGGTGTAATTGAACTCCAGGTTGGTGACGGTGCCGTCGTCGAACGTCACGAGGAACGTGTCGCCGTCCAGCCGGCGGGACGTGTACGGGTCGGTGCCGTCGGAGTCGCCGCCGAAGAAGAACTCCAGCGTGTCCGCCCCGAACTCGACCTCGAACGGCTGCCCGATCCCCGGCCCGTCATCGGCAAACCCGCCGCTGGCCGAACTAAGCACCAGCCGCAACCGCTGCCCCTCGAGCGTCGTCGGTGCCGGCCCCGCTTCAGTGCTGTCCCCGCCGCCACTGCCGCCACTGCCGCCACCACCGCCACCACCCGTGCCGGGGCTGAACGTGAATTCGCCCTCGAAGAAGTCGCTGTCGGTATCGACAAACAGGAACCGTCCCGAATCGTCGTCGGCAAAGACGAACGAGCCGGTGATCAGGTCGTCCGGGTCGTCGCTGTTGAGCGTCACCCGAATCGTGTCATCGTCCGGCCGGGACGAGAGGTACGAGCCCTGTTCTTCCAGCGTGTTGAACTCGAACCGCTGGTACGTCGACTCGCCGAACACCAGCCGCCCCGTCTCCCCCGGCTGCGGACCTGTGTCGGAGGACGTTTGATCGAACTCCAAGAACACGGTGCCCCCGGCGATCGTTGCCGGGGCCGACAAAAGCCGACGGGATTCAAGCGTCTCCACGGCGGCCACAACAACGGCGGGCTGATGCATGGGCGGGATTCAATCAAAGGTTCCGCCACCCGTCAATATGAATCTTGTTAACGCGCGTGCGGCATCCGGCCGCACCTGCCGAAGGTCGCTCGATTTCGATCGGCCGACAACCTTTCGCGGCTTGCATGCGGCGTCTTGATCTCCGTCTGCCGAGGCAATGCCATGCCGCACGCGGTTGCCGCCGGGCTCCGCCGTGCCGGGTGTGGGCTAAACTGCCCGGCTCATGTTCGACGCACTGACCGACCGGCTGACCGGGACGCTTCGCTCGCTTTCGGGGCGGGGGCAGATTTCCGAGGAGAACGTCCGCGAGGCGCTGGGCGAGGTCCGCCTGGCGCTGCTCGATGCCGACGTGAACTTCGAGGTCGTCGAGGCGTTCATGAAGGACGTCTTGGAGAAGGCGACGGGCACCGAGGTGCTGCGGGCGGTGTCGCCGGCGCAACAGATGGTGAAGGTGGTTTACGACGAACTTGTGAACCTCATGGGGCCGGTCGACACGTCGCTGATGACGGTCAAGCCGGGGCCGACGGTAGTGATGATGTGCGGCCTGCAGGGCAGCGGCAAGACGACGACCTGCGGCAAGCTCGCCCAGTTCCTGCGGACGAAGAAGGGGCTCAACCCGATGGTGGCGGCCGTCGATTTGCAGCGGCCGGCGGCGGTGCAGCAGCTTCGGGTGGTCGGCGAGCAGGCGGGCGTGCCGGTGTACGCCGACGACAGCAAGATCGCCCCGCATGGCGAGGTGCAACAGGGCGCGGCCGTCGCCGTCGCCAAGGCGGCCGTGGCCGAGGCGAAGCGGCTGGGGCGGGACGTGTTGATCCTCGACACCGCCGGGCGGTTGGCGATCGACGAGGCGCTCATGGGCGAGCTGGCCGACATCAACAAGGCGGTCGGGCCGCACCAGATTTTCCTCGTGCTCGACGCGGCGACGGGGCAGGACGCCGTCGACTCGGCCAAGGCGTTCAACGAGAAGTTGGAGCTGGACGGGCTGATTCTGACGAAGTTCGACAGCGACACCCGCGGCGGCGCGCTGCTGAGTGCCAAGTACATCACCGGCAAGCCGGTGAAGTTCATCGGCACCGGCGAGAAGCTGGAGAACCTCGACGAGTTCCGCCCCGAGGGCATGGCCCAGCGGATCCTGGGTATGGGCGACGTGGTCGGCTTGGTGCAGGAAGCGCAGGACAAGTTCGACCAGGACGAGGCCGAGCGGCTTCAGGCGAAGATGGAGAAGGGCCAGCTGAGCCTCGAAGACTTCATGACGCAGATCGGCCAGGTGCAAAAGCTGGGGCCGATGAACAAGGTGATGGGCATGATCCCCGGCATGGGCGAGCTGGCCAAGAGCGGGGCGATGGACGGCGAGCAGGTGGAGGGCCGCATGGGGCAGATGCGGGCGATCTACAACTCGATGAACAAGCACGAGCGGAAAAAGCCCGACTCCATCGACATGCCCCGGCGGCGGCGCATCGCCCGCGGCGCCGGCGTGGAGCCGAAGGAAGTCGCCGACATGCTCAAGCAGTACGAGATGACCCGCGGGGCGATCCGAGCCGTGGGCGGCATGACCCTGGGCAACCGGATGAAGCTCATGAAGGGCCTGATGGGCGGTGGCTTGGCCGGCATGGCCGCCCAGGGCGGTGGCGGTGGCGGCGGTGGGCTGCTCAAGACCAAGCGCGGCACGCGGATGCAGAAAAAAGTCCGCAACAAAAAGGGTAAACGCCGGTGAGGCGGCCACTAGACGGCAGCGGATGACGGAGACTGATCGGATTGCCCATGCGAAGTCACCTGCACTTCCAGGGTGGCCGTGGACCTCGCTTCGCGCGTCCGGCCCAACGCACGACGCGAGCTCCACGGCCACCCGAGAGACAGGGGCGACATGACGGTCGCGCCGAAACTCGCTCGATTCATTCAAGCACAATGCCCCCACCGCTGCGTAGCAGCGGGGCTACGCACGCCAGCGGTGGGGGCCTCGGCGACTTTATCGTGTTTCTGCTCTGCCTGCTGCTTCAACCGTGCATGGCCGCCGCCGGGGTGGCGGAGGTGGTGGTTCGGAGTGAGGGGGCCGACGTCGTTACGCTCGACGGGCCGGGCGTGGTGCCCACGGTGTGGCACGCCGATGGGGCGGCGGAGGCGGTGGTGCCAATGTTGCTCATCGGCGACACGGCAACCATCGAGGTGAACGGCCAACCACAGCGTCTGGTGGCCGGGGCGGAGGCGATCGACCTCATCGACGCCGACGCGGTGGCGGCGGGGTGGGTCGATCCGCCGGACCAACGGACGGTGATCGCGGCAGCCGTGCTCGGGCTGGCGATCGTGGTCGGCGTGGCGCTCGTCGGCAGACGCTGGCTGACCGCGGCCGTGGCCGTTGCCGCGGTGGGCGGTTTTACGGCTTGGCTGGCGATGTCACCGCTCGTGCAGGTTGGCCGCGGCACCGTGTTCGTCGAGCACGCCGACGGGCGCATCGTTGCCGATCAGTGGGTGTGGCACTTGACAAGAGCCGGAGCGACGGTCCGGGTCCCGGTCGACCATCTGGCATGGCCGGTGGTGCGGTCGACGG
>CAYLSV010000012.1:15937-16297 GCA_964386435.1 uncultured Tepidisphaerales bacterium
AGTAGCAGAAGTGCCGGAAGAGGGGCCAGGGCTGTCGACGGCGGAGTTGGAGCGAGTCGGGCCCATGCTGCACGTCGACGCCGAGGGGCAACCGTTCGTGCTGGAACTGACGCTGCCGCCTGATGTGCGGGTGGCGACGGTGGAGCGGTCGGACGTGGAGGCCGCGGGCGTCGTGGATGGCGAGGAGCGTTCACGCCTGCGAACCCTGGTCCGCAAACGCTACCAGCGACCGGGCGTGCGGGTGGCTGCGGAGGCATCGAACGCCATGCTGCTGCGGCACGTCGGCGGGCGGTAGGGCAGTCCGCGACTTGGTTCACAACTCAACGTCGCTGGGGCCGCCTCCGCCTCGTAGAGGCGGGG